>NZ_CP010951.1:4313722-4615176 GCF_001580455.1 Ramlibacter tataouinensis
GCCTTCGCAGTGCATCGACCAGCGCCGGCGGGAAGCGTTGCTCCTCCAGCAGGGTCGGGCCGTTCAGCGAGCCGAAGTTGGGCAGGTCGATGGCCTGTTGCGCGTTCAGCCCCCAGTTGAGCACCCCGTACAGCGCCTTCGCGGTGTAGTGGATGATGATCGCGCCCCCCGGGCTGCCGGCGCTCATCACGAACTGGCCGGTGGCCTTGTCGAACACCAGCGTGGGCGCCATCGAGGAGCGGGGCCGCTTGCCCGGCTGCACGCGGTTGGCGATGGGCTGGCCCTGGGCGTCGGCGGGCGCGAAGCTGAAGTCGGTGAGCTCGTTGTTCAGCATGAAGCCGCCGGGGCCGCCCTTGACGCTCACCATCTGCCGGACGCCGAACTGGTCCTCGATCGTCGTGGTCATCGCCAGTGCATTGCCGTACGCATCCGCGATGCTGATGTGCGAGGTGCCGTGTTCCACCTGCTCGGGCATGGGCGCGTGGGCGCTCCGGGCAGCCCCGGGCGTCCCGGGTGTTCCGGGCCTGGCGGTCTTCATGCTCTGGCCGGCGGGGGAAGCGTCGATCAGCTTCGCGCGCGCTTCCAGGTAGGCTGGGGCCAGCAGGCTCATCCAGCTGCCGGCCGGCGGTTGGACGAAATCGGGATCGGCCACGTACTGGCCGCGGTCCGCGAAGGCCAGGCGCGCCGCTTCGGTGTACAGGTGAAGCCAGTCCGCGCTTGGCACGGGCCCGGTCGTCCCCGGCGTGCCGCCCATGCCGCTGGTGAGCGCCATGCCGGCGGCCGGCGTGTGGTTCAGGATGCCGAGAATCTGCCCGACCGCGATCGCGCCGGAACCGGGCGGCGGGAAGCCGCAGATCCGGTAGTCCTTGCCGCGCGCAGCATAGTCGTGGCAGATCGGCGCCCGCTTCTTCGGCTGGTAGTTGGCCAGGTCCGCCAGCGAGAGCCGGCCGGGATTGGTCGGGTGCGAGCGCACCTTGTTCACGATGGCCTGTGCCACCTCGCCTTCGAGCAGCCCCTTGGAGCCTTCGGCCGCGATCTTGCGCAGCACTGCGGCCAGTTCCGGATTGCGCAGCACCTGGCCGACTTCCAGCGCCTGGCCATCCGCGCGATAGAAATAGGCCGCGGCCACCGGGTCCTTCTTCAGGTGGGCGTCCGCCTTGACCAGCGTGTTCAGCCGGATGCTGACCTTGAAGCCCTGGTCGGCCAGCGTGATGGCCGGCTGGAACAGGGTCGCCCAGGGCAGGCGGCCGTGCTGGCGGTGCGCCGCCTCCAGCATGCGCACTGCGCCGGGCACGCCCACCGAGCGTCCCCCGACGACGGCCTCGTTGAAGGCCAGGGGTTTGCCGTCGGCGCCGATGAACAGCCTATCGTCCGCAGCGGCCGGCGCCGTCTCGCGGCCGTCGAAGGCCTCGACCTCCTTGCCGTCGAAGTGCAGCAGGAAGGCGCCGCCGCCGATGCCGCTGGACTGGGGCTCCACCAGCGACAGCACCATCTGAACCGCGATGGCGGCGTCGACGGCCGAGCCGCCGGCCTTGAGGATCTGGTAGCCGGCGTCCGTTGCCAGCGGGTTCGCGGCGGCGACCGCGAACCGGCTGGTGGCCCAGCCGGGTTTGGCGCTGAAGCCCGACGAGCCTTCCGGCTGGTCGGGGATGGCGTAGTTGAGGTCGGAGCCGGAAGGGGCGCTCGCGCAGGCGGCGAGCAGCCAGGCTGCGAACAGCAGCGAGAGCCTGGTCTTCATCGCATCTCCTCGGCCGGGGCCCCGAAGGCCGCCGGGAGATGCATCGTAGTCACAGGATCAGCGGGGTGCCAGGCGGATCGCACCGTCCAGGCGGATCACTTCGCCGTTCAGCATGTCGTTCTCGAAGATGTGCTTGGCGAGCTTGGCGTAGTCTTCCGGGGTGCCCAGGCGCGAGGGGAAGGGCACGGAAGCGGCCAGCGAATCCTGCACTTCCTTGGGCATGCCGAACATCATGGGCGTGCCGAAGATGCCGGGGGCAATGGTCATGTTGCGGATGCCATTGCGCGCAAGGTCGCGCGCGATCGGCAGCGTCATGCCCACCACGCCGCCCTTGGACGCGCTGTACGCGGCCTGGCCGATCTGTCCGTCATAGGCCGCGACCGAAGCCGTCGAGATCAGGCAGCCGCGCTCGCCGGTGGACTCGGGCTCGTTCTTGCTCATCGCGTCGGCCGCCAGCCGGATCATGTTGAAGCTGCCCACCAGGTTGACCATGATGGTCTTGGTGTAGAGGCCCAGGTTGTGGGCGCCGTTCTTCCCCACGGTTTTCTCGGCCGGCGCGATGCCGGCGCAGTTGACCAGCCCCATCAGCTTGCCCATGGAAACGGCCTTGGCCACCACCGCCTGGCCATCGGCTTCCTGGCTCACGTCGCACTTGACGAAGGCCCCGCCGATCTCCTTGGCGATCGCTTCGCCCTTGTCGGCCTGCATGTCGGCGATGACGACCTTGCCGCCGTTGGCCGCCAGCATGCGCGCCGTGCCTTCACCCAGCCCGGAAGCGCCCCCGGTGACGATGAAGACCTTGCCCTTGATTTCCATGAATGCTCCTGCATTGACGTTGACGTAAGCGTCAATTATGCCGGGGGCAATGCCGGCGCCGTCGGACAGGCTCATGCACGGCGGTTGGCTTTTCCTGAAACCGGAACGGCTGCAACCGGGATGGCTGAACTGCTGGGCCCAAGGGGCGCAAATAAAAAAGCCCCGATGCAAGCATCGAGGCGAGCGTCGCTACGCTCCCTCGCCCGTGGGGCGCAATAAAAAAGCCCCGATGCAAGCATCGGGGCTAAGGGATCCCTGAACCCTAGAGGGTGTCGAAAGGACCCGAGGAGACAACCTGGAGAAACTTCGATCGATACGAAAGTGTCGCGGAGGTTCGTCGGATTTTGTAGAGCTCCTACCCCACAGCTGGGGGCAGGATGCCTGGCTTCAAGACCTGGTTAGCGCTTGCGCGAGCTGGTCTTGGTGGCGTTCACGGCCTGGGCCGAGACGGCCTGGATGTTGGCTTCGGCGACGTCAGCGGCTTGCTTGACGGCCTTTTGCACGGATTCCAGGGCGTTGTTGCCGGCGGCAACGGCGCTCTTGAACACGGCGACGGCGGTTTCGCTGCCAGCCGGTGCGTTCTTGGCGGCGTTGTCCACGAGGGCCATGAACTTCTTCTGGGCTTCGGTGGCTTGCGATTCGATCGCCTTGCCGAACTCGCTGCCGGTGCCGGAAGCGATTTCGTACAGGTGACGGCTGTAGGCCACGGTCTTCTCGGCCAGGGGCTGGAACAGCGAGGCTTGCAGGGCCACCAGTTCCTGGGCGTCCTTGACGCTCAGGATGGCTTGGCTGGTGCCGGCGGCTTCGGCCATGGCGGCGCGAGCGGCGGTCATGTTCAGCTCGACGAGCTTCTCGACGCCTTCGAAGGCCTTGTTGGTCAGGCCGAAGAGGGTTTCGACGCCGGCTTTTTGGGAGGCGAGGACTTGTTCAGCGGTCAGCATATGTAATTCTCCAATGGTGAGTGAGGGTGAATCTTCCTGCGCTGACCCCGGCTTGCCGTTTTGGTGCAGTGCAGCATGGATGCAATTGTAGGGATGTCCTGACCGTTTGCAAGAGTTTTTTGTTGCGTCGCAGCAAACTAGTACTGCTCACCTAAATCCGGGCCTCCGGGCCGACAATATTCGGTTAATGCGGGCCTTTTATGCCACCCAGTTCACCCTGCAGTTGCCGCCGGGGCACCGCTTTCCCATGGCGAAGTACCAGCTGCTGCGTGAGCGCCTGGCGGCCGAGCTGCCCCAGCTGGAGCTCGCCCAGGCGCCGGCGGCGACCGATGGCGAGCTGGCCCTGGTCCACAGCCCGGCCTACATCCAGGCGATCAGTGACGGCTCCGTGGACCCCCGCATCCTGCGGGAGATCGGCCTGCCCTGGAGCCCGGCCATGGCCGAGCGCGCGCGGCGCTCGGTCGGCGCGACGATCGCCGCCTGCCGGGCCGCATTCCGGGAGGGCATGGCCGCCAACATCGCGGGCGGCACCCACCATGCCTATGCCGACCGGGGCGGCGGCTTCTGCGTCTTCAATGATGCGGCCGTGGCGGCCCGGCTGATGCAGGCCGAGTGGCTGCGCTCGCATCCGCGCGGCCTGCGGGTGGCCATCGTGGACCTGGACGTGCACCAGGGCAACGGCACGGCGCACATCTTCCGCGGCGACGATTCGGTGTTCACGCTGTCGATGCACGCCCAGAAGAACTTCCCGTCCCGCAAGGAGCCCAGCGACCTCGATGTCGACCTGCCGGATGGCTGCCGCGACGAGGAGTACCTGCTGGCGCTGGAGCAGGCCCTGGCGGAACTCGACCGCCGCTTCGATCCCGGGCTGGTGATCTACCTGGCCGGCGCCGACCCCCACGAGGGCGACCGGCTGGGCCGACTGAAACTGACCTGGGACGGCCTGGAGGCGCGCGACCGGCGTGTTTTCGACTGGGCCTGGGCGCGGGGCCTGCCGCTGGCCTTCGCCATGGCGGGCGGCTATGGCGTGCGGATCGAGGACACGGTGCAGGCGCAGGTCACCACCTTTAGAGTGGGGACGCAGTACGCGGCGCGCTGGCAGAATCGCTCGCGATGAGCGATCCGACACCAACAGCACCGCAAGCCGAGCCGCGCGATGGCTATCGCGCCTTCCGCACCATCTCCACCCGCTGGATGGACAACGACGCCTACGGCCACGTCAACAACGTCGTCTACTACAGCTGGTTCGACACCGCGGTGAACGCGCACCTGATCGAGCAGGGCGCGCTCGACATCCACGACAGCCCGGTGATCGGTCTGGTGGTCGAGACCCAGTGCAACTACTTCGCCTCGGTCGAGTTCCCGCAGGCCGTGGAGGCGGGGCTGCGGGTCGCGCGCCTGGGCAAGTCCAGCGTGCGCTACGAGGTGGGCCTGTTCGTGCAGGGCGAGCCGATGACCGCGGCCAAGGGCCACTTCGTGCACGTCTACGTGGATCGCGAGACGCGGCGGCCGGTGCCGCTGCCCGCCAAGCTCAAGTCCGTCCTGGAGGCCTTGCAATGTCCCATGCCGTCAGCACGGTGATCGGCGACCCCGCCAGCGTGGATGCGGCCATCGAGAGCCGCTTCTCCACCCGCGCCTTCCTGCCGAAGCCGGTCTCACGAGACACGATCGCGCACATCCTGCGGGTGGCCAGCCGCGCGCCTTCCGGCACCAACGTGCAACCCTGGAAGGTCTACGTCCTGCAGGGCCACGGCCGCGACAGCCTGGTCGAGAAGGTGTGCGCGGCGCATGACGCGGTCTACCTGAACCCGGCGCTGGCCGTGGAGTACCCCGAGGAGTACGACTACTACCCGCAGAAATGGGTTCCGCCGTTCATCGACCGCCGGCGTGAGAACGGCTGGAGCCTGTATGGCCTGCTGGGCATCGTCAAGGGCGAGAAGGACAAGATGCACGCGCAGCACCATCGCAACTTCCGGTTCTTCGACGCGCCGGTCGGGCTGATGTTCACGCTGGATCGCATCCTGGGGCGCGGCTCGCTGGTGGACTACGGCATGTTCCTGCAGAGCATCATGGTCGCCGCCCGGGCGCAGGGGCTGCACACCTGCCCGCAGGCGGCCTGGCTCAGTTTTTCGAAGGTCGTGCTGCCGCACATCGGCGCCGGCCCCGAGGAAATGCTGGTCTGCGGCATGTCGCTTGGCTACGCCGACGAAAGCGCCACGGTGAACACCTTCCATACGCCGCGCATGCCGGTCGAGGAATTCACCAGCTGGGTCGAATGAGCGGCTCGCCGATGAGGGGCCGCTTCACCCGATTCGCGCAATTCCTGTCTTTCGCGGCCGTCTCGGGCCTGCCGTCTGCCGTCTTCGCCGCGGAGTTCGACGGCCGCGCGCTTTCGCCCGCCTGGGGCCTGCCGTTCGCGGGCATCCTGCTATCCATCGCGCTGATGCCGCTGGTCGTGCCCCGGCTGTGGCATCACCACTACGGCAAGGTCACGGCGGCCTGGGCGCTGGCTTTCCTCGCGCCATTTGCCTGGGTGTTCGGGCCCGGCCTCGCAGGGGAGCAGCTGGTCCATGTGGCGCTGGGCGAATATCTTCCCTTCGTCATCCTGCTGACCGCGCTGTTCACCGTTTCCGGGGGCATCTACATCCGTGGCAACCTGCGCGGCAGCCCCGGCGTCAACACGGCCATCCTGGCCATCGGCGCGGTGCTCGCGAGTTTCATGGGGACCACCGGCGCATCGATGCTGCTGATCCGCCCGCTGATCCGCGCCAATGACAACCGGCGGCACAAGACGCACGTCTTCGTCTTCTTCATCTTCATCGTGTCGAACGCCGGCGGCTCGCTCACGCCGCTGGGCGACCCGCCGCTGTTCCTCGGCTTCCTGCAGGGCGTGGAGTTCTTCTGGACCGTGGGGCACATCCTGCCGGAGACGCTGTTCCTCGTCGGCGCGCTGCTGGCCATCTTCTACGCCATGGACTGGCACTACTATCACCGGCGGGAGGAACGGCTGCCCGTGGATCCGACGCCGGACACCACGCGCCTCGGTTTCGATGGCGCCCGAAACTTCTGGCTACTCGCCGCGGTCGTCGGCCTGGTCCTGCTCAGCGGGTTCTGGAAGACCTCCCGGGGTTTCGAGATCGCAGGCACCCAGGTGGGCCTGCCGGCGCTGGTGCGCGACCTCGGGCTGCTGGCGGTCACCTGGCTGTCGCTGCGCATCACGCCGGCGCGGGTGCACGAGGACAACCAGTTTTCCTGGGCGCCGATGCAGGAAGTGGCCAAGCTGTTCGCGGGCATCTTCGTCACCATCGTCCCGGTCATCGCCATGCTGCGCGCGGGGGTCGGCGGTCCCTTCGGTGCCATCGTCGCGGCCGTGACCCGCCCGGACGGCAGTCCCGACCCGGCGATGTACTTCTGGGCCTCCGGCACCTTGAGCTCCTTCCTGGACAACGCCCCGACCTACCTGGTGTTCTTCAACACCGCCGGCGGCGACGCGCAGGTGCTCATGGGCTCGATGGCGACCGCGCTGGCCGCGATTTCCGCCGGCTCCGTGTTCATGGGCGCCAACACCTACATCGGCAACGCGCCCAATCTCATGGTCCGGGCCATTGTCGAAAGCCGGGGCGAGCGCATGCCCAGCTTCTTCGGCTACATGGCCTGGTCCGGCTGCATACTGGTCCCGCTGTTCGTGGTCATGACCTTCATCTGGTTTCGCTAGGAGACACACTCATGGACAAGCCCCCCATCCTCGTCGCCCGGGCGATTTTTCCCGAGATCATCGACCAGCTGCAGCAGCACTTCGAGGTCGAGCACAACCAGGCCGACGAGCTCTGGTCCAAGCAGCAGCTCGCCGCGAAGCTGGCCGGCAAGGCCGGCGCCTTCACCACCGGCGGGGAGCGCATCGACGCCGAGACGATGGCCAACGCGCCCGGGCTCAAGATCGTCGCCAACATGGCCGTGGGCTACAACAACTTCGACCTGCCGGCGATGACGCAGAGGCGGGTGCTGGGTACCAACACGCCGGACGTGCTGACCGAGACGACGGCCGACTTCGGCTTCGCGCTGCTGATGGCGACGGCGCGGCGGCTGACCGAAAGCGAACATTTCCTGCGCGCAGGCCGCTGGACCCGCTGGAGCTACGACATGTTCTCGGGCCGCGACGTGCATGGTGCGACGCTGGGGATCCTGGGCATGGGCCGCATCGGCCAAGGCATCGCGCGGCGCGGCGCGCACGGCTTCGGCATGAAGGTGATCTACCACAACCGCTCGCGCCTGGCGCCGCAGCTCGAGGCCGAATGCAAGGCGCGCTATGTCGGCAAGGAGGAGCTGCTGAAGACCGCCGACCATCTGGTGCTGGTGCTGCCGTACTCGGCCGAGTCGCATCACGTGATCGGCGCGGCGGAACTGGCGCTGATGAAGCCCACGGCCACCCTGGTGAACGTGGCGCGCGGCGGCATCGTCGACGATGTCGCGCTGGCGGCGGCCTTGCGCGAGGGCCGGATCGCCGGCGCCGGCCTTGACGTGTTCGAGGGCGAACCCCAGGTGCACCCGGACCTGCTGAAAGTCCCGAACGTGGTGCTTTCGCCCCACATCGCGAGCGCGACGGTGCCCACACGCATGGCAATGGCTCAGCTGGCAGCGGACAATCTGATTGGGTTCCTGGTGCACGGCAAGCCGCTCACACCGCTGAACCCTGAAGTGTTGAACTAAGACTAGGTGGCGGGTTACCGGCCACTGGAAAGAAAAAGCCCTTGGAGATCTGGATCCTCGCCGCCCTGGCGGTCGCCAACCTCTTGCTCGTCGGCCTGTTGCTGATGCGCAAGCCGCCCTCCGGCGATTCCGCGCGCGTGGAACTGCTGGCCGCCAGCGAGCGCCTGGAGCGCGAGCTGCGGCGCGAAATCAGCGAAAGCGCGCGCGGCTCGCGCACCGAGCTGATGCAGCAGCTGGCCACCTTCCAGGACGCGGTGGTCAGGCAGTCGGCGGAGGCGACCCGCACCCAGAACATCCAGATCGACGCGTTCGCGCAGCAACTCGCCCTGCTGCAGAAGACGCTGTCCGACACCCTGTCCGCGCAGTTGCAAAGCCTGGGCGAGTCGAACGCGCGCCGCATCGCGGAGGTTCGGGCGACGCTGGATGCGCAACTGGCGCAGCTGCAGCAAACCAACAGCGCCAAGCTCGACGAGATGCGGCGCACGGTGGACGAAAAGCTGCAAAGCACGCTGGAAAAGCGCCTGGGCGAGAGCTTCAAGCAGGTGGCCGAGCGCCTGGAGCAGGTCCACAAGGGCCTGGGCGAGATGCAGACGCTGGCGCAGGGCGTAGGTGACCTGCAACGCGTGCTCACCAACGTCAAGACGCGCGGCATGTTCGGCGAGGTGCAGCTCGAGGCCCTGCTCGAACAGGTGCTCACCGCCGAGCAATACGGCCGGCAGGTGGAGACCAAGCCGCGCAGCAACCAGCGCGTGGACTTCGCGATCCGCTTCCCCGGGCGCAACGGCGACGGCATGCCGGTGTGGCTGCCGGTGGACGCCAAGTTCCCGCGCGAGGACTACGAGCGCCTGCTCGACGCGCAGGAGCGGGCCGACACCGCCGCGGCGGAGGCGGCGGCCCGCGCACTGGAGACGCGCATCCGCCAGGAGGCCAAGTCGATCAGCGAAAGCTACCTCTGCCCGCCCTACACGACCGACTTCGCGATCCTGTTCCTGCCAATCGAAAGCCTCTATGCCGAAGTGCTGCGGCGCCCCGGCCTGATGGACAGCCTGCAGCGGCAGTACCGGGTCACGATCGCCGGGCCGACCACGCTGCTGGCCATGCTCAACAGCCTGCACATGGGTTTCCGCACGCTGGCGCTGGAGCAGCAGGCTTCCGAAGTCTGGAAGGTGCTCGGGGCAGTGAAGACCGAATTTGAGCGCTACGGCATCTGGGTCGAAAAAGTCCGCGAGCAGGTGCGCAAGGCATCCGACACGCTGGACACCGCGCACACCCGCACCAACCAGATGCGCCGCGCGCTGAAGGTGGTCGAGGCGCTGCCGGAGGCCCAGGCCCAGGCGCTGCTGCCGCAGGCCGAAGGGGACGAAGCCACGGCATGACGGGTGGGCTTCAACCCGCGCTCGCGCGGCTGATCGCCGGTCAGATCTTTCTTCATGCCTGCATGGCGGGCACGCGCATGGCTGCGCCGCTGCTGGCGCTGCGCAGCGGACAGAGCGAGGCTGCAGTGGGCGTGCTGCTGGCACTTTTCGCGCTGACCCAGGTGTTCCTGGCACTGCCGGCGGGGCGCTTCGCCGATCGGCACGGTGTGAAGCGCCCGGTGGGCTATGCCGTCATCGCGGCCAGCATTGGCGCAGGACTCGCCGCGGCCTGGCCGGTGTTTCCCGTGCTGTGCGTGGCGGCGCTGCTCACCGGCGGTGCCACCGGCGCGGCCGTGATCGCCCTGCAGCGCCACGTGGGCCGCGCAGCCGAGAACCCCACCCAGCTCAAGCAGGTGTTCTCATGGCTGGCCATCGGCCCGGCGGTGTCCAACTTCATCGGGCCCTTCGCTGCGGGGCTCATGATCGACCTCGCGGACTTCTGGCTGGCCTTCCTGCTCATGGCCGCCTTGCCGCTGGTCGCGTGGCTGTGGGTCCGCAACGTGAAGGAATTGCCCCCGGTGGTGCGCCCCGCGTCGGCTGGGCGCAGCAAGGCGTGGGACCTGCTGGGCGAGCCGGGTTTCCGGCGCCTTCTCATCGTGAACTGGCTGCTGGCCTCATGCTGGGACGTGCACACCTTCGTGGTGCCGGTACTGGGGCACGAGCGGGGCCTGTCGGCGTCTGTGATCGGCACCATCCTCGGCGCCTTCGCCGTGGCGGCGGCGCTGGTGCGGCTGGCGCTGCCCCTGCTGGCCGCGCAGCTGCGCGAGCGGGTGGTGGTGAGCACCGCGATGCTGGCGACCGCGCTGCTGTTCGCGATCTATCCCTTGATGCGGGGGGCGTTCGGCATGGGACTGTGCTCGGTGCTGCTGGGCGTCGCGCTGGGCAGTGTGCAGCCGATGATCATGAGCATGCTGCACCAGATCACGCCCGAGCACCGGCACGGCGAGGCGGTCGCCATGCGCCTCATGGCGATCAACGCGTCCAGCGTGGCCATGCCGATGCTGTTCGGCGCCGCCGGCGCCTTCATCGGCATTTCGGGCGTGTTCTGGATCGTGGGCGCCGCGGTGGGCGCCGGGGCGCGGACGGCGCTGCGCCTCGGCCGGCACTAGAGCCCGAACTTACAGCCGGTAGAAGTTCTTGATGATGTCCCAGGCGCTGACCACGTCGTCGGCATGCTGGAACAGTTCCAGGTCGTCCGGCGAAATCACGCCCTCGTCGATCAGCACGTCAAAGTCGATCAGCCGCTTCCAGTAGTCGGTGCCGAACAGCACGATGGGCACCTGCTTGGATTTGCGGGTCTGAACCAGCGTGATCACCTCGAACAGCTCGTCCAGTGTGCCGAAGCCCCCGGGGAAGGCGACCATGGCCTTGGCGCGCATCATGAAGTGCATCTTGCGCAGCGCGAAGTAGTGGAACTTGAAGGACAGGTCCGGCGTCACAAAGCGATTCGGTTCTTCCTCCATGGGCAGCGCGATGGACAGGCCCACGCTGATGCCGCCGGCTTCGTGTGCGCCGCGGTTCGCCGCCTCCATGATGCCGGGGCCGCCGCCGGTGCAGACGAACAGCTTGTCGACCGGTTTCTTGCCTGCGCTGTATTCGGCGACCAGCCTGCCGAATGCGCGGGCCTTCTCGTAGTAGTGGGCATTGCGCTCGCACAGCCGGGCGCGGCGCAGCAACGCTTCGTCGCCGGACCTCTCGGCCGCAGCAAGCAGCGCTGCCGCCTCCTGCTCGCTGCGAAAGCGCGCGCTGCCGAAGACAACGATCGTGTTCTCGATGCCCTGGCCCTGCTGTTCGAGGTCGGGTTTGAGCAACTCGAGCTGAAAGCGAATGCCTCGCGTTTCGCGGCGCAACAGGAATTCGGGATCGGCGAAAGCCAGGCGGCTGGCGTCGGGGTCGAGGGGGAGCCCCTCGCGCGAGTGGGCCTGCAGGGTGGCCCACGCATCGGCCAGCCGCCGATCGTGGAGGTTTCTCGTGGAAGGCATGGTGCCATTCTGCGACAAGCAGGGATTTTGATTAGGCCTTGCCGCTGCTTCTCGGCTATTCTTCCGCCGGGGAAAATCTCGGGGGGAGCGAGGTTTGGAGGAGACGCTATACCACGTGCAGCTCGAGGGCCGCAGCGTCGGCCCATACGACAGGCGCACGATCATCGGCATGCGCATCAGGAAAGCCCTGACCAGCGCGGATGTGCTCATCGGCAGGGATGGGTCGCGGTCCACCGTGGCCGACCTGATCGGCAGGCGAGGACCGGCTTTCAGCCCGACCCGCACCGGCAGCTTTTCTCTGGTGCAGGCCACTTATACGGCGGCGCTGGTCCGCAGGGCCGCGCGCGGGGCCGGAATCCCGTTATTTCGCGGCGAGATGGAGGCTCGTGTGCAGAGCGATGTCTTGCGGCTGGCCGGGCGCTTCCGGCGGAACTTCGCCTGGAAGGAAGACCGCGTCAAGATCCCCTTGAAGGACTTCGTGCATGCGCGCGTCCGGGGCTCGCTGGTGGACCTCTGCCTGCGTGCGGTCAATGGACGCAGGCTGCACCGCGTGACCCTGGAACTGTTCACGCCCGAAGCGGCCGGTGAGTTCGTCGACTGGCTGCCGGAAGCCACGCCGTTTCCGGAGAACGCGGGCCGCCTCGGCGCGGCGGGCCTGCCGGTTCAGCCGCTGATGGCCGCTGCCCTGGGCGTCGTGCTGACCGTCGGCATCGTGCTGATGGCCGTGCTCAGGCACAGCAGGTAGCCAGCCACGCCAGCAGGGGCTCGCGCGCGGGTGCGAGTCCTTTGTAGGCCAGCACGGCGTCCGTCATCGATGCCAGCGAGTCGTGCAGGCGCCGGGCTGCGCCGGGCACGCCGGCCACCGCCGGCAGCGGCTCCAGCATGACGTGGATGGCGAACACCGCCTGCCGCGTGCCGCGCCCCACCGGGAAGAAGGTCTGGCGCTCCACCCGCAGCCAGCAACGCTGCGCGAAGGCCTGGGCGTCGTCGGGGGCGGGCCAGGGTTCGCGCGGGTGCCGCCGGGGGTGCTGGTCGTAGCGCCCGGAAGGGCTGATGGTCCACACATGGCGTTCCCAGCACTCGCCGGAGGTCACCAGCCTGACCAGCGGCTCGGATGCCGCCAGCAGCGCCGCATTGTCGGCCACTGGCGCGTGCAGCGCGGCGAAGTGCAGGCCGACCTTGTCTTCCGGCGCCCAGTGGGAAGGCACGGACACGCACAGCCAGGGCAGGGTGGCGCTGTCGCCGTCCAGCACCGCCAGGTCCTGCTCGCAGGCGAGCTCCAGCGGCGTGTCGCCGGGCACGCGCTCGGCGATGGCCTGCAAGGCGGGTGTGGGATCGAAGCCGGGGGCGACGTGTCGCGACTGCCCGGCCTGCAGGACGGCGAGCTTTTCGCGATACAGGGCGCTTCCGGGCGCCAGCGGCACCAGCTGGGGATCCTCCGGTGCTATGCGGCGCAGGCCGGGCTGCATCCGGAACGGGACGGTGACGTTGTCGAAATCGAAGTTCACGGCGGTCCCTCAACTATCCGGCATTTCTCTGCGGCATTGCAGGCACCAAAAAGAAAGGCTCCTTTCGGAGCCTTCGCGACGGGTGCCGTGCGCTTAGACGCGGCGGCGGTATTCGCCTGTGCGCGTGTCGATTTCCACTTTGTCGCCCTGGGCCACGAAGATCGGCACGCCGATCTCGAAGCCGGTGGCGATCTTGGCGGGCTTGAGCACCTTGCCGGACGTATCGCCCTTGACGGCAGGCTCGGTCCAGGTGATCTCGCGCTCCACGCTGGTGGCCAGTTCGACCGAGATGGCCTTGCCCTCGTAGAACACCACTTCGGCGGGCATGCCTTCCTCGAGGTAGTTCAGCGCGTCGCCCATGTTTTCCTTCTCGACCTCGTACTGGTTGTACTCGGTGTCCATCCAGACATACATGGGATCGGCGAAGTAGGAGTAGGTGCAATCCTTCTTGTCCAGGACGATCTGGTCCATCTTGTCGTCGGCCTTGAACACGATTTCCGTGCCCTGGTTGTTCAGCAGGCTCTTGAGCTTCATGCGCACGGTGGCTGCGTTGCGGCCGCCGCGGGCGTATTCGGTCTTCAGCACGACCCAGGGGTTGCCGCCCTGCATGATGACGTTGCCGGCGCGGATTTCTTGAGCGATTTTCATAAGCGGATTGAGAGGCTTAGGTAGGGGCCGGCAGCGTGCATGAGGCTGGATGGGGCTGCGGCAGGGGCGCGTATCGCGCAGAGCCTGCTATTTTAGCCTTTTTCATGAGGCAGGTCCCGAATGCCCCTAAAGCGCGGCCGGGGCCCGATGGGGAGTCAAGGACGGAAATCGGCCACGAAGCCCAGCAACTGGCTGGCGAGTTCGTCCTGCGCCAGCAGCCTGGCGCGCGCGGCCGAGACGCTATCCGTCCAGGCTGCCGAATCGAAGACCGGCAGCTCGCCGCCGACGCCGCTCCACGCCTCGTGGAAGCGCCGCAGGCCGGAGGGCGCCTGCATCCAATCGAGAAAGGCGCGCAGCTTGGCGTGGTGGGCGTCATCATGCTGCGGATAGATCTGCCACACGAAGGGCCGGCCGGCCCAGAGCGCGCGCACCAGCGAATCCTCGCCGCGGACGAAGTTGGCGTCGCAGCTCCAGAGCAGGTGATCGAATTCCGATTGCGCCAGCAGCGGCAGCCAGCTGACCCGCAGTTGCGGCGAAGGCGGAAGCCGTTCGAGCGCCGCGCGCACGGCCGACGCGGCACGCCCCGCGGTGACCAGCAGGCGCGTCGGCGTTTCCGCGTCCGCCAGTTGCCGCAGCCAGGGCTCGAGTCCGGGCGGTTCGTAGCAAAAGAGACTGACCAGGCGCTCGCTGCCCCGCTGCAGCCCCATGCGCTGCAGCCAGGCCGCGGAATCGAAAGCCGCCTGCCGCCTCGCCAGGTCCTGCTCGCGCAACAGCCCGCCGGTGCTGGCGGTGAAACCGGGATAGAAAAACCGCTTGGTCAATCCGGCCGCCGGCCCGGACATGACGGGGGAGGGCAGGCCGTGGCTGCGCTCGGCGAACGATTCCGCCGTCAGGTACTCGAGATTGATCCAGGCCGGCTGGCGCCCGCGCGCGCGCGCCAGCGCGGCCAGTTCCGCCTGGAACGCCGGCGGGAGCTCACAGCCGAAGGCTTCGATCACGGCATCGCCGGGGCCGGGCTCGGGCGACCAGGGCATGACCTCCACCCCGGGCTGCCCATGGGGCGCCATCCACGCCAGGGCGCTGGAGTCGTCGACGCGCAGCCGCACCCGTTCGCCGCGCCGGGCGAGCTCCGCGGCCAGGCGCCAGCACACGCCGATGTCGCCGTGGTTGTCGATGACCTTGCAGAAAATGTCCCAGAGCATGACGTCGTCGGTACTGATCCGCGGGATTGTCCACAATAGCGGCTGTATGTCCGAGAGTCATTCCGAACAGCTGCTGGCACAGGTGGCGGCGCTTCCGCCGTTGCCGGGGGTGTACCGGTACTTCGACGCGCAGGACGGCGTCCTCTACGTCGGCAAGGCGCGCAACCTGAAGAAGCGCGTTTCCAGCTACTTCCAGAAGAACCACGGCGGCACCCGCATCGGCCACATGATCGGGAAGATCGCGCGGCTGGAGACCACGGTCGTGCGCTCCGAGGCCGAGGCGCTGCTGCTCGAGAACAACCTGATCAAGAGGCTCAATCCGCGCTACAACATCCTGTTTCGCGACGACAAGAGCTATCCCTACCTGAAGATCACCGGCTCACCCGACCAGCCGGGACTCGCGAGCACGAGCGCGGACGGGCGGCCGTCCGCGCCCACGGCGGCGCAGTTCCCGCGCATGGCCTATTATCGCGGCGCGGTGGACCGCCGGCACCGCTACTTCGGCCCCTATCCCAGCGCCTGGGCGGTGAAGGAGTCCATCCAGCTGCTGCAGAAGGTGTTCCGCCTGCGCACCTGCGAGGACACGGTGTTCGCCAACCGCACGCGGCCCTGCCTGCTCTACCAGATCAAGCGCTGCTCCGGTCCCTGTGTCAATCTGGTGTCGGGGCCGGACTATCAGCGCGACGTCGAGAACGCCGAGGCCTTCCTGCACGGCGAGACCCATGCCGTGCTGGCCGAGCTGGAGCAGCGCATGATGCAGCACGCCGACCGGCTCGAATTCGAACAGGCGGCCGAGCTGCGCAACCAGATGTCGGCCTTGTCCAAGGTGCTGCACCAGCAGTCGGTGGAGACCATCTCGGACAAGGACGTGGACATCCTCGCGGTGCGCGTCCAGGGCGGGCGCGCCTGCGTCAACCTCGCGATGGTGCGCGGCGGCCGGCACCTGGGCGACCGCGCCTACTTCCCCTCGCACGTCGAGGATGCCTCGGCGGTGCAGGACTTCGACGACAGCAGCGAGCAGCAGGAGTGCACGCCGGTCGAGGTCCAGGTGCTGGAAGCCTTCATCGCGCAGCACTACCTCGACGTGCCCGTGCCGGCCTGCCTGATCACCAGCCATCCGGTTGGGCAGGAACTGACGTCGGCGCTGTCGCAGCAGAAGGGCATGAAGATCGCCACCGTGCACAACCCGCGCGAACAGCGGCGCGTGTGGCTGGAGATGGCCGAGAAGAACGCCGAGATCCAGCTGGCCCGCCTGCTGGCCGAGGAAGGCTCGCAGCAGGCGCGCACGCGCGCGCTGGTGGAGGCGCTGGACCTGGCGCCGGACAACCTCGACACCTTCAGGGTCGAGTGCTTCGATGTCTCGCACACGGCCGGAGAGTCGACCCAGGCCTCATGCGTGGTGTTCCACCACCACAAGATGCAGAACTCGGAGTACCGCCGCTACAACATCGACGGCATCACGCCGGGCGATGACTATGCGGCGATGCGGCAGGTGCTGATGCGCCGCTACGGCAAGATGGCCGAAGCCGGCCGCGACCCGCCAGAAGCAACGCCACGTGGCGGCGGCGCGCAGCGGCTGCCCGACCTGGTGCTGGTGGACGGCGGCAAGGGGCAGGTGAGCATGGCGCGCGAGGTGTTCGCCGAACTGGGCCTGGACCTCGCGGTGATCGTCGGCGTGGAAAAGGGCGAGGGGCGCAAGGTCGGGCTGGAGGAGCTTGTCTTCGCCGACGGGCGCGACAAGGTGTACCTGGGACGGGATTCCGCTGCCCTGATGCTGGTGGCGCAGATCCGCGACGAAGCGCATCGGTTCGCCATCACCGGCATGCGCGCGCGAAGAGCGAAGGTGCGCGTGGGCGGCAGCCGCCTCGAGGAAATCCCCGGCATCGGCGCCAAGAAGCGGGCGCGACTGCTGCAACGGTTCGGCGGCGTGCGCGGGGTCGCGGCCGCGGGCGTGGACGACATCGCCGGCGTCGAAGGAATTTCGCGCGAGCTGGCGGAGGAGATCTACCGGGCATTGCACTAGGCTTTGATCGAACTGGGCTCAGCCGGCCACCGCGCCATGCCAGAATCGAGGCATGTTCCTCACGGTACCCACGATCCTGACCTGGACACGCATCGTCGCCATTCCGCTGATCGTGGGGGTGTTCTACCTGGGTCTCAATCCGGCGGTCCAGAACCTGATCGCCACCGCCATGTTCATCGCCTTCGCGGCGACCGATTGGCTCGACGGCTACCTGGCGCGCAAACTCAATCAGGCGTCCTCCTTCGGCGCCTTCCTCGATCCGGTCGCGGACAAGTTCCTGGTCTGCGCCTGCCTGCTGGTGCTGGTGCACCTGGGACGGGCCGACGTGTTCGTGGCGCTGATCATCATCGGGCGTGAGATCGCGATCTCGGCCCTGCGTGAATGGATGGCGCACATCGGCGCCGCCAAGAGCGTGGCCGTGCACATGCTGGGCAAGGTCAAGACCACGGTGCAGATGGTGGCCATTCCCTTCCTGCTGTTCGACGGCGTGCTGTTCCGGCTGATCGACACGCGCACCTGGGGCACCTGGCTGATCTGGCTGTCGGCCATCCTCACCGTCTGGTCGATGGTCTACTACCTGCAAAAGGCGCTGCCAGAGATCCGCAGCCGGGTGAAGTGAGCTCCCGCGACGACGCCCTGGTGCGGGCGATGCCGATCGTCTTCGTCCTGATCTGGAGCACCGGGTTCATCGTGGCCCGCTACGGCATGCCGCACGCGCCGCCGATGAAGTTCCTGGCGATGCGCTACCTGCTGTCCTCGCTTTGCTTCGCAGCCTGGGTGTGGGCGGCGCGCGTCGCGCTGCCCGTCGACCGGCGCCAGGTCGGGCACCTCGCCGTGACCGGCATCCTGATGCATGCCGGCTACCTGGGCGGCGTCTGGGCGGCGGTGAAGCTCGGAATGGGCGCCGGCCTGGCGGCGCTGCTGGTCGGCCTGCAGCCGGTGCTGACCGCCGTGTGGGTGTCCTCGCGCGGCGGACGCGTGGAGGGCAGGCAATGGCTCGGACTCGGCCTGGGCCTGGTCGGCCTGGCACTCGTCGTGTGGCAGAAGCTGGGGCACGGCGAGGTGAATGCCCCCAACCTCGCGCTGGCCTTCATGGCGCTGGTCAGCATCACGGCCGGCACGCTCTACCAGAAGCGCTACCTCGCGCCCTGCGACGTGCGGTCGGCCAGCCTGGTGCAATTGCTCGCCGCGCTGGCAGTCACCCTGCCGCTGGCGCTGCTGGAATCGGAAGCCATGCGCTGGAACGGCCAGCTCGCGGGCGCCATGGCCTGGTCGGTGCTCGGCCTGACATTGGGGGGCAGCTCGCTGCTGTACCTGCTGATCCAGCGCGGCGCGGCGACCGCGGTGACCAGCTTGCTCTACCTGGTGCCGCCCACGACCGCGGTCATGGCCTGGCTGCTGTTCGGCGAGGCGATCACGGCGACCACGCTGGCCGGCATGGCGCTCACCGCGCTGGGCGTGAGCCTGGTCGTGCGGGCGCCTCGCGTGGCCTAGCCCGGCAGGACGCGGCCCGGGCGCCCGAGTCGGCCAGGAATGCCAGAATCGCAGCCATGCTGGATGGGTTCGAACGCTTCGACTTCGCACGCGACGGCGTGCGGCTGCACGGCGCCCGGTCGGGCCGGGGCCCGGCCTTGCTGATGCTGCATGGCCATCCGCAGACCCATGCGATGTGGCACCGCGTGGCGCCGGCGCTGGTCGAGCGCTTCACCGTCGTGCTGATGGACCTGCGCGGCTACGGCGATTCGGGCCGGCCTGCCGCCGGCGAGGGCAGCGCCGCCTACGCCAAGCGCGAGATGGCGAGCGACGCCATGCTCGTGATGGCGGAGCACGGCTTCCGGCAGTTCCAGGTGCTGGCGCACGATCGCGGCGCGCGCGTCGCGCATCGCCTGGCGGTGGACCATCCGCAGGCCGTGCAGCGCCTGATGCTGCTGGACATCGCGCCGACGCTGGCGATGTACCAGAACACGAGCGAGGCCTTCGCCCGCGCGTACTGGCACTGGTTCTTCCTGATCCAGCCGCCGCCCTTGCCCGAGGCGCTGGTCGGCTCGGACCCGGTCCGCTACCTGCGATCGGTCATGGGGTCGCGCTACGCCGGCCTGGGGGTGTTCGCGCCGGAAGCGCTGGCGGAGTACGAGCGCTGCCTGCAGATCCCGGGCAGCGCGCAGGCCGTGTGCGCCGACTACCGGGCCAGCGCCGGCATCGACCTGGACCATGACCGTGAGGACCTCGCCGCCGGCCGCCAGCTGGCGCAGCCACTGCGCGTGCTGTGGGGCGAGCGGGGCGTCGTCGGCAAGTGCTTCGACGTGCTCGCACTGTGGCGAGGTCGTGCCACGCAGGTTTCCGGCCGCGCGCTGCCGTGCGGTCACTACATCGCCGAGGAGGCGCCGGAGGCGCTGCTGGCGGAAGCCCAGGAATTCTTTCTTCAGGAGTAACGACGAATGAGCAGGAAACGGATCGCGGTGATCGCCGGTGACGGCATCGGCAAGGAAGTGATGCCCGAAGGGGTGCGCGTCATGGAAGCGGCGGCCAGCAAGTTCGGCATCGACCTGGCGTTCGACCACTTCGACTTCTCGAGCTGGGACTACTACGAGAAGCACGGCCAGATGCTGCCGGACGACTGGAAGGAGCGCATCGGCGGCCATGACGCCATCTACTTTGGCGCGGTGGGCTGGCCCGAGAAGATCCCGGACCACGTATCGCTGTGGGGCTCGCTGCTGCTGTTCCGCCGCGAGTTCGATCAGTACGTCAACCTGCGGCCCGCCCGCCTGATGCCGGGCATCATCGCTCCGGTGGTGCGGCGTGACGGCAGCGCCCGCCAGCCGGGCGAGATCGACATGTACATCGTGCGCGAGAACACCGAGGGCGAGTACTCGAGCATCGGCGGGCGGATGTACCCCGGCACCGAGCGCGAGATCGTCATGCAGGAAACCGTGATGTCGCGCACGGGCGTCGATCGCGTACTGAAGTTTGCGTTTGACCTGGCGCAAAGCAGGCCGAAAAAGCACCTGACCAGCGCCACCAAGTCCAACGGCATCGCGATCACCATGCCCTACTGGGACGAACGCGTGGCCGAGATGGCCAAGTCCTATCCGGGCGTGCAGGTGGACAAGTTCCATATCGACATCCTTACCGCCCACTTCGTGCAGCGGCCGGACTTCTTCGACGTGGTGGTCGCCAGCAACCTGTTCGGCGACATCCTCAGCGACCTGGGGCCCGCCTGCACCGGAACCATCGGCATCGCGCCGAGCGCGAACCTCGACCCTTTGCGCCGGTTTCCCTCGCTTTTCGAGCCGGTTCACGGCTCCGCGCCGGATATCGCCGGACGCCAGATCGCCAACCCGATCGGCCAGATCTGGTGCGGCGCCATGATGCTGGAATTCCTGGGCCACAAGGATGCGCACGACGCGGTGCTGCGCGCGATCGAACAGGTGCTCGACCCGAAAAGCGGGGCGCCGCGCACCCCCGACATCGGCGGCAAGGCAGAGACGGCGGACCTCGGGCGCGCCATCGCATCGGCGCTGTGACCCCCGGTTTTTTTGCACTGCGCAATTCGCAGCACGCCAGTCCGCCCGGAGCTACGCAGGTTTACGAATAGAATCCGCCTCCGCGCCGTTGTAAATCGCCGAGGCGTGGTGTTGCGTCGTATTGACACGTTACAGCCGCGTGGCTCTAATGCATCGGTGGCTCGAAAGCCGCATGACTGAACCCTTTCCGCCGCGCGGCGCGGAGGGGAGAACAAAAATCAACCCAGAGACATTCCTGTCAAAACATTCTCGCTACGAGGGGAACCTGTGAACAAGACCGAACTGATTGAGCACATCGCAAAGCATGCCGACATCTCCAAGGCCGCGGCCACACGCGCGCTGGAGTCCATGATCGGCGCCGTCAAGACCACGCTGAAGAAGGGCGGGTCGGTGTCGCTGGTCGGTTTCGGCACGTTCGCGGTCGGCAAGCGCGCCGCGCGCAGCGGCCGCAATCCGCGCACCGGCGCTGCGATTAAAATCAAGGCCGCCAAGGTGCCAAAGTTCCGCCCCGGCAAGGCGCTGAAGGATGCGCTGAACTGAAGCGGCCGATCAAGGTGGGGTGCTTAGCTCAGCTGGTAGAGCGGCGCCCTTACAAGGCGTAGGTCGGCGGTTCGATCCCGTCAGCACCCACCAAGCGACGCGAAGGCGAACGGCAGTTCGCCTTTTGTTTTTGCGAACTGAGTTCGCTGTTCCTGAATCCGAGTTCGAGACATGTTCGATTTCGTCCGCAAGCACAACAAGATCATGCAGTTCCTGCTGTTCTTGCTGATCTTCCCTTCGTTCGTGCTGGTGGGCATCAACGGTTACGACCGCCTGCGCGAAAAGGGCGATGCCGTCGCCAAGGTCGACGGCCATGAGATCCTGCAAGGCGATTGGGACGAGGCGCACCGGCGGGAAGTCGACCGCCTGCGCCAGCAGATGCCCAACATCGACATGAAGCTGCTCGATTCGCCCGCCGCGAAATACGGCACCCTCGAGCGTCTCGTGCGTGACCGCGTGATCGCCGCCGAAGCAGCGAAGTCCAAGTTGACGGCCAGCGACCAGCGGCTGGCGCGCGAGTTGCAGCAGAACCAGATGATCGCGTCCCTGCGCGGGCCCGACGGCAAGCTGGACATGGCCAGGTACCGCCAGCTGGTCGGCGCCCAGGGCATGAGCCCGGAGGCCTTCGAGGAGAGCGTGCGCACGGAGCTGTCGACGCGGCAGGTGCTGGGCGGCGTGGCTGCGACCTCGCTGGCCACGGCGGCCCAGGCGGCGCCTTCCATCGGCGCCTTCCTGGAAAAGCGGGAAGTGCAGGTGGTGCGCTTTCCCAGCAGCGACTTCGCGGCGCGCGTGACGGTCACCGACGCCGACCTGGAGTCGTTCTACAAGGCCAACCCCTCGATGTTCCAGGCGCCCGAGCAGGCGAGCGTCGAATACCTGGTGCTGGACATCGAATCCATCAAGAAGGGCGTCACGGTCAACGAGCAGGACCTCAAGACCTACTACGAACAGAACGTCGCCAGGATCACCGGGCAGGAAGAGCGGCGCGCCAGCCATATCCTGGTCGCGGTCCCGAAGGATGCCCCCGCCGCCGATCGCGAGAAGGCCAAGGCGCAGGCGCAGGAGCTGCTGGCGGCGGCACGCAAGAATCCCGATGGCTTCGCGGAACTGGCGAAGAAAAACTCGCAAGACACGGCCTCCGCTCCCAACGGCGGCGATTTGGAGTTCTTCACCCGCGGCGCGATGACCAAGCCTTTCGAAGATACCGTCTTCGCGATGAAGAAGGGCGAGATCGCCGGGCCGGTGGAAACCGAGTTCGGCTACCACATCGTCAAGCTGACGGACCTCAAGGTGCCCAAGCAGCGCAGCTACGAGGAATTGAAGCCCGAGTTCGAGGCGGAACTGAAGAAGCAGCAGGCGCAGCGCAAGTACGCGGAGATGGCCGACACCTTCAGCAACGCGGTCTATGAGCAGTCGGACAGCCTCAAGCCGGCGGCCGACAAGCTGAAGCTGGAGGTCAAGACCGCGGCCGGTGTGCAGCGCGAACCCGCTCGCGGTGCGCCCGGCGTGCTTTCGAGTCCCAAGTTGCTCAGCGCCCTGTTCGCGCCGGACAGCCTGGAGAAAAAGCGCAACACCGAGGCCGTCGAGGTGGCGCCCAACACGCTGGTCTCGGGCCGCATCACGCAGTACACGCCATCGCGCACGATTCCCTTCGACGAAGTGAAGGACCAGGTGCGCCAGCGCGTGGTGGCCGCGCGTGCCGCCGAACTGGCGAAGAAGGAAGGCACGGACAAGCTCGCCGCCTGGAAGGCGAACCCCGCCGGCGCCAGCCTGCCCGCGGCCGTGACGGTCTCCCGGCAGGAGGCGGCGCAGCAGCCGGCCGAAGTGGTGGATGCGGCGCTTCGCGCCGATCCCGCCGCCTTGCCCGCGCTCAGCGGCGTGGACCTCGGCGCGCAGGGCTATGCGGTGATCAAGGTCAACAAGATCATCCCGCGCGAGGCCCCGGCGGCCGAAGCGGCCCGTCAGGAGCGCGACCAGTATGAGCAGTGGTGGGCCCAGGCCGAGACCATCGCCTACTACAACCTGCTCAAGGAGCGCTTCAAGGTGCAGATCCTGGTGCCCAAGCCGTAAGGGCCTTGAGCAGAGCAACAAAAAAGCCGGCCCGAAAGGCCGGCTTTTTCATTGGGGGAGCTCCGCGTCAGCCCGCCTCGCGCGCCTGTCGACTTACTTTGCGCTCGGCTCGGCCTGCGCAAACGATTCGGCGTCACCGGCAGGCACGCAGGTGCTTATCGATTGCCCCTGCAGTGCCCCTGAAATGAAATCAAGCCCTCGCAAGGGCTTGATTCACTGACATTCGGTGGGGTGGCTGATGGGACTCGAACCCACGACGACCAGAATCACAATCTGGGACTCTACCAACTGAGCTACAGCCACCGTCGAGCCTCTCATTATACGGTGGACGAGGCCGCCGCTCAGGGCCTCAGTTCACCATCACCAGTTTGCCCTTCACAGCGCGTGAACCCATGCGCGCATACGCGGCTTTCAGCTCGGCCATCGGCAGGGTGGCGTCGATCACCGGCTTGATCTTGCCTTCGCCGTACCAGCGCGCGAGTTCCGCCAGCATGGCCGCGTTGGCCTTGGGTTCCTGCTTGGCGAAGGCGCCCCAGAACACGCCCACGATGGAAGCGCCCTTGAGCAGCGGCAGGTTGAGCGGCAGGGCCGGGATCGGCCCCGCGGTGAAGCCGATCACGAGGTAGCGCCCGCGCCAGGCGATGGAGCGGAAGACGGGCTCCGCGAAGTCGCCGCCCACCGGGTCGTAGACCACGTCGGGGCCCTTGCCGTCGGTGGCGGCCTTGATCGCGTCGCGCAGGTTTTCCCGGCTGTAGTTGATCGTGGCGTCAGCGCCGATCGACTTGCACAGCTCGCATTTCTCGTCGCTGGAGGCCGCGGCGATCACGCGCGCGCCCGCTGCCTTGGCGATCTGGATCGCCGCCGTGCCGACGCCGCCGGCGGCGCCAAGCACCAGCACCGTCTCGCCGGCCTTGAGCTGCGCGCGATCGACCAGCGCGTGGTGCGAGGTCCCATAGGTCATGATGAATGCCGCCGCGTCCGCGTGCGGGAAGCCGGCGGGCAAGGGCATGCAAGCCGCGGCCGGCGCGATGACGTGGCTGGCGAAGCCGCCGGTACCGAGCAGGCAGGCGACACTCTGTCCCGGCTTCAGTTGCGTCACGCCTTCGCCGACCGCTGCCACCACGCCCGCGTACTCGGAGCCCGGCACGAAGGGCAGCGGCGGCTTGATCTGGTACTTGTTCTGGACGATGAGCAGGTCGGGGAAGTTCAGGCTCGCCGCCTTGATCTCGATGAGCACTTCGCCGGCCTTGGGCTGCGGGGTGGGCAACTCCTTCCATTGAAGGGCGTCCACGCCGGTCGGGTTCTCGCAAAGCCATGCATGCATCTGGGGTGTCTCCGCAAAACGTGTTCGGCGCCATGATAGGCGCGTGGGCGCCGGCGCAATGTCTCTGCCGTGACCGGTGCTGATGCAGCCGCTCACGGATCGGGGGACTCGGTCGGCGCAGCCCTACAATCGATTGCATTCGCCATGAAAATCCTGCTTTCCAACGACGACGGTTACCAGGCGCCGGGCATCATCGCCTTGTACGAGGCGATCAAGGACCTCGGCGACGTCGAGGTCGTGGCGCCTGAGCACAACAACAGCGCCAAATCCAACGCGCTCACGCTCTATGCGCCGCTGTCGGTGCGGCAGGCGAACAACGGCTTTCGCTATGTCAATGGCACGCCCGCGGACTGCGTGCATGTGGCGCTCACCGGGCTGCTCGGCTACCGGCCGGACCTGGTCGTGAGCGGCATCAACAACGGCGCCAACATGGGCGACGACACCATCTACTCCGGCACCGTGGGCGCCGCGATGGAGGGCTATCTATTCGGCATCCCGGCGATCGCCTTCTCGCAGACGCAAAAGGGGTGGGCGCACATCGAGTCCGCGGCACGCAAGGCGCGCGAACTGGTGCAGCACCTGGTGGGCGCCGGGGCGCCCGAAAGCTCGCCCTGGCTGCTCAATGTGAACATTCCCAACCTGGCCTACGAGGAACTCAAGCCGTTCCAGGTCTGCCGGCTCGGCCGGCGCCATGCCGCCGAGAAGGTCATCTCGCAGACCAGCCCGCACGGCGAGACCATGTACTGGATCGGGGGCGCCGGGCCGGCCAAGGACGGCGCCGAAGGCACGGATTTCCACGCGACCGCGCAGGGCCATGTGTCGATCACGCCGTTGAAGGTTGACCTGACCGACCACGAGGCGCTGCGCGCCTGGGGCCGTTCGGTGCCGGGTGCCCGCGAGGCGGCCGGCGCATGACCCGGCGGCCGGCGTTTCCTGCCCGCCTGGACACGACCCGGCAAGGCCCCGCGGCGAAGCCGCCTGCGCCGCGCGCAGGCGCGGTGCCTGCCGTCCGGCCGGCCGGTGGTGTCGGCCTGGATTCGCAGGCGGTGCGCCTGCGCATGGTGCACAAGCTCGGCGCCCAGGGCGTCACGGATGCGCAGGTCCTGTCGGCCATGGGCACGATCGAGCGCCACCGCTTCGTCGACTCGGCGCTGGTGAACCAGGCCTATGAAGACACCAGCCTGCCCATCGGCCTGGGCCAGACGATCTCCAAGCCAAGCGTGGTCGCCCGCATGATCGAGCTTCTGCTGGCCGGCCGGCGCGAGCCCTCGGGCAAACTCGGGCGCGTGCTCGATATCGGCACCGGCTGCGGCTACCAGGCGGCGGTCCTGAGCCTGGTGGCGTCGGAGGTGTACAGCATCGAGCGCCTGCGCGGCTTGCACGACAAGGCGCGCCAGAACCTGCGGCATTTCCGCCTGCCCAACGTGCATCTGCTCTTCGGCGACGGCATGCCCGGTTACGCCAAGGGTGCACCGTATGCGGGCATCATCGCGGCGGCCGGCGGTGAAGCGGTGCCCGCGGCATGGACGCAGCAACTGGCTGTGGGCGGACGCATCGTGGCGCCCGTCACCACGCCGGCCGGCCAGCAGGCGTTGGTGGTGATCGAGAAGAAAAACGAACGTGAACTGCAACAAAGTGTGCTTGAGGCTGTTCACTTTGTCCCCCTAAAATCGGGCATCGCTTGAAGGGATACAACAAGATGTTCGAGATGCGCGGGTGGAGATCGGTCGTTGCAGGCGCGTGTGTCGCGGTGTTGCTGGCCGGATGCGCATCCAAGACCCGCTCACCGGCGCCGGTGGAGGACCGCAGCGCGCGCGCACCCGGCATGCCGGCGGTGGTCGAGCCCGCGAAGCCGCTGGCCGGCGCGGACAACGCCGGCAAACCGGGCTACTACACGGTGCGCCAGGGCGACACGCTCATTCGCATCGCCTTGGACAGCGGCCAGAACTGGCGCGACATCGCGCGCTGGAACAATCTCGAGAACCCCAACGTCATCGAGGTGGGCCAGGTCTTGCGCGTGGCCCCGCCCGCGGCCGAAGTGACCGCCGCGCGGACCGCGCCCGCACCAACCGCGCCCGCCGCCACGGTGGTCCCGCCGCGCGCCGGCGCCTCCGGTTCGGCGGTCCCGTCCGCGCCGGCACCTTCGGCCTCCGCGCCTTCAGGCCCCGCCGTCGCGGCGCTTCCTCCCGTGGGCACGCAGCCTGCCGTGCCGGCAGAGGACGAGATCGCGTGGAGCTGGCCGACGGGCAACGGCATGGTCCTCGACGGCTTCGATGAGCAGCGCAACAAGGGGCTGGACATCGGCGGCAAGGTCGGCGATCCCGTGCTCGCGTCTGCCGACGGGCGTGTGATCTACGCCGGCGCGAGCCTGCGCGGCTACGGCAACCTGATCATTCTCAAACACAACAACACGTTTCTCTCCGCTTACGCCCATAACCAGACTTTGCTCGTGAAGGAAGACCAGACCGTGCGCAAAGGACAGAAGATTGCGGAAATGGGAAGCAGTGATACGGACCGGGTGAAGCTGCACTTCGAGATACGTCGCCTGGGCAAGCCGGTCGACCCGTCGCGATACCTGCCAGCGAGGTGACACATGCGAAAGCGCAACGGACATGCCAAGCCTGCGGCTGCCGGTGCGACTGAGAGTGCGGAGCGCGTGCCGCAAGAGATCCGCACGACGCAAGACACTGAAGAGGAACCCAACCCCCGCGAGATCCCGGCGGAGTTCGCCGGCGAATCGAGCGACACGCTGACGCTGTACCTGCGCGACGTGCGCCGCACCGAACTCTTCACCGCCCGGCAGGAGTTCGAGACCGCGACCCGTGCCCGCAGCGGGGACTTCAGCGCCCGGCAGGCCATGATCGAGCACAACCTGCGGCTGGTGGTCAGCATTGCGAAGGGCTACCTCGGGCGCGGCGTGCCGCTGTCGGACCTGATCGAGGAGGGCAACCTCGGCCTGATGCATGCCATCGACAAGTTCGAGCCCGAGCGCGGTTTCCGCTTTTCCACCTACGCCACCTGGTGGATCCGGCAGTCGGTCGAGCGGGCGGTGATGAACCAGGGACGGGTCATTCGTCTGCCGGTGCATGTGGTGCGCGAGCTCCAGCAGGTGCTTCGCGCCCGCCGCATGCTGGAAAACGATCCGGCCTTCGCCTCCGCACGTTCGGGGCTGGAGGGTGAGGGCGTGCGGGTCGAGGACGTGGCCGCCCTGCTCGGGCGCGACGCCCAGCAGGTGGCCGAGTTGCTCGCCATGGCCGAAACGCCCCGCTCGCTCGATGCCACCGCCGACCGTGGCGACGACGACCACACCCTGGCGGACATGATGCCGGACGAGTTCGCGGCCGACCCGACCGGCGTGACGCACAACCGCGAGGTAGAGCGGCTCCTGAACAACTGGATCGAAGCCCTGTCGCACCGCGAGAAGGAAGTGCTCGAGGGCCGCTTCGGCCTCCACGACCGCGAGCCCGAGACGCTGGAGGTGCTGAGCGACCGGCTCGGGCTCACCCGCGAGCGGGTGCGGCAGATCCAGAACGAGGCACTGCTCAAACTGCGCCGGCACATGACCCGCAGCGGCATCAACAAGGAAGCGCTCTTCTAGCTGCTCTTCCAGCAGCTGCTACAGTCGGGCCATGGCTTGGCCCGTGCTCGTCTTCGACATCGAATCCATTCCCGACATCGCGGGCTTGCGCCAGTTGCGCGTCGACCCTGAGCACTTCACCGACGAGGACGTCTACAAGGCCTGGCGCGAGGAGCGCGCCGGTGATGGCAAGTCCGATTTCATGCCGCTGCACCTGCAGCGCATCCTGGTGATCAGCTGCGTGTTCCGCAACGCCGAAGGCCTGCGCGTGCACTCCTTCGTCGACCGCGACAACGCCAGTGAAGGCAAGGTCGTCCAGTCCTTCTTCAACGCCCTGGAAAAGCACGCGCCGCAGCTCGTGAGCTGGAACGGCGGCGGCTTCGACCTGCCGGTGCTGCACTACCGCGGCCTGCGCCACGGCGTCGTCGCCAACAAGTACTGGGACATGGGCGAGGACGACCGCGAGTTCAAGTTCAACAATTACATCGGGCGCTACCACATGCGCCACCTGGACCTGATGGACCTGCTGGCGCTCTATCAGCCCAAGAACAACGCCCCGCTGGATGCCATGGCCAAGCTGTGCGGCTTCCCCGGCAAGCTCGGGATGGACGGCTCGCAGGTCTATGCCGCCTACCTGGAAGGCAAGACCGAGGACATCCGCCGCTATTGCGAGACCGACGTGATGAACACCTACCTGCTGTACTGCCGCTTCCAGCGCATGCGCGGCGGCTTCACCGAAACCGAATACGAGCAGGAGATCGCGTTCGTCAAGAGCACGCTGTCGGCGCAGGCGCCGGCCGAGGCCCATTGGCAGGAGTACCTGGCCGCCTGGAAGTAGCGCGTCCCGCCCGGCTGGGGTGGCGGCCGGGCTGAGACAATCGGGGGCATGACGGAAGGAATTGCGAAAGAGGCGCTGCCCGAAGGCTGGCTGGCGGTGGATGCGCTCGATCTGGAGGCGCGCGGCGTGGCCCGGCGGCCCGACGGCAAGGTGGTGTTCATCGAAGGCGCGCTGCCCTTCGAGCTGGTCTCGGCCCATGTGCACAAGAAGAAGAACAACTGGGAGCAGGGCCAGCTGACCGAGGTCCACCGCGAATCGTCCCAGCGCAGCGAGCCGCGCTGCCCGCACTTCGGCCTGCACGAGGGCGCTTGCGGCGGCTGCAAGATGCAGCACCTGCATCCAGCCGCCCAGGTGGCGATGAAGCAGCGGGTGCTGGAGGACAACCTCTGGCACCTGGGCAAGGTGAAGCCCGAGATGGTGCTGCGGCCGATCGAAGGACCCGCCTGGGGCTACCGCTGGCGCGCGCGCTTCTCGGTGCGCCACGTGCGCAAGAAGGGCGTGGTGCTGGTCGGATTCCATGAGCGCAAGAGCCGCTACGTGGCCGACATGCGCGAGTGCCACGTGGTGCCGCCGGGCGTCAGTGCGCTGCTGCTGCCGCTGCGCGAGCTGCTGGGTTCCATGGACGCGATCGAGACCTGCCCGCAGATCGAGCTGGCGTGCGGCGACGAAGTGATGGCACTGGTGCTGCGGCACCTCGAGCCGCTCAGTGACGGTGACCTCGGCAAGCTGCGGGCGTTCGCGCGCGAGCATGCCGGTGTGCAATGGTGGCTGCAGCCCAAGGGCCCCGATTCGATCCGACTGCTGGACGAAGGCGGCCCAGAGCTTTTCTATGACTTGCCCGAGTTCGGCGTCCGCATGCCGTTCAGGCCGACCGACTTCACCCAGGTCAACCCGCACATCAATCGGGTGCTGGTGTCGCGCGCCCTGCGGCTGCTGGACGCGCAGGCCGGCGAGCGCGTGATCGACTGGTTCTGCGGCCTCGGCAACTTCACGCTGCCGCTCGCGACCCAGGCCGGCGAGGTGCTGGGCATCGAAGGCAGCGAGGCGCTGGTGGCGCGCGCGAAGGACAACTACACCCGCAACCGGGCAGGGCGCACGCAGCCGCTGGCCCATGTGCAGTTTGCCGCGCGCAACCTGTTCGAGATGAGCGCGCAGCAACTGGTGGCCGACGGCCAGGCGCAGCGCTGGCTGGTGGACCCGCCGCGCGAGGGCGCCTTCGCGCTGGCCAAGGCGCTGGCGGACCTGCACAACCAGCCCGTCCCGTCAGGAGAGTGGACGCCTCCCGGCCGCATCGTCTACGTCAGCTGCAACCCGGCCACGCTGGCCCGGGATGCCGGCCTGCTGGTGCACCAGGCCGGCTACCGCTGCAGCGCCGCGGGCGTGGTGAACATGTTCCCGCACACGGCGCACGTCGAGTCCATCGCCGTGTTCGATCGCGCCTAGCGACCTGACGCGCTGCGCTGGCTCCGGCAGGTGGTGCAATGAAAAAGGGCCGCTGAGGCGGCCCTTTCGCAGTCGGCGGGCTGCGCTTATTCGCGCTCGCCGCCCATGATGCCCAGCAGCGCCAGCAGGCTCTGGAACACGTTGAAGACGTCGAGGTAAAGCGCCAGCGTGGCGGTGATGTAGTTGGTTTCGCCGCCGTCCACGATCTGCTTCAGGTCGTACAGCATGTAGGCGCTGAAGATGCCGATGGCCATCACGCTGATCACCAGCATGCCCGTGGTCGAGCCGACGAACACGTTGATGATGCTGCCGATCATCAGCGCCAGGGCGCCGACCAGCAGGAACTTGCCCATGCCGGATAGGTCGCGCTTGATCACGCTGGCCAGCGTCGCCATCACGAAAAACACGCCCGCCGTTCCGCCGAAGGCAGTCATCACCAGGCTGGGGCCGTTCTTGAAGCCCAGCACGACGGCGATCAGCCGCGACAGCATCAGGCCCATGAAGAAGGTGAAGCCCAGCAGCACCGCCACGCCGGCCGAGGAGTTCTTGGTCTTCTCGATGGCGAACATGAAGCCGAAGGCGCCGACCAGGAAGACGATCAGCCCGATGCCCGGGGTGAGGGCGCGGGTGATGCCGGTGGCCACGCCCAGCCAGGCGCCAATCACTGTCGGCACCAGGCTCAGTGCGAGCAGCCAGTAGGTATTGCGCAAGACCTTGTTGCGCTGTTCGACTGACGGGGCATAGCCGTAGTCCAGGGTCTGGATGCGGTCGCTCATGTCCTATCTCTCCTTTGCCGTTGGGCTTTAGATGCGCCCATTCTAGGTTGGTTCAAGGCGGGGGTAGCGATATCCGCAATTTCCAGCCCCGGCCCCAGCCACTATCCTTGGCGCCCATGAAAACCAAGCATGTGCTCGAATTGGCCGACCTCAAGGCCATCGCCGCGGCGGCGGAAGCCGAAGCCCTCAAGAACAACTGGGCGGTGTCGATCGCCGTCGTGGACGACGGCGGCCACCTGCTCTGGCTGCAGCGCCTGGACGGCGCGCCGCCGATTTCGGCCCATATCGCCCCGGCCAAGGCCAATACCGCCGCGCTCGGGCGCCGTGAAAGCAGGATCTACGAGGAAATGATCAACGGCGGCCGCGTTTCCTTCCTGAGCGCCCCCGACCTGAAGGGCCTGCTGGAAGGCGGCGTTCCGATCATGAAGGACGGCCAGTGCCTCGGTGCCGTCGGGGTCAGCGGCGTCAAGTCCGCGGAAGACGCCCAGATCGCCCGCGCCGGCATCTCGGCGATCGGTCTCTGACGGGCGCTTATTTCGTGAGGATCAGCTTGCCCAGGCGCGTCGCCTGCAAGCGGTAGACCTCGCCGTTGTGGCTGATCTCCACCAGGCGGCGCCCGCGCAGCAATTCCTCGCTCGGGATGACGGGGGCGGGCCGGATGCCCCGGGCCGCCGGGCTGCCGCCCGCATCGCGGCCGGGAGGATCGGCCGGGAGCACGGTGACGGTGTCGTAGTCGCTGCTCATGCCGGTTTGGGCTCCATGACAAAGCCGATCTTGCGCAGGCCTGCGCGCTGGGCCGCGGCCATGGCCTGCGCGACCCGCTCGTAGCGGGCGTCGCGGTGCCCGCGAATGTGCAACTCCGGTTGCTGCTCGCGCGCGGATTCGGCCTGGAAGCGCTTGTCCAGGTCCTGCTCGGCCACCGGCTGCTCGTTCCAGAAGTACTGGCCCTGTGCGTCCACCGACAGGTGAATGGTCTGCGGCTTGGTGTCCTGCGGGGAACTGCTCGCCCGCGGCAGGTCGATGTTGACCGCGTGCTTCATCACCGGAACCGTGATGATGAAGATGATCAGGAGCACCAGCATGACGTCGACCAGCGGCGTCATGTTGATCTCGTTCATCACATCGTCAGTGTCGTCCTGGGTGCCGAAGGCCATGGTCAGGCGCCTTTCACAATGGGCACGACCTTGGATGCGGCATTCGACGTGACGCGCGCGCCGGCGATGAAGTGGGAATGCAGGTCATGGGCGAAGCGGTTCAGCTTGGACAGCACGCCCTTGTTGCCCCGCACCAGCGCGTTGTAGCCCAGCACGGCGGGGATGGCCACGGCCAGGCCCAGCGCCGTCATGATCAGCGCCTCGCCGATGGGGCCGGCCACCTTGTCGATGGTGGCCTGGCCGGCGGTGCTGATGGATAGCAGCGCGTGATAGATGCCCCACACGGTGCCGAACAGGCCGATGAAAGGCGCGGTCGAGCCGACCGAGGCCAGCACGGCCAGGCCGGACTGCAGCCGCGCCGTCGACTCGTCGATGGAGTTGCGCAGCGCCCGCGTGAGCCACTCGCTCGCGCCCAGCGAATCGTGCAGCTGCGGCTGCGCGTTGTGGTGGGCGGCGGCCTCGCGGCCCTCCAGCGCCAGGGAGCGGAAGGGGTTGGCCGGGTCCGTGCCCAGCTTGCTCAGGCCATCGGCGAAGTCGCTCGCATGCCAAAAGCTCTCGATCCGGCGCGCCTGCGCGCCATGGCGGCCGAGGTCAAGCGCCTTGATGATGATCACCATCCAGGAGGCGAGCGACATCGCGAGCAGCAGCCCGGCAACGCCCTTGGTGACCAGGTCGCCCTGGTTCCACACGTGAAGGAGGCCGAATTGGGTTTCCATGAGAAGCAGTGACTCCAGTTTTCTTGTTGCTTAGTCGAGTACGTAGTTGACCGGCGCGTCGTACCACATGGCCTGCGCGACGCCGCCCACTTTCCCAGGCACGTAGCGGCATTTCATGACGTATTCGAGCGCGGACTTGTCGAGGCGCTCGTAGCCGCTGGTGCGCTTGAGCTCCGCTTTCTGCGGCTGGCCATCGGCGCCGACCAGCACCCGCACCAGCACCATCCCCTGTTCACCCATGCGGCGGCTCATGGGGGGATAGGTCGCCTTAGGGTTTTGCAGGTAGTCGGCCTCGGTCGAGGGCAGTTGCACGGCCGGTGCCGCCGGCGCGGCGGGCGCCGAGCTCAAGGACGGGGCTGGCGGCTGCGACATGAGCGTGCCGGTCGGTGCGTTGGGCGCGGGCGTCGGGTCGGTGATCGCCAGCGGCTGCGGCGCGGCTTGCGGCGCCGGGGTCCGCTTGGCCACCGGCTGCTTCTCCGGCGTGACTTTCGGCTGGGGCAGGGGTGGCGGCGGTTCGGTCTTCGGAGCCGGCGGCGTGATCATCTCGGCGAAGACCTCGACCGGCATCACCACTTCGACCATGCGACGCAGCAGGCCGGAGTGGAACGCCCAGATGGCGGCGACGTGGAACAGCAGCACGCCGACGGCGATCAGGGCGTTGCGGCTGAGGCGGATGGACGGAGCGGGGGGCTGGGCGATGGCGCCTGAGAATCCCATGCTGGCGGACGAGCCGGGAATCATCGGCGCAGGACCCAGCATGCGGACACGAGCACGAGCAGCAGACTGATCAGGAGGCCGCCGACGATGTCCATGCGGCACCCTTCGGCACTTCGGGAGTGAGCCGGATCCCGGCGACCGGGTGGGTGGCGCTGCACTGCGCCACCACGTCGCGCGCGCAGCTTTCGCACTGGCCGCACTGGGTGGCTACGCCCAGTTCGAACTGGATGTCATCGAAGTCCATGCCCGCGCGCACATGCTTGGCGATATCGCGGTCAGAGACGCGGCGGCAGACACAGATGATCATGATGAGAATCGGCTAGCGGTTAAAACAAGGTGCGAGGCCATTATAAATAGGAATCGCTCGCATTCGCAATGTCAATGATTCTAGAGTTGAGCGGGATCAAGGGAATGCTCCAGTCGGCAAGCAGGGCAAAAGCTTGGCCTAAAATGCGAATAATTCTCATCCCAAGCCACTTTCTCCATGACAAGCACGAGCTCGCCCGCCGATGCGCAGCGCCTGGACCAAGCCCTGCCGGGCCGGTCCTACCTGGTTCGCCAGGTCGAAAGCGAACGGACTGAGCAGGCTCGTCAGCTCGAGGAAATCGGCTTCTTTCCGGGCGAGCCGGTGATGGTGATGACGCGCGGTTTCCCGGGCGGCGATCCGCTGGTGGTGCGCATCGGCCAGTCCACCTTTGCCCTGCGCGGCGCAGAAGCCTGCTGCATCCAGATCGAGCCGCTGCCCGCATGAACGAAGCCGTCGTCCATGTGCACCCGGCCGGCCGGCTGGCCGCCTTGGTCGGCAATCCCAACGCCGGCAAGACGGCGTTGTTCAACCGGCTGACGGGCAGCAACCAGAAGGTGGCCAACTACGCCGGGGTCACGATCGAGCGCAAGGAAGGCCGGCTGGCCCTGGCATCCGGCAAGACCGTGCGGGTGCTGGACCTGCCGGGCACCTACAGCCTGCATCCGCGCTCGCCCGACGAGCGGATCACCTGCGAAGTCCTGCTGGGACAAGCGCAAGGGGAGAAGCGCCCGGACCTGGTGGTCTGCGTGGTGGATGCCACCAACCTGCGGCGCGGCCTGCGCCTGGTGCTGGGTGTGAAGCGAATGGGCCTGCCCTGCGTGGTGGCCTTGAACATGGCGGACCTGGCCACGAGCCGGGGCATCCGTATCGACGCGCAGGCACTGGCGCGCGAACTGGGCGTGCCGGTGGTGACCACGGTGGCGGTGCAGGGCGATGGCGACGCCGCATTGCGCGATCTGCTCGAGCGGCCCCAGTCCTGGCAGCGCCCGGACGCGCCGGCGCCGACGTCTCCGCCCGCCGCCGACGTCCCCGATCACATGACCGTGCGGGCCATGCTGCAGCGCCTGGGCCTGGACGAACTCGCGCCGCACCTGACCAGCGACCGGATCGACCGGGTGGTGCTGCACCCGGTGGCGGGACCGCTCCTGCTGGCGCTTCTGCTGTTCCTGATGTTCCAGGCGGTGTTTGCCTGGGCAGAGGCCCCCATGGCCTGGATCGAAGCCGGTACCGCGTGGCTGGCCGCCACCGTGGGCGGGTGGATGCCGGATGGCTATCTGAAAAGCTTCGTCGTGGACGGCCTGATCGCCGGCGTGGGCGGCGTCGTGGTGTTCCTGCCGCAGATCCTGATCCTGTTCTTCTTCATCCTGGTGCTGGAGGAGTCGGGCTACCTGCCGCGCGCGGCCTTCCTGCTGGATCGCATCATGGGCGGCGTCGGCCTCTCCGGCCGGTCCTTCATCCCGCTGCTTTCCAGCTTTGCCTGCGCCATTCCCGGCATCATGGCCACCCGCACCATCGCCAATCCGCGTGACCGGCTGGTGACCATCATGATCGCGCCGATGATGACCTGCTCGGCGCGGCTGCCGGTATATGCGCTGCTGATCGGCGCCTTCATTCCCCGCCGCGAGGTTGGGCCCGGCTTCGAGTTGCAAGGGCTGGTGCTGTTCGCGCTGTATCTGGCCGGCATCATCGGATCACTGGCTGTGGCCTGGGTGCTCAAGCGCTTTACCAGTCACGGCCAGGTGCGGCCCTTGATGATGGAACTGCCCACCTACCATTGGCCGCGCGCGCGCAACGTGGGCCTGGGCCTGTGGCAGCGCGCACTCATCTTCCTCAATCGCGTGGGCGGCATCATCCTGGTGCTGACCATCGCCTTGTGGTTCCTGGCCAGTGTCCCGGCGCCGCCCGTGGGAGCGACCCAGCCGGCGATCGAGTACAGCCTGGCCGGGATGCTGGGCAAGGGGCTGGCCGTTCTGCTGGAGCCGATCGGCTTCAACTGGCAGATCAGCATCGCGCTGGTGCCCGGCATGGCGGCACGTGAAGTCGCAGTGAGCGCGCTGGGCACGGTCTATGCGCTGTCGGCCAGCGGTGACGACACCGCGAAGGCGCTGATGCCGCTGATCGCCCAGAGCTGGAGCCTGGCGACAGCGCTGTCGCTGCTGGCCTGGTACGTGTTCGCGCCGCAATGCCTGGCCACGCTGGCCACGGTCAAGCGGGAGACCGGCGGCTGGCGCTGGCCGCTCGTGATGGCCGGGTACCTGTTTGCGCTGGCCTACACCGCGTCGTTCGTCACCTACCGGGTGGCGTCGGCGCTCGGGTGGGGGTGATCAGTCGCGGCGTCGCGGCCTTGCCCAGTGCCAGGCCATGACGGCCACGGGGACACCCAGTCCGACCCAGGACCAGATGTCGCCCGGGCCGCCGTCGGACACCAGGGCCGTGACCAGCCCGCTCGCCGTCAGAACGCCGAGGACGATGGGCCAGCCCCAGATGCGCCGGAACGCCGGACTCATTGGGCGGCCTCCGCCAGCGTCACGTCCGCTTCCTGCGTCAGCGGCTGTGGCGCCTTGCGCTTGAACCACAGGTACAGGCCACTGCCCAGCACCACGATGGTGGCCAGGTCCAGCAATGTCCAAAGAATCTTCATCGGCAGGCCGGCGTAGTCGCCGAAATGCAAGGGCTGCGACAGCAGCAGTGCCGTCAGGTACCAGGGCGCCGCCGGCGCTGCGGTCACTTCCGCCGTACGCGCATCCACCAGCACGGGCTGGACCAGGCGCGAGGTCAGCGGGGTGCCGCCTTTCATGAAGAAGGTCGTGTGGTGCGGGCTGGAGAAAGCGGTGCCTGGGTAGGCTGCGAAGGCGAGCCGCGCCCCGGGCAGGCGGGCGCGGGCGGCGTCGAAGGACTTCTGCACCGAGGCGCGCTCGTCGACCGGAACAATGGACAGGCCCTTGTAGGGCTCGAGCAGGTGGGTCAGCTGGTCGTGCTGCCAGTACTTGATCAGCAGGTCGGCCCAAGTGTTGATCATGCCGGTGGCGCCGACCACGAAGACCCAGGTGAGCGTCACGATGCCCAGCAGGTTGTGCAGGTCCAGCCATTTGACGCGTGGCGAGCGGTCGCGCCGCACCGCCCCGAACTCCAGCTTGCGCATGAAGGGCGCATACAGCACGACGCCGGAAACGATGGCCACCAGCAGCAGCAGGCCCATCAGCCCCAGGAACAGCTTGCCGGCCAGACCGGCGAACAGGTCCACGTGCAGTTTGAGCATCACCCACATGAAGCCCTCGTTGAACCGGGGCTGGGCCAGCACGGCGCCGGTGCGCGCATCGACGACCACCGAACGGAAGTCGTCGGTGGGATCGGGCGTGGGGGTCATCGTCACGAACCAGAGGTCGTCGCTCTCCTCGTCGGGCGATGAGAACTGCACGACCCGGTCCGGGTGCTGCGCCCGCGCCACCTCCAGCACCTTGTCCAGCCTGACCTGGGGCGTGCCCGCCGGCATGGGCGGGGCCTCCACTTCCGCGCCCGTCAGGTGCCCGATCTCATGGTGGAAGATCAGCGGCAGGCCCGTCAGGCACAGCAGCAGCATGAAGACGGTGCACACCAGGCTGCTCCACTTGTGGAGCCAGGACCAGGTCTTGATGGAACGGGCGCTGAGCATGCCGTGTTTCGAAACGCACTTCAGAAGTCGACGCTGGCGCTCAGGTTGAAGGTACGCGGCGCGCCCACCACCAGGTAGCCGGCGCCGGGGAAGCCGCCGGTGGAGGTCCAGTAGTTGCGGTCGGCGACGTTGTCGACGCGCGCCCGCAGCGTGAGCAGCTTGCCCTGCACCTCGGTCAGGTAGCGCACGCCGGCGTCCAGGCGGCTGTAGCCGGCGACCTTCAGCGTGTTGGCGGCATCGGCATAGCGCGAACCGCCGCCGACCACGCGCGCGTCCAGGGCCAGGCCCTTCAGGCCGGGGACGTCCCATTCGACGCCGAGCGAGCCTTGCGCCTGCGGCACGCCGATCACGCGCTTGCCGTTGGTGGCGGGATCGCCGGTCTCGAGTTGCTCGGCGTCCAGCCAGGTGATGCCGCCCAGCACGCGCAGGCCGCGGGTGGCTTCGCCGAAGGCACTCAGTTCCACGCCCTGGTGGCGGTCCTTGCCGCCGGCCGTGAACACGCCGCCGGCGTCGATCAGCGAACGGGGTCGGGTGGTGGAGAAGAGCGCGATCGCGCCGCCCAGGCGCCCGCCGTCGTACTTCAGTCCGACCTCCTTCTGCTTGGAGACGAAGGGCGCCAGGCTCTGTCCGCGGTTCGATGCCTGCAGCGGCGCGGTGTCGCCCTGGGTCAGGCCCTCGATGTAATTGGCATAGGCCGACAGCTGCTTGCTGGCCTTCCACACCACGCCGGCCACGGGACTGGTGCGGCTCTGGTCGTAGTCGGGGGGCAGCAGTGCGCCGGTGTTGTAGTCGAAGTTGGAGATGTGCAGGTTCTGGTGGCGCGCGCCCACCGTCAGCAGCACGCTGTCGCCGGCCAGCGACAGGGTGTCGCCGATGGCGTAGCTGGTGAGCTTGGTGCGCCCCGTCACGCCGGGCGCGGCCAGCACGCCACCGGTGAAGGCCGAACTGGTGAAGGCCGGCAGCGGCGAGAACACCGGGTGGTAGAGGTTGGTCGCCTGGGTGTTGAAGAAGTCCCAGGCATAGGCCGCCTTCTTCTCCAGGTCGAAGGTGGCGGCCGCCAGCACCCATTCATGGCCCACCGAGCCGGTGCGCAGCTTGCCGCGCACGCCGATCTCGCCGGTATCCACGGCATCCTCGCGCGTGTTGTCGAAGCGCGAGGTGCGGCCGGCGCCGGTGGCTGCGTCGGTCAGGTCGAAGTTGGCGAGCGAGTTGGCTTCTTCGCTGCGGCGCATGCCCCAGGCGCCCCAAGCCGTGACGTCTGGCGTGATGTCCCATTCGCCGCGCAGCGTGCCGAACACGTCCTTCTCGTTGGAGTAGGTCCAGGGCTGGGCGAAGTTCGTTTGGGCGCCGGGCGCCTCGGGAATGAAGGCGACGCCGACCGGCGTGACGTTGGTACGGGTGCGCTTCAGGCGGTTGTCCTGGAAGCCGATGTCGCCGGACAGTCGGACGTTCCGGCTGCGCCAGTCCAGGCCCACCGAGGCCACGCTGGTGCTGGCATTCTCGTCGTCGACGCCGGTGCCGCCGTTGCGGTAGCCGGCGTTGACCCGCACGCCGGTGGACGCATCGGGCCCGAAGCGGCGGGCGACGTCGGCCGACGCGCTGCCCCAGCCGCCGGTGCCGGCGCCCACCGTGACGCGGCTCAGCGCTTCGTTCGGCGCGCGCTTGGGCAGCAGGTTGATGCCGCCGCCCAGCCCGCCGCCGCCCGGCGTCGCACCGGTCAGGAAGGCCGAGGCGCCGTGGAGCACCTCGACGCGCTCGAACAGTTCGGTCGCGATGTACTGGCGCGGCAGCAGGCTGTAGAGGCCGTTGTAGGCCACGTCATCCGAGTTCAGGATGAAGCCGCGGATGAAGTACGACTCCTGGAAGTTGCCGAAGCCGCGCGCCACGTTGACGAAGGGGTCGTTCTGCAGCACTTCGCCGACGCTGCGCGCCTGCCGGTCCTGGATCAGCTCGTTGGTGAAGCTGGTGATGGAGAACGGCGTCTCCATGTTGTCCTTGGTGCCCAGGATGCCGGCGCGGCCGCCGCGTGCCACCTGGCCGCCGGGGTAGGGCGCGGACAAGCCCTGTGCCGAAGCGTCGGCGCTCGCATTGACCGTGACGGTGGGCAGGGTGACGGTGCCTTGGGCCTGAGCCCAGGCCGCGGGAAGGTGCAGGGACAGGGCGGCTGCGAACGCAACCGGAGTGAGCTTGGTCATTTCTTGTCGGCGGGGTGACGCAAGCCGTGCAGCGCGGGAAAGGGACGCGGCATGGCCGATGCTTCAGTTTCTGGCTGGCATCGCCATGGGGCGCGCTGGCTATCAGTACGCTACTGTACCAGACAGATGCGAATAATTCGCATTACTGTGACGAAGCTTGCAGTAGGTCAAGGTCCGCGTCGGCGGGGCGGCGCAGCCCGCACTGCGCCATGCTCAGTTCCAGTTCGTCCGAGAGCAGGCGCAGCACGTGCGCCACGCCCATGGCGCCGGCTACCGCTAGCCCATGAATCACCGGACGGCCGACGAGCACGGCGCGCGCGCCCAGGGCCAGCGCCTTCAGGATGTCCGTGCCGCTGACGATGCCGCCGTCGACCAGCAAGGGCAGGGCGTCGCCCACGGCCTCGGCGATGCGGGGCAAGGCCAATGCCGTGGCGGGCGCGGAGTCGAGGGTGCGGCCGCCATGGTTGGAGACGATCACCCCGTCGACCCGCAGCCGCGCCGCTTCGCGCGCATCCTGCGGATGCAGGATGCCTTTGAGCAGCACCGGCAGGCGGGTGTGCGCCCGCAGCCAGGCGATGTCGTCCCAGGTGGGCGCCTGTTGCAGCACCTCGCGCAGCGACGCGGACGACGGGACGGCGCCGGTGCCTGCGGGTACGACCCCGGCGCGCGAGGCGCGCACGCTGGCATCCACCGTCAGCACCAGCGCCTCGAAGCCGGCAGCCTCGACGCGCCGCACCTGTTCCAGCGTGGCGGCGCGGCCTTCCTGGAAGTAGAGCTGGTGCCACAGGGGCCCGCGCCCGGCGTCGCCGCGCACGGCCTGGATCACTTTCTCCATCGGCACGCTGGACTGCGCGCTGAGCACCAGTCCCACGCCCTGCGCCGCGGCCGCCAGCGCGGTCGCCAGTTCGCCATCGGGATGGGCCAGCTGCTGCAGCGCCATCGGCGCGACCAGCAGGGGCGACGGCCAGGCGCGTCCGAACAGCACGGTTGTCAGGTCGAGGTCGGCGACGGGACGCAGCACCCGGGGCCAGAGCGCGATGGCGTCCCAGGCTGCCACGTTGGCTCGTGCCGTGATGCCCTTGCCGGCGAAGGCCGAGAAGTAGGCCCAGGCCTGCGGATCCATGCGCTCACGGGCCAGGGCCTCGTAGTCCGCCAGACCGACCCCGTCCGGGATGCGCTGCAGGGCCGGCGTGCTCAAGTCTCGGCCCACATCCGCAAGAGGTTGTGATAAGTGCCGGTGAGCGCGATGGTGCTCGGACTTTCACCGTGCTCGGTGCGCAGCGCGATCAGCGCATCGTCCAATTCGAGCAGCAGGCGGCGCTGCTCCGGATCGCGCACCATGCTTTCGATCCAGAAGAACGAGGCCACCCGGGCGCCGCGCGTCACCGGCGTCACCTCGTGCACGCTGGTGCCGGGGTACAGCACCGCCTGGCCGGCCGGCAGCTTGACCCGCTGCGGGGTGCCGCTGCCGTGGATCACCAGTTCTCCGCCGTCATAGCTGTCCGGGTCGGCGAAGAACACGGTGCAGGACAGGTCGGTGCGCACCCGTGCGCCGTTCTCGGCGAAACGGATGGCATTGTCGACATGGCTGCCGTAGAAGTTGGTCCCGCCGCTGTAGCGGTTGAACTGCGGCGGGAACACCTTGCGCGGCAGGGCCGCAGCCAGGAAGCGCGGCGAGCGCTCCAGCGCCCGCGTCAGCAAGGCCTGCAGCGCGCGCGCCGCCTCGCTGCCCTTGGCCAGCTGCTGGTTGTTCTTCGCCTGCACGGCCTGGGTGCCGGCGGTCGCCCGCCCGTCCACCCATTCCGCGCCCTCGAGGAGCCGGCGGGCTTCGCGCAGCTCCTCATCGGACAGGAGTTGAAAGGTCAGCAGCATGTGTCGATGTCCCCAGGGTCTCAGAAGCGCGCGGTCGCCGTCACCTGCAGCAGGCGGCCCAGGCCCGGAACGTAGTGGCCGCGGTAGAGCGACTCGCCATAGTACTTGTCGCCCACGTTGGTCAGATTGGCCTTGACGCTGAACTGGTCGTTGATCAGGTATTCGGCCATCAGGTCGACGGTGGCGAAGCCGGGGGCCTCCCAGATCGGTGCCGTGACGTCGGCGGGTGCCTGCGGGCTGCGGAAGTTCACGCCGGCACCAGCGCGCCACTTCGGCGTGAACTGGTAGGTCGTCCAGAAAGTGCCACTGTGCTTGGGCGTCAGTCCGGGGCGGTCGCCGACGCGGTTGCCACCGGTAATGACGGTGGAAGCGGCCTCGTCGACCCTCGCGATGGGCATCCACATGTAGGAGCCGTACACCTCCCATTGCGGCGTCAGGCGTCCGACCAGGTCGATCTCGAGGCCTGCGGTGTGGCGCTTGCCGGTCAGGAGCAGCCGTGTGGCCGCCGAGTCGGGGTCGGTGTTGCGCTCGTGCATCTTCTCCGAATAGAAGATGGCCAGCCGGGTGGAGTAGCGGCGGTCGGCCGAGTCCAGCTTGGCGCCCAGTTCGAAGTTCTGACTCTCTTCCGGCGGCGTGTTGGCGCTTTGCGCGTTGTACGAGTAGGTGTCGCCCGAGGTGTTGTACGAGTTCCCCCAGGAGAAGTGGTAGGAACGGAAGGCGTCGGGCTGGTACAGCACGCCGAAGCGGCCGCTCCAGTTGGCGATCTTCTGCCGGTAGTGCGTCGTCGTGATGGGCGCCGGCGCGTTGGCGGGAAGGCCGAACTGGTTGTACTGGCCGTCCATGTAGTCGTAGCGCAGGCCGCCAAGCAGCTTCCATGCGCTCGTGACTTGCATCAGGTCTTGCACGTAGACGCCGGCCGCCTTGGAGACGAAGTCGTTGCTATCGCGCAGCACCCGCAGGCTCTCGTCGATCGCCGCGCCGTCGTCGGGCCTGCCGATGGTGGTGGGCGGCCCGGCCAGCGTGATCCCGCCCTGGGCGGCGTTGCGGGCCGCGAACACGGCCTTTTCCTCGCGCGAGAAGTCGACCCCGGCCTGCACGTCGTGCCTGTACCCCAGCGCGTCGAACTTCGTGGAGTAGTCGCTTTGCAGTTGCAAGGTGTCCAGGTTCTGGATCTTCTGGTTCGGGTTGCGCGTGAGCACGGTGGCCGGGCTGAGCGTCGTCATGTCCACGGGACGCCCGTTCGGCTGCTGGGCAGCGGGGGCGAAGCGGATCACGCTGGCACGCTGGTCGCGTTCGAACGATCCCGCGCGCAACTGGGTGCGCAGCTCTGCACCGCCTGTGAACCGGTGCACGTGGCGCAGGCTGCCAATCCTGGCCTCGCCCTTGTTGTAGTCAGAGTCCAGGCCGTAGTAGTTGGTCGGCTTCTGGCCCGGAATCAGGGTCTGGGTGCTGTTGTCCTGGCTGGCCAGGGGCTTGATCCACGGCAAGCCGTAGTTGATCCCGTTGTCGTTGTTCAAATAGAAGCCGCTGGCGATGAATTCGTCCCGCGTGCCGGTCCCCCAGCGGTACGCGCCAGCAATGCCGTTCTTCTCGATACTGCTGCCGGCGCCGTTGTTGTCGGCCGTGGTGGCCATGGCATTGATGCGCAGCGCCGCATCCTGGCCGGTCACGATGTTGAAGTCGCCGGTGAGGCGGCCGTAGGCGTGGCTTCCCACCGTGGCGCTCACCTCGTGCTGCGTCATCAGGAAGGGCAGCTTGCTCACCTGGTTGACGGCGCCGCCGGTGGAGCCGCGGCCGAACAGCATGGAGGCTGAACCGCGCAGCACCTCGATGCGATCCATGTTGAAGGTGTCGCGGTCATAGAAGGCCGGATCGCGCATGCCGTCCAGGAAGATGTCACCGGTGGTGGCGAGCGAGAAGCCGCGCAGGCGGATGTCTTCCTCGCCGCCCTCGGCCGCCTGGAAGGAGATGCCGGCGGTGTTGCGCAGGGCCTCCTTCAGCGTGTCGATGTTGCGGTCGTCCATCAGCTTTTCCGTGATCACGGTGATGGACTGGGGGATGTCGCGCAGTTCGTGCGTGCCCTTGCCGATGTTGGTGGTGGTGGTGCGGAGGGAATCCTTGCCCTGGGGTTCGGCGTTATCGCGCACGGTGACGACCGGCAGGGCGCGGCCGGCTTCGGGAGTGGTCTGTGACCAGGCGCTGGCCGACGCGGCCAGCATGAGTGCGCCGAGCGGGAGCAGGGCGAGTTCGGGTGATGTGCGATCGTGCACCAGTGTGGCCTCCAAGCGGGCCCGCCGTAGCGGGCGGTTCTTCGTATGAGGCTGGCTGGGCGCACGTGACGTCGTGCGAATGATGGCTGGCCGGTTAGCCAGCGAGTCTATGTCAAATGAGAATGATTTGCATCAAGAATTGAACGCGACGTGGCATTCGAGCCACGGGCTGCGCGTTCCAGGAAGCGGCGAAGGAGCCCGAAGGACCGCGGACGCTAGTCTTCGCCGCCTTCGCCCATCTGGGACTGCAGGTAGTTCTGCAAGCCCACCTTGCCCAACAGATCCAGCTGCGTCTCGAGGTAGTCGATGTGCTCCTCGGTGTCCTCGAGGATGTGCTGCAGGATCTCGCGCGACACATAGTCGCGCACCGTCTCGCAATGCGCGACGCCGTCCTTGAGGGTGGCCTGCGCGCCGCGCTCGCTGCGCAGGTCGCATTCGAGCACCTCGGGGACGTTCTCGCCGATCAGGAGCTTGCCCAGGTCCTGCAGGTTGGGCAGGCCCTCGAGCACCAGGATGCGCTCCATCAGGCGATCGGCGTGCTTCATCTCGCCGATCGATTCCTCGTATTCGCGCTTGGCCAGCTTGTCCAGGCCCCAGTGCTTGAGGATGCGGTAGTGCAGGAAGTACTGGCTGGTGGCCGTGAGCTCGTTCTTGAGCTGCGCCTGCAGGTGCTTGATGACGATCGGATCGCCTTGCATTTTGGCTCCCGGGAAGGTGGCTCGCATTTTGACGCAAGCCGCCCGTCCGCGGGAGATCAAGTTTCGGCTCAGCTTCGCATCAGGTGCTCGAAGGCCCCGAGTGCGGCCTTGGCGCCGTCGCCGGCGGCGATGATGATCTGCTTGAAGGGGACCGTCGTCGCATCCCCCGCCGCAAACACGCCCGGCACCGAAGTCTGTCCCTTGGCATCCACGATGATCTCGCCGTGCCGTGACAGCTCCAACGTACCCTTCAACCATTCGGTGTTGGGTACCAGGCCGATCTGGACGAACACGCCTTCCAGCTCGACTCGCTTCTCCTCGCCGCTCGCGCGGTCGCTGTAGGTCAGGGCGGAGACCTTCTGGTCGCCGGTGATGGCGGTGGTCTGGGCGTTCACGAGCACCGTGACATTGGGCAGGCTGCGCAGCTTGCGCTGCAGCACTTCGTCGGCGCGCAGCCGGGTGTCGAACTCGATCAGCGTGACATGGGCCACGATGCCCGCCAGGTCGATCGCCGCCTCGACGCCGGAGTTGCCGCCGCCGATCACGGCGACGCGCTTGCCCTTGAACAGCGGACCGTCGCAGTGCGGGCAATAGGCCACGCCCTTGTTCTTGAATTCTTTCTCGCCGGGCACGTTGATGTTGCGCCAGCGCGCGCCGGTGGAGATCACGACCGACTTCGACTTCACGATGGCGCCGCTTGCCAGCTCCACCTCGAACAGGCCCGCGACCGGCTTGAGTGCCTTGGCGCGCTGCAGGTTCATGATGTCCACGTCGTAGTTGCGCACGTGCTCCTCGAGCGCCAGCGCGAACTTCGGGCCTTCGGTTTCCTTCACCGAGATGAAGTTCTCGATGCCCAGGGTGTCGAGCACCTGGCCGCCGAAGCGCTCGGAGGCCACGCCTGTGCGGATGCCCTTGCGCGCCGCGTACACCGCGGCCGCTGCGCCGGCCGGGCCGCCGCCGACGATCAGCACGTCGAACGGGTCCTTTTCGGCGATCTTCTTCGCCTCGCGCTCGGCGCCCGAGGTGTCGATGCGGGCGAGAATTTCCTCCAGCGTCATGCGGCCGTTGCCGAACATGGTGCCGTTCAGGAACACCGTGGGCACGCCCATGATCTCGCGCGCCTTGATCTCGTCCTGGAAGGTGCCGCCCTCGATCATGGTCGCCTTGATGCGCGAGTTCTGGATCGCCATCAGGTTGAGTGCCTGCACCACGTCCGGGCAGTTGTGGCAGGTGAGAGAAACGTAGACCTCGAACTCGAAGTCGCCCTCGAGCGCCCGGATCTGCTCCAGCACGGCCGCGTCCACCTTGGGCGGGTAGCCGCCCGCTTGCAGCAGCGCGAGCACCAGCGAGGTGAATTCATGGCCCATGGGCAGCCCGGCGAAGCGCACGCGCGGCGTCTCGCCGGCTGCGCCGACCGAGAACGAGGGCGTGCGGTGCGCGACGCCCTGGGTCTCGCTGATCTTCATCAGCGGTGAGGCGGCGGCGATGTCTTGCAGCAGCGCCCGCATCTCTGCCGAAGCCGGCGTGTCATCCAGCGACGCAACCAGTTCCACCGGCTGCGAAATGCGCTGCAGATAAGCGCTGAGCTGGGCTTGGGTGTTGGTATCGAGCATGCGAACTCCTCCCGATGTCGATCGGATTAGCTGTGGTGGAGGGGAAAAAAAGGCCCGGTGCGTGCGCGCCGGGCCTTTGTGGCGTCAGCCAAAAAGGGCTCAGCAACAGCGCCAGGCCTTTGTGGCGTCGGCCAACAAAGGCTCGGCAACAGCGCCGGGCCTTGTCGGCGCGAGGCCGTGGGTCAGGACTTAGATCTTGCCGACCAGGTCCAGCGAGGGCTTGAGCGTCTTCTCGCCTTCGCTCCACTTGGCGGGGCACACCTCGCCCGGGTGGGCGGCGACGTACTGCGCGGCCTTCACGCGGCGCAGGGTTTCCTTGGCGTCGCGGCCGATGCCGTTGTCGTGCACTTCGATGGTCTTGATGCGGCCCTGCGGATCGATCACGAAAGTGCCGCGCAGCGCCAGGCCGGCATCCTCACCCTCGGTGATCAGCACCTGGAAGAAACGGGCCAGCTGCTGGCTCGGATCGCCCACCAGCGGGTACTGGACCTTCTTGATGGTGTCGGACGTGTCGTGCCAGGCCTTGTGCGTGAAGTGCGTGTCGGTGGAAACGCCGTAGATTTCCACGCCCAGGCGCCTGAACTCATCGTAGTTGTCGGCGAGGTCGCCCAGCTCGGTCGGGCAGACGAAGGTGAAGTCTGCCGGGTAGAACACCACGACGGACCACTTGCCGCGGAAGTTCTCTTCCGTGACCGGCACGAACTTGCCGTTGTGGTACGCGGTGGCCTGGAAGGCCGGGACTTGGGTGTTGATCAAAGACATTGGTTTCCTCTCTTGAGTGTGGTTGATTGATTGCCTATGGCTATGAATTGTGACGACTCCCCCACCATCGCTCCAATTCATTGAGCCAATGGCTGACTTAGGGTCTGCCTATCGGCGCCGGTGGTGCCCGGCAGGGTGGGGTGATCAGTACTCCAGCCGCTCCGGCCGGATTTCCTGAAGGATGGTGGTGGCGATCTCTTCGATCGACTTGGTGGTGGTGCTGAGCCACCGGATGCCGGCGCGCCGCATCATGGCCTCGGCCTCGGCCACCTCCATGCGGCAGTTCTGGATCGAGGCATAGCGCGAATTGGGGCGGCGCTCGTTGCGGATCTCGGACAGGCGGTCCGGCTGGATGGTCAGGCCGAAGATCTTCTTGCGGTGCGGCACGAGCGCGCCGGGCAACTGCTGGCGCTCGAAGTCGTCCGGGATCAGCGGGTAGTTCGCTGCCTTCAGGCCGTATTGCATGGCCAGGTAGAGCGAAGTCGGGGTCTTGCCGCTGCGGCTGACGCCCACCAGGATCACGTCGGCCTGCGCCAGGTCGGTGTTGGACTGGCCGTCGTCATGCGCCAAGCTGAAATTGATGGCTTCGATCCGGTCGTGATAGGCCTTGCTCTTGCTCACGTCCGAGAAGCGCCCGATGCGGTGGTTCGACTTGAGTCCCAGCTCGATCTCCAGCGGACGTACGAAGGTGCCGAACATGTCCAGCAGCATCCCCCGGCAGCCGCCTTCGATGACGCCCAGGATCTCGGTATTGACCAGGGTCGTGAAGACCAGCGGCTTGATGCCCTCGAGCTCGGCCGTATGGTTGACCTGCCGCACCACTTGGTGGGCCTTGTCGACGGTGTCCACGAAGGGCAGCCGCACGTGGCGGGGCTTGAACTCGAACTGCGCCAGGATGGCGTTGCCGAAGGTCTCCGCGGTGATGCCAGTGCCGTCGGAGATGAAGAAGACCGTGCGCGTATGCATAGCGTTTTTCGTGAGGAGCGGGCGGCGCCGTGAAAAGCGGGCTGCCGCCTACAATGGCAGGGATTATCCGATCCCCCACGCGCATGACCGCTTCCGGCCGATTCGAACAAATACAAAGCCGCGCCAGCCGTCATGCCGCCGTCCCGCTGCGCCGTCCGCGCGCACGACCGATTTCAACTTCCGGAGCTTTCCCATGTCATCCCTCTCGCAAGAGACCGCCTTGGCGCACGACCTGGCCAACCTGTTGGTTGTGCCGTTCGAGAACCTGAGAATGACCGATGTCGAGGCGGTCGGCGGCAAGAACGCCAGCCTCGGCGAAATGATCTCCCAACTGCCGCAGGGCGTGCGCGTGCCGACGGGCTTCGCCACCACCGCGCATGCGTTCCGCCAGTTCCTGGCGCACGGCAACCTCGCGCAGCGCATCAATGCCCGGCTGGCCGCGCTCGATGTCGACGATGTGCGCGCGCTGACGGCGGCCGGCGCCGAGATCCGGGGCTGGGTCGAGGCCCAGCCATTCCCGGCCGACCTGGAGCGTGGGATCCGTGACGCCTTCGCCAAACTGTCCGCAACCAGCCCGCAGGCGAGCTTTGCCGTCCGTTCCTCGGCCACGGCCGAGGACCTGCCGGATGCCTCCTTCGCCGGCCAGCAGGAAACTTTCCTGAACGTGGTGGGCATCGAGCCGGTGCTGCACAAGATCAAGGAGGTGTTCGCCTCCCTCTACAACGACCGCGCCATCAGCTACCGCGTGCACAAGGGCTTCGCGCATGCCGACGTGGCGCTGTCGGCCGGCATCCAGCGCATGGTGCGCAGCGACCTTGGCGCCGCTGGCGTGATGTTCACCATCGATACCGAGTCGGGCTTCGAGGACGTGGTCTTCATCACCTCCAGCTACGGCCTGGGCGAAACGGTGGTGCAGGGCGCCGTCAACCCGGACGAGTTCTACGTGCACAAGCCGATGCTGGCCGCCGGCAAGAAGGCCGTGATCCGCCGCAACCTCGGTTCCAAGCTGATCCAGATGGTGTTCGCCTCGGAGGCCGTCCGCGCGGCTTCGGGCAAGCTGGTGAAGACCACGGAAGTGCCGCTCGAGCAGCGCAACCGCTATTCGCTCAGCGATGCCGAGGTCGAGCAACTCGCGCGCTACGCCATCCTGATTGAGCAGCACTATGGCCGTCCCATGGACATCGAATGGGGCAAGGACGGACGCGACGGGCAGATCTACATCCTGCAGGCGCGGCCGGAGACGGTGAAGAGCCAGCAACGCGGCAAGGCCGAGACCCGCTACAAGCTCAAGGGCAGGGGCGCCGTGCTGGCGGAAGGCCGGGCGATCGGCCAGAAGATCGGAACCGGGCCGGTGCGCCTGGTGCACAACATCTCCGAGATGGACCGGGTGCAGGCCGGCGACGTGCTCGTGACCGACATGACCGACCCGAACTGGGAGCCGGTGATGAAACGGGCCAGCGCCATCGTGACCAACCGTGGCGGGCGCACCTGCCATGCCGCCATCATCGCGCGCGAGCTTGGCATCCCGGCCGTGGTGGGTTGCGGCGACGCGACCGCACACCTGAAGGACGGCACGCTGGTTACCGTGAGCTGCGCCGAAGGCGACACCGGCTTCATCTATGACGGCCTGCTGGAAACCGAGGTCACCGAGGTCAGCCGCGGTGCCATGCCGCCGATTTCGACCAAGATCACGATGAACGTGGGCAATCCCCAGCTCGCGTTCGACTTCGCGCAGCTGCCCAACGAAGGCGTCGGGCTGGCACGGCTGGAATTCATCATCAACAACAACATCGGCGTCCACCCGAAGGCGATCCTCGACTACCCCAGCGTGGATGCCGACCTGAAGAAGGCGGTGGAATCGGTGGCCCGCGGCCATGCCTCGCCGCGCGCGTTCTACGTCGACAAGGTGGCCGAGGGGGTGGCGACGATCGCGGCCGCGTTCTGGCCCAAGCCGGTCATCGTCCGCCTGTCGGACTTCAAGTCCAACGAGTACCGCAAGCTGATCGGCGGCTCGCGCTACGAGCCCGAGGAAGAAAACCCGATGCTCGGCTTCCGCGGGGCGGCCCGCTACATCAGCGGCGACTTCAAGGAGGCCTTTGCCATGGAATGCGAAGCCCTGCGGCGGGTGCGCATGGAAATGGGCCTGGTGAACGTGCAGGTGATGGTGCCGTTCGTGCGCACGCTGGGGCAGGCCGACCGCGTCACGCAGCTGCTGGCACAGCACGGCCTGCGCCGCGGTGAAGAGGGCCTGAAGGTCATCATGATGTGCGAGGTGCCGAGCAACGCGGTTCTGGCCGAGGAGTTCCTGAACTACTTCGACGGCTTCTCGATCGGCTCCAACGACCTCACGCAGCTCACGCTGGGCCTGGACCGCGATTCCGGCCTGGAACTGCTGGCCGCCGACTTCGACGAGCGCGACCCGGCGGTCAAGGCCTTGCTGTCGCGAGCCATCAAGGCCTGCCGGGCGCAGGGCAAATACGTGGGCATCTGCGGCCAGGGGCCCAGCGACCACCCGGATTTCGCCGAGTGGCTGGTGCAGGAAGGCATCGAGTCGATCTCGCTGAACCCGGACAGCGTCATCGACACCTGGCAGCGGCTGGCCAAGCGTTAAGGATCCCCGGCTGCCCCGTCCGGTGCGGGGAATCACGGTAGACCTGCGCCTATGGGCGGTGCGATGATGCGCCCATGGGTGACGCCGAGGCACAGGAGAAACACGACCCGCGGGTGCTCGCGCTCAAGGCGGCGCTGCTCACGGTCTGGGCGCTGATCACCTTCGTGTTCTGCTTTTTTGCCCGCGATCTGCAGTTCATGATGGGCCCGTGGCCGTTCGGCTACTGGATGGCGGCGCAAGGTGCGGTGCTGCTGTTCATCCTGATCGTTGCCTTCTATGCCGCGGTCATGAAGCGGCTGGCGCCGGACGACGGGCTGCCCACGCCACCGGGGCGCACCGATGTCTGACTCGGCAGCCTACGCCGCCTACAAGCGACGGCTGCACCGCACCCTCGCCATCTACATCGCCGGCCTGCTCGCCTTCCTGCTGCTCATGGCCTGGGCCGAGCGCAGCGGCCTGTCGCGCTTCTGGCTCGGCCCGATCTTCATGTTCTCCTCGGTCATGATGTACGCGGCCATCGGCATCTACGGTCGCACCTCAGACCCGGAGGAGTACTACGTGGCCGGCCGGCGCATCCCGCCCATGTACAACGGCATGGCCACCGCCGCCGACTGGATGAGCGCCGCCTCCTTCATCAGCATGGCCGGCGGCCTGTACCTCCAGGGCTTCGGCGGCACCGAGGCGCAGGCGGGCGGCCTGGCCTACGTCATGGGCTGGACCGGCGGCTTCTGCCTGGTGGCCCTGCTGGTCGCGCCGCACCTGCGGCGCCTGAACCTGTACACCGTGCCTGACTATTTCAGCGTGCGCTACGGCGGCCGCTGGCCGCGCGTGATCGCGGCGCTGGCGGCGATGCTCTGCTCCTTCATCTACGTGATCGCGCAGATCTACGGCATCGGCCTGATCGCCTCCCGGCTCACCGGCGTGCAATTCGAGATCGGCATCCTGCTCGGGCTGGGCGGCGTGCTGCTTTGCTCCTTCCTCGGCGGCATGCGCGCCATCACCTGGACCCAGGTGGCGCAATACATCGTGCTGCTGCTGGCCTTTTTGATCCCGGTGTCCTGGCTGGCCTACAAGCAGCTCGGCAACCCGGCTGCGCCCATCGTCTACGGCTTGCAGCTCGAGAAGATCGCCGGGATGGAGGACAAGCTGGCGAACGATCCGGCGGAGCGCGAAGTGGCCGCGATCTTCCTCAAGCGCGCCAAGGAGTACGAGGCGCGGCTGGCCGACATCGAGGGGGCCTTGCGGCGCGAGCGGACGCAGGCCCAGGAGCGGGTGCGCAAGCTGAAGGCGCAGGGCGCCGATTCGGCCGTGATCGTGCAGGCCAACCGCGAGCTGGCCGCGCTGCCTAAGGATGTTGCGACGGCGCGGGAGCGCTGGACCCGCGCCATGCAGGAAAGCTACGAGCGCGCCAAGCCGCTGGGCGGGCTCCCGCAGCACAGCCGACCGTTCGCGGGCGACCCCAACGGCTCGGCGCAGGAACAGGAGGCCTTCGAGCTGTCCCGGCGCAATTTCCTGGCGCTGATGTTCGTCCTCATGGTCGGGACCGCGGGCCTGCCGCACCTGCTCACGCGCTACTACACGACACCCACCGTCGCCGAGGCCCGCTCGTCGGTCGCCTGGTCGCTGTTCTTCATCGCGCTGGTTTACCTGGCCGCTCCGGCGCTGGCCGTTCTGGTGAAGTTCGAGGTGATGAGCAACCTGGTGGGAAGCAGCTTCGATTCGCTGCCGCCCTGGATCGCCCAATGGGCCAAGGTGGACGGCTCACTGATCTCGGTGGCGGACGTCAACGGCGACCGCACGCTGCAGTGGGGCGAGATCCGGCTGGGGGCGGACATGATCATGCTGGCGACGCCCGAACTGGGCGGATTGCCCTATGTCATCTCCGGCCTGGTGGCAGCCGGCGGGCTGGCGGCGGCGCTTTCCACCGCCGACGGGCTGTTGCTGACGATCAGCAATGCCATGGTGCGGGACATCTATTGCCACGAGATCAACCGCCATGTCGCGCCCGAGCAGCGCGTGATCCTGTCCAAGTTCGCCTTGCTCTCGGTCGCCCTGATCGCCGCGGTGGTGGCCACGTTCAAGCCGGCCGAGATCCTGCCGCTGGTCTCGGCCTCCTTCTCGCTTGCGGCCTCGGCTTTCGTGCCGGCGATGGTGCTGGGCATCTTCTGGCCCCGCGCGAACCGCCGCGGCGCGGTGTCCGGCATGCTGGCGGGCCTGGGCGTCACGCTGTACTACCTGACGATCAACGCGCCGCCGTTCCGCGCGTTCTTCGGCATGGCGCCCGGCTACGAGCTCTGGTTCGGCATCCAGCCGGTCGCCGCTGGCGCGTTCGGCGTGCCGGTGGGCCTGGTGGTCGCGGTGGTCGTGAGCCTGGTCACCAAGCCGATCATCCAGACACCGGCGGTCGCGGTCGAACGGTCCCGCGCCTCGCTGCCTTGATGAGCTGAGCTAGGGATACCCCTATCAGGGCTTGCCCGCAGGCAGCCGCCAGTGGGGGGAGCGCGCCCTCGCCGAGTCAGCTTCGCGTCAGATGGGCTGCGAACACTGGTTCTACCGATTACAACCAAGGAGACCTCATGGCGACAGCATCGACGAGCGCCGCGGCACGGGCGAATGCCTCCGCGGCACCGATGACCCGCGAAGAGAAGAAGGTGATCTTTGCCTCCTCGCTGGGCACAGTGTTCGAGTGGTACGACTTCTATCTATACGGCTCGCTGGCCGCGGTCATCGCGTCGCAGTTCTTCTCGGGCCTGGATCCCACGTCGGCCTACATCTTCGCGCTGCTGGCCTTCGCCGCCGGCTTCCTGGTGCGGCCTTTCGGCGCGATCGTGTTCGGCCGCCTGGGCGACATGATCGGCCGCAAGTACACCTTCCTGGTCACCATCCTGATCATGGGTGCATCGACCTTCATCGTCGGCCTGCTGCCCAGCTACAAGTCCATCGGCATCGCCGCGCCGGTCATCCTGATCGCGCTGCGCATGCTGCAAGGGCTGGCGCTCGGCGGTGAGTACGGCGGCGCCGCCACCTACGTGGCGGAGCACGCGCCGCACGGCAAGCGCGGTTCGTACACCTCCTGGATCCAGACCACGGCGACGCTGGGCCTGTTCCTGTCGCTGCTGGTGATTCTGGGCGTGCGCGAGAGCATGGGCGTCAAGGAGTTCACCGATTGGGGCTGGCGCATCCCGTTCCTGCTTTCCATCATCCTGCTGGGCATCTCGGTCTGGATCCGCTTGAGCCTGAATGAGTCGCCGGCGTTCCAGAAGATGAAGGCCGAAGGCAAGACCTCCAAGGCGCCGCTGTCCGAGTCCTTCGGCGAGTGGAAGAACCTGAAGATCGTGATCCTGGCGCTGCTCGGCCTGACGGCCGGCCAGGCGGTGGTGTGGTACACGGGCCAGTTCTACGCGCTGTTCTTCCTGACCACGATCGCCAAGGTGGACGTCACCACGGCCAACCTGCTGATCGCCGCCTCGCTGCTGATCGGCACGCCGTTCTTCATCGTGTTCGGCGCGCTGTCGGACAAGATCGGCCGCAAGCCCATCATCATGGCGGGCTGCCTGATCGCCGCAGTCACCTACTTCACGGTGTTCCCGATGCTGCTCAAGGCGGCGAACCCCGGGATCGTGGCCGCCCAACAGGCGACCAAGGTCACTGTGACGGCCGACCCGAAGACCTGCTCCTTCCAGGGCAGCCCGATCGCGCGTGATATCGACTTCACCTCGTCCTGCGACATCGCCAAGCGCGCGCTGACCCAGACCTACATCCCGTACGAGAACAAGGCCGGCCCGGCCGGTTCGCCCGCCACGGTCAGCATCGGCGACAAGGTGTTCACCGCACCGACCGCCACGCTGAACGCCGAGCGTCACGGCTTCTCCGCCGACTCCGCCAAGGGCATCGCCGACTTCAAGAAGCAGATGGGCGACGCCGCCAAGGCCGCAGGACTGACCCAGGCGGCCGACAAGGACAAGATGAACAAGGGCATGGTCCTGCTCATCCTGGTGTTCCTGGTGATCCTGGTGACCATGGTGTATGGCCCGATCGCCGCCATGCTGGTCGAGCTCTTCCCGACGCGCATCCGCTACACCTCCATGAGCCTGCCGTACCACATCGGCAACGGCTGGTTCGGCGGCCTGCTGCCGACCACGGCCTTCGCCATGGTCGCGGCCACCGGCGACATCTACTTCGGCCTGTGGTATCCGGTCGCGGTTGCGGCGATGACATTCGTCATCGGCATGCTGTTCGTCCGCGAAACCAAGGACGTGGATATCTACGCCCGCGACTGACGGACCAGGTCCAGCTCATCCAGAAAGGCCCGCTTTTGCGGGCCTTTTTCATTTTTGGGAAGGGATAAAACCCCAACGCTCACGTGCTTCCATTTCCGATCGGTTCAGTTAGAGTGGCTCTGCAGTAGTAGCAGTACCAATAGCAGTAGGAGGGGCAGCTGAAAGCGAGGACACCATGGTCATAGTCAAGACTGACCTGGGACACCAGGTCATGAAGGACCGCTCGGTTGCGCTGACGCCCAAGCAGCGGTCTGCATTCATCTTGTTCGACGGAAAGCGGACGCTGAACGAAGTCCTGAAGGCGACGGCGCCCATGGGCGTGACGCGCGAGGAAGTCGACAAGATGTTCGAGCTGGGCCTGATCGCCGATGGGGCGCCCCCAGCGCTCGCCGAGCACACGCCAGCCGCAGCGCCGCCGGCCGAAGAACCCAGCGGCCGCACGCCCCAGGAGCGCTACGCTGACGCCTATCCCATCGCAACGAAGCTCACCGCCAGCCTCGGTCTGCGGGGCTTCCGCCTGAACCTGGCGGTGGAAGCAGCGACCAACTACGAAGAATTGCTGCAGGTCGCGCCCAAGATCCGCGACGCAGTCGGCCCCCAGGACTTCCGGCCGCTGGAAAAGGCGCTGAAGGGCTGAGCGCTGGCCCGGCCGCCCGGGCACGCTATAATCTCCGGCTTTGCCTTGCCACACCGCTTGAGCTGACGCGGCGGGTGGCTGTTTTTGCCGCAGGTTCGTCCTGCGGTCCATCCTCAAGGAGAGTCCATGCGTCACTATGAAATCATTCTTCTGATCCATCCGGACCAGAGCGAACAGGTTCCGGCCATGCTGGAGCGCTACAAGGGCATGATTGCTGCCGGCGGCGGCAAGGTGCACCGCGTGGAAGACTGGGGCCGCCGCCAGCTGGCCTACCAGATCAACAAGCTCGCCAAGGCCCACTACCTGTGCGTGAACATCGAGGCCGACCAGAACGTGATGGGCGAACTCGAGCATGCGTTCCGTTTCAATGACGCCGTGCTGCGCCACCTCACCGTGCAGCGCAAGAAGGCCGACACCGGCCCGTCGTCGATGATGAAGACCGTCGAACGCGAAGAGGCCCGCAAGGCCCAGCAGGCGGAGTACCAGCAGTCGTAAGCGGCACGGCGCCGCCCGGCAGTTGAACCAGCTCGCATTGAGCGCCCGCATCGCCGAAACCTCGGCCCTGCGATACACGCCCGCCGGCCTTCCCGCCGTTGACCTGAAGCTCGAACACGAGTCACAGGCCAGCGAAGCAGGGCAGAGCAGGCAGGTGAATCTGGCGATCAAGGCGGTGGCCTTCGGCACGATGGCCGAGGCCCTGGCAGCCCAGGCACTGGGCACCCAGTGGCGGTTCAACGGCTTCCTGGCGACACCTCGCAACGGCAAGTACCCGGTACTTCACATCCAGTCATTCGTTCAAGACACAACTTCCTGAGAGGTCCCTCATGGCCACGTTCAAGAAATTCAACAAGGACAAGCGTCCGAAGCGCAACACGCAGTCGCTGCTGTTCAAGCGCAAGCGCTTCTGCCGCTTCACGGTCGCCGGCGTCGAAGAAATCGACTACAAGGACATCGACACGCTGCGTGATTTCATCGCCGAGAACGGCAAGATCATCCCGGCGCGCCTGACCGGCACCCGCGCGATCTACCAGCGTCAGCTCAACACCGCCATCAAGCGCGCGCGCTTCCTGGCCCTGGTCCCGTACACGGACCAGCACCGCATCTGAAGGAGGCGAGGAACATGCAAGTCATTCTGCTCGACAAGGTCGTCAACCTGGGCAACCTGGGTGAGATCGTCAAGGTCAAGGACGGCTACGCCCGCAACTTCCTGATCCCGCAGGGTCGTGCCCGCCGTGCGACCGAAGCCAACAAGGCCGAATTCGAAGCCCGCCGCGCCGAGCTCGAGAAGGCTGCGCAGGCCAAGCTCGCCGAGGCGCAGGCCCAAGGCGAGAAGCTGGCCGGCTCGACCGTCAAGCTGACCCAGAAGGCCGGCGTGGACGGCCGCCTGTTCGGCTCGGTCACCAATTTCGACGTCGCCGAAGAGCTGGGCAAGATCGGCTACAAGGTCGCGAAGGCCCAGGTGCGCATGCCCAACGGCCCTATCAAGACCGTGGGCGACAGCACCGTGAACGTGGCGCTGCACACGGACGTGGTGGTGGAAATCAACGTCACCGTGTACGGCGAAACGGCCTGACAGGTCCGGTTCGGTCACGCACCCAAAGAGCCGCCGCGAGGCGGCTCTTTGCTTTTGTGACGCGCAGTTATCCCGCCTTGGCCACTGCATATCCACATCTTTCCCCCAGCGTTGTTGCTGGACATTTCCACAGCCCCCCGGCTATTCTCAGCAGGAACGAGAAAGTCCCCGCATGTCCGCAGTTCTGACCGACGCCCTCGATGACTTCCCGCGTGACCGCCAGGTCGCCCAGTTGCGCATCCCGCCGCATTCGATCGAGGCCGAGTCCAGCGTCCTGGGCGGCTTGCTGCTGGACAACGGCGCCTGGGACCGGGTCGGGGACCTGCTCACCGACAACGACTTCTACCGCTACGAGCACCGGCTGATCTACGGGAGCATCGGCGGGCTGATCAACGCCACCAAGCCGGCGGACGTGATCACGGTCTTCGAGCAGCTGCAGTCGCAGGGCAAGGCCGACGAAATCGGCGGGCTGGCCTACCTGAACTCGCTGGCGCAGTACGTGCCCAGCGCGAGCAACATCCGCCGCTACGCCGAGATCGTCCGCGAGCGCTCCATCCTCCGCAAGCTGGTGAGCGCCAGCGACGAGATCGCCACCGCCGCCTTCAACACGCAGGGCAAGGCGGTCGACAAGATCCTCGACGAAGCCGAGCAGAAGATCTTCAACATCGGCGAGGAAGGCTCGCGCATGAAGCAGGGCTTCCAGGGAATGGATTCCCTGGTGGTGCAGCTGCTCGACCGCGTGCAGGAGATGGCGGACAACCCGAACGACATCACGGGTGTGCCCTCCGGCTTCCACGACCTCGATCGCATGACCTCCGGCATGCAGGCGGGCGACCTGATCATCCTGGCGGCACGGCCGTCGATGGGCAAGACCTCGCTGGCCATCAACATCGCCGAGCATGTGGCCCTGCACGAGCAACTGCCGGTGGCGGTGTTCTCGATGGAAATGGGCGCCAGCCAGCTGGCGGTGCGTATCGTCGGCTCGATCGGCCGCATCGACCAGACCCACCTGCGAACCGGGCGCCTCACCGACGAGGAATGGCCGCGGCTGACCGAGGCGATCGAGAAGCTGCGCAACATCTCGCTGCACATCGACGAGACCCCGGGCCTCACCACGAGCGAGCTGCGGGCCAATGCCAGGCGCCTGGCGCGCCAGTGCGGCGGCAAGCTGGGCCTGATCGTGGTCGACTACCTGCAGCTGATGAGCGTGTCCACCGGCATGAGCGACGAGAACCGCGCCACCGCGGTCGGCGAAATCTCGCGCGGCCTCAAGATGCTGGCCAAGGAGCTGGGCTGCCCGGTGATCGCGTTGTCGCAGCTGTCGCGCGGGGTGGAGTCGCGCACCGACAAGCGGCCGATGATGAGCGACCTGCGCGAATCCGGCGCCATCGAGCAGGACGCCGACGTGATCATGTTCATCTACCGCGACGACTACTACAACAAGGACTCCAAGGAGCCCGGCGTCTCGGAAGTGATCATCAGCAAGCAGCGGAACGGGCCCACGGGCACGGTGAAGCTGGCTTTTATCAAGCAGCTCACCAAGTTCGAGAGCCTGGCGTCCGGCGGCGGCGGCGCCGACTTCTAGGGAATTACTTCACCAGCAGCACCGGCACGTCGCAGCCGGTGACCACGCGCTGCGCCACGCTGCCCATCAGCGCGCGGCCGAGCAGGCCGTGGCCGTGGGTGCCCATGACGATCATCTGCGCCTTCTCCCGCTTGGCCACGGCCAGGATCTCATCGGCGGGCGAGCCGATGCACCAGGTCGTGCGATAGCTGATGTCGTGCCGGTCGAGGAAGCGTTCGACGGGCGAGAGCACCTTGCTGGCCTCGTCCTGGTGGTAGTCGCGCACCACTGCGGCGCCGAGCGTGGCTTTCACCCGCGGCGGCACGGGGCCTTGCACATGCAGCACCACCAGCTGGTCCTTCGGACCGCACAGTGTTTCATGGGTGGCAAGGAATGCCAGCGCCTTCTTCGTCGTCTTGCTGCCATCGACCGCCAGGAGGATCTTCATCGCTTCTTCTCCGTTTCTTCTCTTCTGGGTTGTTGAACTTGCCTGTTGAGTTTTCAGCGTAGCACGAGCACGGGAATCTGGCTGTGCGTGAGCACCTGCTGGGTTTCGCTGCCGAGCAGTACGCGCTTGAGGCCCTTGCGGCCGTGCGAGGCCATCACGATGAGGTCGCACTTGTTCTTTCTCGCCGCGGACAGGATCGATTCGGCCACCAGGTCGGAGCGCGCGACCACGGCCTTGCATTTCAGCCCTTCCGCATTCGCTGCGTCGCAGGCGCCATCCACCACTTCCTGCGCCTTTTCGGCCCAGCCCGCCTCGGTTCTCGCGATCTGGTCCGCCGAGATGGTGATGGCGCCCTCGAAGTAGCTGATCGGGTACCGCGGGACAACGGTCAACGCGACCAGTTCGGCGCCGGCGGCCTTGGCCAGGCCGATGCCATGGCGGATGGCCTTTTTCGACAGCGCCGACCCATCGGTCGCAATGAGGATTCGCTGGTACATGGAGCGGCTCCTTTCACACACTCAAGCCCAGCTTAAGGCGCGCGAGCATGGGGAGCGCTTGATGAAGGTCAAGCGAAGCGCAGATGTGCGCGGCTAGCCTTGACGCATGCAATTGGCCACCGCGGCGCTGGATGCGCCTGCCCGACGCGCGCACGACCCGTGGCTGGCGCTGGATGAGCCTGCCCAGTGGCAGGAGTTCAGCCGTGAGCTGGCCGCCCCGGCCGGCACCTGGGAGTCGCACATCGCTATCGAGGGCATGCACTGCCCGGCCTGCTCGCTGACCGTGGAAGACGCGCTGGCCGGATGCGCCGGCGTGCGCGAGGTGCAGGTCAATGGCGCCACAGCGACGGCCCGCCTGGTGTGGTCGCCCGGCACCGGCAAGCCTTCGGACTGGTGGCACGCCTTGCGCCGCAGCGGCTACGGGGCCGCCCCGGCCGGCGACCTGCTCACCGCAGCGCCCCGGCGCCGCGCGCAGCGCATGATGCTGTGGCGCTGGCTGGTCGCGGGCTTTTGCATGATGCAGGTGATGATGTATGCCGTCCCGGCCTACGTCGCCGAGCCCGGCGAGATCACGCCGGACATCCAGGCCCTGCTGCGATGGGCCTCATGGCTGATGACGCTGCCGGTGATGCTGTTCTCCTGCGGCCCGTTTTTCCAATCGGCATGGCACGACCTGCGGCGCCTGCGCGTGGGCATGGACGTGCCCGTGGCGCTCGGCCTGGCGATCGCCTTCGCCGCGAGCACCGCCGCCACCTTCGACGGCAGCAGCGTTTTCGCCGCCGAGGTGTGGTTCGATTCGATCACCATGTTCGTGTTCTTCCTGCTGTCCGGTCGCCTGCTGGAGCAGCGGCTGCGCGACCGCACGGCCGGATCGCTGGAGGCGCTGGCGCGGCGGCTGCCGGAGTCGGTGGAGCGGCAGGACGCACAGGGCGGCTTCGAGCGCGTGTCGGTGCGCAAGCTCGCGCCGGGCGATTGCATCCGCGTCTTGCCGGGCGAGGCCTTTCCGGCCGACGGTGTCGTGCTCGCGGGTGACAGCCGCGTCGACGAAGCGCTGCTCACCGGCGAGTCGCGCGCGCTGGCCCGCCGGCAGGGCGACAAGGTGGTGGCCGGCAGCCACAACCTCACCAGCCCGCTGCTGGTGCAGGTGACCCGCTGCGGCGCCGACACGCGCTTTGCGGAAATCGTCTCGCTGATGGAGCGTGCGTCGATGGAGAAGCCGGCGTCGGCGCAACTGGCCGATCGCATTGCCACCCCGTTCCTGTTGGCGGTGCTGGCGGCCGCCGCCGCTGCCGCCACGTGGTGGTGGTCCGCAGGTCCGGCCCACGCGCTGGGCGTGGCGATCGCGGTGCTGATCGTGACTTGTCCTTGCGCGCTGTCGCTGGCCACGCCGGCCGCCACGCTCGCCGCTGCCGGCGCGCTGGCGCGCCGCGGCATCCTGCCGCGTAGCCTGCAGGCCATGGAAACCTGCGCCGCCGTCGACACCGTGGTGTTCGACAAGACCGGAACGCTCACCGAGCCGCGGCTCGCCCTGGTGGCGGTGCGCACGCGGCCAGGCCTGGATGCCGGGGAGGCGCTCGCGCTGGCCGCCGCGCTGGCCAGCCACTCGCTGCACCCGGTGTCCCGCGCGGTGCTGGGCGCGGCCGGCGAGACGCCGTGGCAGGCCGGGAGCGTGGTGGAAGTCGCGGGCCGCGGTGTCGAAGGCGAGGTCCTTGCTGAAGCAAACGGGCCGGCGCGCCGCATGCGCCTGGGCTCGGCGTCTTTTTGCCAGGCCGCCGAACCGGAAGGCGAGGGCGGACGGGCGCACCTCGCCGACGCGCAGGGCTGGCTCGCCACCTTCGAGTTCGACGAGGCGCTGCGCTCCGATGCGCCCCTGGCGGTCGGCGCCCTGCAGCGGCTCCAGCTGCAGGTCCAGTTGCTGTCCGGCGACCGCACCGCCTCCGTGGTGCGGCTGGCGTCGCGCACCGGCATCGCCACCAGCCGTGCCGAGCAGACGCCCGAAGACAAGCTCGCGCACGTCTGCAGCCTGCAGGGGTCGGGCCATGTGGTCGCCATGGTTGGCGATGGGATGAACGACGCGCCGGTGCTGGCGCGCGCCAACGTCTCGATCGCGATGGGGCAGGGGGTGCCCCTGGCGCAGGCGCGCTCCGACTTCGTGGTTTCGGGCGCGCAGCTGTCAGCCATTCCCATGCTGCTGGCGCAGGCGCGGCGCACCCGCCGCATCGTGCGGGAGAACCTCGCATGGGCGGCCGCCTACAACCTCGCCAGCGTTCCGATGGCGGTGGCCGGCTGGATGCCGCCTTGGCTCGCCGGCCTCGGCATGGCGGCCAGTTCACTGCTGGTGGTGCTCAACTCGGCGCGGCTCGCGCGCCTCCCGCATCTTCCGGAGGCTTCCTGATGGACATCCTTTTCCTTCTTATTCCGCTTTCCGTCGCACTCGGCCTCGTCATCCTCGGCGCATTGGGCTGGGCGGTGTGGCGTGGTCAATTCGACTCGATCGAAGCCGAGGGCGAACGCATTCTGAAATCGGATTGACTTTCATCAAATCTCTGCTGTGTCTCGCGCGTAACACTTCCAACCCTACGATCAGAGGTGTTTTTCATGAACAAGAATCCAGGAGCCGCAGTCGTCTACAACGACACCGTCGTGCGGCAGTTTTCGCTGATGACGGTCGTGTGGGGCGTGGTCGGCATGCTGGTCGGCGTATTCATCGCCGCCCAACTCGCCTGGCCCGAGCTGAACTTCGGCATCCCCTGGCTGAGTTACGGCCGATTGCGTCCGCTGCACACCAACGCGGTGATCTTCGCGTTCGGCGGCTGCGCGCTGTTCGCGACGAGCTACTACGTGGTGCAACGCACCTGCCACGTGCCGCTGTTCGCCAAGTCGCTGGCAGCGTTTACGTTCTGGGGCTGGCAGGTGGTGATCGTCGCCGCGGCGATCAGCCTGCCCCTGGGCTACACGACCGGCAAGGAATACGCCGAACTCGAATGGCCCATCGACATCCTGATCACGCTGGTCTGGGTGTCCTATGCGATCGTGTTCTTCGGCACCATCGGCACCCGCAAGGTCAGGCACATCTACGTCGCCAACTGGTTCTTCGGCGCGTTCATCCTGACCGTGGCGCTGCTGCACCTGGTCAACAGCGCGGAAGTGCCCGCGGGCTGGATGAAGTCCTACTCCGCCTATGCCGGTGTGCAGGACGCGATGGTGCAGTGGTGGTATGGCCATAACGCGGTCGGCTTCTTCCTGACCGCGGGCTTCCTCGGGATGATGTACTACTTCATCCCGAAGCAGGCCGAGCGTCCGGTCTACAGCTACCGCCTCTCGATCGTCCACTTCTGGGCGCTGATCTTCACCTACATGTGGGCCGGCCCGCATCACCTGCACTACACGGCGCTGCCGGACTGGACCCAGTCGGTCGGCATGGTGTTCTCGCTGATCCTGCTGGCGCCCAGCTGGGGCGGCATGATCAACGGGATCATGACCCTGTCGGGCGCCTGGCACAAGCTGCGCGACGACCCGGTGCTGCGCTTCCTGATCGTGTCGCTGTCCTTCTACGGCATGAGCACCTTCGAGGGCCCGATGATGTCCATCAAGACGGTGAACGCGCTGTCGCACTACACGGACTGGACCGTCGGCCACGTGCACTCGGGCGCCCTGGGCTGGGTCGGCCTGATCTCGATGGGTTCGATCTACTACCTGCTGCCTCGCCTGTTCGGCCAGAAGCAGATGTATTCGGTGAAGGCGATCGAGGCGCACTTTTGGGTGGCCACCATCGGCATCGTGCTGTACATCGCAGCCATGTGGATCGCCGGCGTGATGCAAGGCCTGATGTGGCGCGCCATCAACACCGACGGCACGCTGACCTACACCTTCGTGGAATCGGTGAAGGCGACTTATCCGTTCTACGTGATCCGCGTCTTCGGCGGCCTGCTGTACCTCACCGGCATGCTGATCATGGCCTGGAACACCGCGATGACCGTGGCCAACGGCCGCTCCGTGCGCATCGCCGTGCCGGCACCGCAAACCGCCTGAGGAAAGAACAACCATGGCCAATCCTTCATCCTCGACCGGTTTCTCGCACGAGAAGATCGAGACGAGCAATTTCCTGATGATCGTGCTGATTCTGATCGTGGTCGCCTTCGGCGGCCTGGTCGAGATCGTGCCGCTGTTCTTCCAGAAGAGCACCACGCAACCGGTGGACGGCGTCAAGCCCTACACCGCGCTGCAGCTGGCGGGCCGCGACGTGTACCTGCGCGAGGGCTGCTACAACTGCCACTCGCAGATGATCCGCCCGTTCCGCGCCGAGACGCTGCGCTACGGGCATTACTCGGTGGCGGGCGAGTTCGTCTACGACCATCCGTTCCAGTGGGGCAGCAAGCGCACCGGACCGGATCTGCACCGCGTGGGTGGTAAGTACAGCGACGACTGGCACAAGGTCCACCTGAACAATCCGCGCGACGTGGTGCCCGAGTCCAACATGCCGGCTTATCCCTGGCTCGAGAAGACCGCAGTCGACGCCGCGGCGATACCGACGCGCATGAAGGCGCTGCGCATGGTGGGCGTGCCTTACACCGACGCCGAGATCTCCAAGGCGGAGGGCGAAGTCAAGGGCAAGACCGAGATGGACGCCGTCGTGGCGTATCTCCAGAGCCTCGGGCTGGCGCTGAAGTAAGGAGCAGACGCATGGACATCGACATCAACACCCTGCGCATCGCCGCGACGGTGGTCTCTTTCCTGGTCTTCATCGGCATCCTGGCCTGGGCCTTTTCGCGGCGCAATCGTGAGCGCTTCGAAGCGGATGCGCAGATTCCATTCAGCCACGAACAATAAGAAGCCGGAGCACACGCATGAGCGATTTCAACGCGAATTTCTGGTCGGTTTGGGTTGCCGCCATCACGCTCGCCGGCATCATCGGCTGCGCGGTCCTGCTGTGGGTCACCGCCAAGACCAAGGTGCCTTCGCACAGCGACAACACCACGGGCCACGTCTGGGACGAGGACCTGTCGGAGCTGAACAACCCCATGCCGCGCTGGTGGATGTGGCTGTTCGTCATCACCATCATCTTCGGCTTGCTGTACCTGGTGGCCTACCCGGGGCTGGGCAGCTACGAGGGCCAGCTCAAGTGGACCACGCGCGGCGAGCACGCCGCCGAAATGAAGCAGGCCGAGGCCGACCTGGCGCCGTTGTACGCGCAGTTCACGGCCAAGAAGGTCGAGGATCTGGCCGGCGATGCGAATGCCAAGGCCATCGGCGAGCGCCTGTTCATGAACAACTGCGCGCAGTGCCACGGCTCGGATGCGCGCGGCAGCAAGGGCTTTCCCAGCCTGGCCGACAAGGACTGGCTGCACGGCGGCACGCCCGACAAGATCATCGAGACGATCACCAAGGGACGCAACGGCGCGATGCCGCCGATGGCGGCCGCGGTCGGTTCGGCTGACGACGTGAAGAACGTCGCCAACTACGTGCTGAGCCTGTCGGGCGCGCCGCATGATTCGCTGCGCGCGCAGCTGGGCAAGCCCAAGTTCGCGGCCTGCGCCGCCTGCCACGGCGCCGACGGCAAGGGCAACCAGGCCGTGGGCGCGCCCAACCTGGCCGACAACACCTGGCTGCACGGATATGGCGAGCAGGCCATCGTCAACATGATCAATACCGGCAAGACCAATGTGATGCCTGCGCAGGAGGCCAAGCTGACCGAAGCGCAGATTCGCGTGCTGGCCGCCTACGTCTGGGGCCTGTCCAACATCAAGTCGCCCTGATCAGCCAGGACCCATTTCCCGCGGGGCGGGAGGGGCGTTCGCGCCGCTCCCGTCCCGCGTTATCTTTTGCCATGACATAGGTCAAGCGAAGCGCCGATTCCCGGCGCATGATTGCTGCCGCAGCAGATGCGCAACCCATGAAAGTGATACCCATCGTTCCGCTCGCCGACGACGAAGGCGAGATGCAGTCCCTCTACGAGGCGCAAAAAAAGATCTATCCGCGCTCCGTCACGGGCCGATTCGCATGGTGGCGCTGGGCCTTCGTGTGGCTCACGCAGGTCATTTTCTACGGGCTGCCCTGGCTGGAATGGGGCCACCGCCAAGCCGTGCTGTTCGACCTGGAGGCGCGGCGCTTCTACATCTTCGGCTTCGTCCTGTACCCGCAGGACTTCATCTATCTCACCGCCTTGCTGGTGATCAGCGCGCTGTCGCTGTTCCTGTTCACCGCCGTGGCCGGCCGCCTGTGGTGCGGCTTCGCCTGCCCGCAGACCGTCTACACCGAGATGTTCCTGTGGATCGAGCGCAAGGTCGAAGGCGATCGCACCGCCCGCATGAAGCTCGACAGCCAGCCGATGTCGATGGAAAAGCTGGTCAAGAAGTGGTTCAAGCACATCCTGTGGGGCGCGCTGGCGATGTGGACCGGGTTCACCTTCGTCGGCTATTTCACGCCCATTCGCGAGCTCGGCCTGGAATTCCTGCAGACGCGCATGGGCGGCTGGGAGGTGTTCTGGGTGCTGTTCTACGCCGCCGCGACCTACGGCAACGCGGGTTTCCTGCGCGAGCAGGTGTGCAAGTACATGTGCCCGTACGCGCGCTTCCAGAGCGCGATGTTCGACAAGGACACGCTGGTCGTCGGCTACGACGTCGCTCGTGGCGAACCGCGCGGCGCGCGTTCGCGCAAGGCCGACATCAAGCAGCTGCAGCTGGGCCACTGCGTCGATTGCAGCCTGTGCGTGCAGGTGTGTCCCACCGGCATCGACATCCGAGAAGGCCTGCAGTACGAATGCATCGGCTGCGCCGCCTGCGTGGACGTGTGCGACGGCGTCATGGACAAGATGGGGTACCCGCGCGGCCTGATCCGCTTCTCCACCCAGAACGCGATCAAGCGAGGCTGGACCCGGCGCGAGATCTGGGGGCACATCCTGCGCCCGCGCGTGCTGATCTACACCGCCGTGCTCGGCGCGCTGTGCCTGGCGGTGGCCTTCAGCCTGGCCATGCGCACGCCGCTGAAGGTGGATGTGGTGCGCGACCGGGCTGCACTGTCGCGGATCGTCGAAGGCGGAAAGCTCGAGAACGTCTATCGCCTGCAGATCATGAACGCCACCGAGCGGCCGCAGATCTACCGCATCGGCGCCGAGGGCCTGCAGGGTATCGCCGTGGCTTCGGAGACGGAAGTGAGCGTGGGGCCGGCCGAGTCGCGCTGGGTCGCCGTGCGATTGCAGATACCATATGGTTCGGCAGCGCCCGGTTCGCATCCGATCTATTTCAGGATCGGAGCGGCCAGTGGCGATGCCCATGTCAGTGAAAAGTCCGTCTTCCTGGTGCCGCGGTAGGGCGGGCAATCCCTGAAGGAGAGAGCGATGAGCGAGCCGAACGAGCCCAAGCCCTGGTGGAAGCATGGCCAGGTGTGGCTGCTGATCAGCGGTCCGGCGGCCGTCGTGGTGGCAGGGGTGGTGACGATGTGGCTCGCGGTGTCTTCGCCCGATCCGGTGATCGCCGAGGACTACTACCGCCAGGGACTCGAGATCAACCAGCAGCTGGCGCGCGAACGCGCGCACCTGCCGGCGCAGCAAGGCCGCAATCACGCCGCCACGCCCGCGGCGGAAAGGAAATAGCCATGTCCATGTGGCTGCAGCGCCTGGGTTGGGTTGCCTGGCCGGCCTTTCTGGCGGCCTGCATGCTCGAACTGATCGTCTTCGCCGTCGCGGACCCGCTGGAGCTTCAGTGGGGCGGAGGCCCGCTGGGCTGGTCGCGGCGCAGCGTCTATACGGTGTCCTTTTTCGTGTTCTGGGTGGTGAGCCTGGGGCCCTGCGCGCTGGCCATCCTGCTGCACATGCGGCCGGCCGAAGTCAACGAGTGCCCGTTCGATCCCTCGCAACGGCCGGAAGGCTGCCCCGGTTCGCTGAGTTCCCGGACGCCGTAGGCCTGCCCTGCCGGACCGGCGGCTTTGCAAGATGCGGTAAATTCCCCGTGAAGGGGTTTACCGTTTGTCGAATTCATCGATTACCGACCAGAACGCGGCCGCCCGCTTGGCGGGCATGCTCGACTCGGCGATGGACGCCATCATCACGGTCGATGCGGCGCAGCGCGTCGTCCTGTACAACCGCGCGGCCGAGAAGACCTTCGGCTGGCCCCAGCAGCAGGTCATGGGCCAGCCGCTGGACATGCTGATCCCGCAGCGCTTCCGCGCCAGCCACTCCGCCCACATGAGGCGCTTCGGCACCACCGGCACCACATCCCGCCGCATGGGCGGGGAGATGGTGTTGCACGGCTTGCGCCAGGGCGGACAGGAGTTTCCGATGGACGCGTCGATCTCCCAGCTCGACACGCCGGAGGGCAAGCTCTACACCGTCATCCTGCGCGACGTCTCCGAGCGCGTGCGCGCCCAGGAAGACCTGGCGGCCTTCGCCGCCCAGGCGAGCGCCATCCGCGAGCAGGAAAAGAGCCGCGTCGCCCGCGAACTGCACGATGAGCTGGCGCAGCAGTTGACCGCGCTCAAGATGGACGCCAACTGGCTCAAGGACAACCTCAGGCGCGACCCGGAAGGCGCACTGCACAGGATCGGCGACATGCTGGGCATGCTGGACACCGCGGTGGCCTCGACTCGGCGCATCGCCGCCGACCTGCGTCCGCTGGTGCTGGACGACCTCGGGCTCATGCCCGCGATCGAATGGCTGGCGCAGAACTTCACGCAGCGCTCTGGCGTCGTGTGCCGGATCGATGCCGACGAGGAGCTCGAACTCGCCGAACCCTATGCGACAGCGGTGTTTCGCATCGTCCAGGAATCGATGGTCAATGTCGCCAAGCATGCCCGGGCGAGCAAAGTGACGGTCAGCATCGCGCCGGTGGAAGGCGGGCTGCGCCTGAAGGTGCAGGACGACGGCGTCGGCTTCGACACGGGCGCGCCGCGCAAGCCGCAGTCGATGGGGCTGGCGGGCCTGCGCGAACGGGTGCAGCTGCTGAAGGGCAGCGTGGTGGTGCACAGCCGGCCCGAGCAGGGGACGGTCATCGATGCCTTCATCCCGGTGCGGCGGACGGAGGCGGGCGCATGATCCGGCTGGTGATCGCCGACGATCATGCCATCGTGCGCGAAGGCCTCAAGCGCATTGTTGCGGAGGCCCCGGGCCTGCAGGTCGAGGCCGAGGCCGCCGACGGCAATGAGGTCATCCGGCTGGTGCGCGAGCGCGAGTTCGATGTGCTGGTGCTGGACCTGTCGATGCCGGGCCGCAGCGGCATGGAGCTCATCAAGCTGGTCAAGTCCGAGCGCCCGCGACTGCGCATCCTGGTGCTGAGCATGCACCAGGAAACGCAATATGCCGTGCGCGCCATCAAGTCGGGCGCGAGCGGCTACCTGACCAAGGAAAGTGCCCCCGCGCAGCTGGTGCAGGCCATCCAGAAGGTCGCTGCCGGTGGCGCCTTCATCAGCGCCGAGGTGGCGGAGCAGCTGGCGCTGGGCGCCATGCCAGGTGGCGAGAAGCCGCCGCACGAGACCCTGTCCGATCGTGAGTTCGAGGTATTCCGGCAGCTGGTGGCAGGCGTTTCGGTGACCGACATCGCCGGGCAGCTGAAGCTGTCGGTCAAGACCGTGAGCACCCACAAGGCCAACCTGATGCAAAAGCTGGGCTTGCACAACCAGAGCGAGCTTGTTCGCTACGCGATTCGCCACGGCCTGGCCGGCGACGATATCGCCTAAGCACCGCGCCCAAGACTAGCCGGCGCGCCTAGGACGATTCCTAGGCAGACTCGGACGGCGCGCCGCTTCCGAATCGGAGCCTTCCGAGCGCCGATTCAGCGGACGCCGATGCCGGTGCATGGGGGGGCCGGGCAAAGTAACGGCATGTTCAGTGCCGCTCCCATCAAGGTCTTTCTCGCCGACGACTCCGGTCCGATCCGGGTCCGCGTCGCCGACATGCTTTCGTCCATCGATGCGCGAATCGTGGGCGAGGGGGAGACGCCGCAGGGGTGCATCGACGGAATTCTTGAAACGAGGCCCGATGTGGTCGTGCTTGACGTGCAGCTTGTCGGAGGCCAAGGTCTCGAAGTGCTGCGCAAGGTTCGTTCCGCCAATCCACAGATTGCCTTCGTGGTCTTCAGCAACAACTCCAACCCGGCGTACCGCAAGCGCTATCTGGGCGCCGGGGCCGTGTGCTTCCTCGATAAGTCCACGGAGTTCGACCAGCTGGCCCGGGTCGTGAACGACGCGCCGAACCACGCAACGATTTGACATCACCGAAAGAGAAGAAACTCATGTCTACCATCGCCGCCGAAAAAGCACCCCGCACCATCCCGATCGCGCCCGCATCGGCGAGGCCGATACCGGTGGCAGCGATCAAGACGCAGTGTTCAAGCTGCCATCTGAAGGACATTTGCCTGCCCTGCGGTTTGACGGGCCCCGAGGTGGAGCGCCTGGACGGCCTGAAGTTCGCCCGCCGCAAGATCGCCGCCGGCGAGGTGCTGTACCGGGAGGGCGACCGCTTCCAGTTCATCTACGCAGTGCGCAGCGGCACTTTCAAGTCGAGCCTGATGCTGGCCGACGGCCGCGAGCAGGTCAGCGGCCTGCACATCGCCGGCGAGCTGATGGGCCTGGACGGCCTGGCGGCCGGCAAGTACGCGAGCAGTGCCACGGCGCTGGAGGACACCGAGGTCTGTGCGATCCCGTATGCCCACCTGAACGAGCTGGCCCAGCAGAGCCCGAACCTGCAGATGGTGGTGGCGCGGCTGATGAGCCGGGAAATCGTGCGCGAGCACAGCCTGATGATGCTGCTGGGCAGCATGAACGCCGAAGAGCGCCTGGCGGCCTTCTTGCTGAACCTGTCGCAGCGCATGAAGGCGCGCGGCTACTCGCCGTGCGAGTTCCACCTGCGCATGTCGCGCGCCGAGATCGGCAGCTATCTGGGCATGAAGCTGGAAACCGTGAGCCGTACCTTCTCGGCCTTCCAGCAGCAGCGTCTGCTCGAGGTCGACAAGAAGCACATCCGCATCACCGATCTCGAAGGCCTGACGCGGATGTTCGAGACCCGGGTGCACTAGGACGGCGGCACATCATGGGAACCCCGGCCGCCCTGCAGGTGATCCATGACGAGCATGTGGCCGTGGCGGCGGTGCTGCGGTCCATGCTGCCCCTGGTCGAACAGGGCCCGGGTGGCGAGCCCGGACGCTTTTTCGACCTGCTGCGGGCCATGCTTTTCTACATCGATGAATTTCCGGAGCAGCGTCACCATCCCAAGGAGTCGAACCTGCTGTTCCCCAAGCTCGCGCGGCTGGCACCTGAGCTGATGCCGGTGATCCGGCAGCTGGAAATCGACCACGTCCAGGGCGAAGGACGCGTCCGGGCGCTGCAGCACCAGCTCCTGGCCTGGGAACTGGTCGGCGAATCGCGCCGCGCCGGGTTCGCGAAGGATCTGCAGGCCTACGTCCGGTTCTACCTCGAGCACATGCGCATGGAAGAGACCGAAGTGCTGCCGGTGGCCGAGCGCGTGCTCAAGCCCTCGGACTGGGCCGAGCTCGATCGCACCTTCGAGAACGAGCGCGACCCGCTGGCCGGCGGCGTGGCCGACCCGGCGTACGAGCAGCTGTTCACGCGCATCGTGATGGCAACGCCAGCGCCGCTGGGGGTGGGCCGGGAGCTCCACAAGACGCCGGCGTGAAATACACCCGCCACGCTGAGCGCCCGCGAGCGCGAGCGCGAATTGGTCGAGCAACTGGCGCAGGCCTCGCGTTTCAATCCGCGCGCGGTCGCCGCCAAGGAGGGTTCCAGTGAAAGTTCAAGCCACTGAATGGCACCGGCTCGATGTGCACGAAACCATCCCGGCCCAGGAGTTGTGCAGCGCGTGCCGGATCTCGGAGGATGAACTGAAGGAGCTGCTGGACTATGGGGCGCTCCAGCCCGTGGCCGGCGAGACCCTGGTGTTCAGTGCCGAATGGGTCGTGCCGCTGCGCCACGCCACGCGCCTGCGCCGTGCCTTTGACCTCGACCTGTTCACCGTCGGATTGATCATCGAGTACCTGAACCGGATCGAGGCGCTGGAGCGGGAGGTGAAGGCCTTGCGCGCGCACCTTCCCGCGCACCAGCCTTCGCCCGGCCATGTGCCGCATGAAGGCCCTGCGCCCTGGCGCGAGCCACACGGGCGCGGCGCCCAGGGCTGAGACCCCTTCGTAACGGGGTCAGGTCGTTGCGCCGGCAGTGCGGCGCATGCGTCCTTCGAGCAGCTCGAAGACGGCCATGCCGGCGAGCATCGCCAGCACGAACACGACCGCCTTGAGGTTGCCCGTGCCCAGCGAGACCAGCGCCGGACCGGGACAGAAACCCGCCAGGCCCCATCCCACGCCGAACACCACGCTGCCGGCAATGAGCCGGCTGTCGATGTCACGCGACCACGGCAGGTCGAAGGCGCCGCCGAGGAGGGTGCTGGTGCGCCTGCGGGCCACGGCGAAGGCCAACGCGCCTACGAGGACCGCGCCGGCCATCACGAAGGCGAGCGAGGGGTCCCAGGTGCCGAACAGGTCGAGGAAGCCGATGATCTTGCCCGGGTCGGTCATGCCCGAGACCATCAGGCCGAGACCGAACAGCAGGCCGATCAGGAATTCGAGAATGCGCTGCTTGCTCATGGTGTCGCCCGCTTCAAGCCAGAAGATGACGGACCGTGGCCACGGTGATGACGCCGGCAGCCATGAAGGCCAGCGTGGCGACCAGCGAGCGCGGCGACAGGCGCGACAGGCCGCACACGCCATGGCCGCTGGTGCAGCCCGACGCATAGCGCGTGCCGACCCCGACCAGCAGTCCGGCCACGGCGAGCGTGCCCCACCCGGCGTCGATGCGCGGCGCCACGGGCGCTGCCAGCAGCGCATACACCAGCGGCGCGGTCACCAGACCCAGCACGAAGGCGAGGCGCCAGAGCGTGTCATGGCGGCGCAGCCGCACCAGTCCGCCGGCGATCCCGCTGATGCCGAGCACCCGGCCATTGAGCAGGATGAAGGCCGCCGTGGCGAGTCCCAGCAGCAGCCCGCCGGCCAGCGAGGCCCAGGGCGTGAAATGATTCCAGTCGATGGTCATGGCTGGAGTGTATGCACGATCCGCCGAGTCCGCGCGGGACGCCCTGCGCGGCCTTCGCTCAGGTCGCGGGCGAGTAGCGGCCGGGCCGGTGGTTGAAGGCCAGCACCATGTTGAGCACGGTCACCGCCAGGATCGACGGCAGCAGGCGCCGAAAGTCTCCCAGTGCGAGCGCGCCGCCCAGGAGGATGGCCGCGTCCAGCGCCAGCTGCAGCCGGCCCGGGCTGGCGCCCCAGCGCTTGTGCGCATACAAGACCAGCACGTTGAGTCCGCCCAGGCTTGCCGTGTGGCGGAACAGCACGAGGATGCCCACGCCCACGAGCAGCCCGCCGAAAACCGCGGCGGCCAAAGGCGACACGTGCGAGAACACCATGACCCGCGGCAGCACATGCACGAACAGCGCGGTGAGCGACACGCAGGTGATGGTCTTGAACGTGAATTCGCGCCCCATTCGCCAGCAGGCCAAGGCATAGAAGGGCGCGTTCGCCAGCACGAAGGACAGCGAAAGCTCCAGGCCGGTCGAATAGTTCAGCAGCAGCGACAGCCCCACGGTGCCGCCGGCGAGCAGCCCGCCTTCGTTGAAGAGGACGATGCCGAATGCAGCCAGCAGCGTGCCCGTCAGCATCGCCTGCAGGTCGTCGTGAAGCTTATGCCGTCCCATGTTGACGCACAGCGTACAGCGGCGAGGGTTCCTCGATCCTGATCTTCGTCAAGTCAACGGCGACCCGGGCCCGGCCCCGGCCCTAGTCACCCAGTTCGCCCAGCCGTGCGAGCTTGCGCTTCCACTTTTCCGCCTCGTCCTCCTTCAGTTTGCCCACCATGCCGATCAGGGTTTCATTGACCGGCGCGATGCCGACGAAGCCGAGGATGTTGCGCTCCAGCAATTTGACGCTGTGCGCGCGGAAGTACCAGCGATAGACCAGCGCGGGCATGCCCATGGTGACGACCACCCGTGCCGTGCGGCCCTTCAGGCCCTTGGCGCTGAAGGGCGAGCCGCCGTCCTTGTAGTGGAAGGCGAAGCCCGGGCGCGCCACCTGCTCCAGGAAGGCCTTGACCAGAGCCGGCATGTCGCCCAGCCACAGCGGGAAGAACAGGACGATGTGCTCGGCCCAGCCAATGTCCTGCTGCGGCTGCTGCAGCGCGGCCGGCAACTCGCCTTGCTCCCACTCCTGCTGGCTGCGCAGCAGCGGAAAGTCCAGTTCGGCGATGCGCGTGGTGCGCACCGCGTGCCCCGCCTGGCGGGCTGCGTCGGTGTAGGCGTCGGCCAGGGCATGCAACAGGTGCGCGCCGGCCGGGTCCGGGTGGCCCTGGATGACCAGGATGCGTTTGCTCATATCACGCCGCGGCCTGCTGCCGCGCGGCCTGCGCCAGCGCCGGACCGACGGCGATCGCATTGCTGGCGTGCGGCACGGTGTCGCAGGTCAGCACGCGCGCGATGCCGGCCGCTCGCATCCGTTCGAGCGCGGCGGCATCGAACAGCGCATGCACGCCGATGCAGACCGGCGCGCCCAGCCCGGCGTCCGCTCCACGCAGCGCCCGCGCCGCGGCGATCAGGGTGTGCCCGGTGGAGATGATGTCGTCGACCAGCACCGGTGTCCGGCCGGGCCAGGGGCCGGGCTCGGTCAACTCGACCCCGACCTTGCGGTCACCGTGGCGCGTCTTGCGCATCACGGTATGGGGCGCGCCGGCCAGGCGCGCGACCTCCGCCGCCCATTGCTCGCTTTCGGCATCCGGCCCCACCACCAGCGGCGCCGGCACGTTGGCGGCGATCCAGGCCGCGATCGCAGGGGCGGCAGGCACGACCTGGGTCGGAATCGTGTAGATGTCGGAGAGTGCGCGCCACCGGTGCAGGTGCGGATCCACGGTGACCAGGAAGTCAAGGTGGGACGACAGCACGGAGGCGTAGCTGCGCGAACTGATGGCTTCCCCGGCATGGAAGCGGTCGTCCTGCCGCATGTAGGCGAGATAGGGCGCGACCAGGCCGACCTTGGCGGCACCCAGTTCACGCGCGGCATCGGCGGCGAATACCAGCGGAAGGGTCTTGCTGTCGGGACGTTCCAGGCTTCCCGCGAAGACCACCGCTTCGCCCTCGACAGCGGCGTCGAGGCGCACCAGGGTCTCGCCATCGGGGAAGCGGCGAGCGAACAGCGCGCTGGTGGGGCAGCCCAGCTCGGCGGCGAGCGTGGCGGCGAGGCGGGCAGCGCCGGGCAGGGCGACGATCAGCATCAGGCGTCCTCCACGACGTGGATCGTGTCGGGCTGCGATCGCGCGTACTCGGCCGCATAGGCGAGCGCGCCGGGCGAGGCGGCATGCAAGACGAACAGCGGTTGGCCGCGCTCCACGAAGTCCCCGTGCTGCACCAGCAGGTCGATGCCGGCACAGGGACTCTTGGGCGCGCCCGCGAGCTTGGCCACGCGCGCCAGCCGGCGGTTGTCGATCGAGATGACCGAGCCGCTGCGCGCCGCGGCCACCGGCAGCGTGTGCGGCGCACGGGGGGGCTCGCGCATGCCGCCCTGCGCTTCGCAAATCTGCTGGAACTTGCGCCAGGCGCGGCCGTCCGCGAGCACGGCGGAGGCCAGCGCGGCGCCTTGGCCTTCCCTGGCGGCCTGGCCGAATTCGAGCAGCTCGCCGGCCAGGTGCACCGCGCGCTGCGTGAGGTCGCCGGGCGCATTGGATTCGTGCCGCAGAACGGCCAGCACATCGCGCGCTTCCAGGGCCGGGCCGATGCCACGCCCGACCGGGGCGCTGCCGTCGGTGTGTGCGACCCGCACGCGCATGCCCAGCGCTTCGCCGACCAGCGAGAGTTGTCTGGCCAGGACTTCCGCGGCCGGCGCGCTGCGCACCTTCGCGGTGGGCCCGACTGGCATGTCGATCAGCACGTGCGTCGCGCCGGCGGCGGCCTTTTTCGACAGCACCGAGGCCACCAGCTGGCCCTGGCTGTCCAGGTCCAGCGGGCGCTCCACGCGAATCAGCACGTCGTCCGCCGGGCTCAGGCGCACGGCACCGCCCCAGACGATGCAGCCGCCGGCCGCGTCGACCACCTTGCGGATCTGAGGCACGTCCAGTTCCACCGGCGCCAGCGTCTCCATGGTGTCGGCGGTGCCGGCCGGGGAGGTGATGGCCCGCGAAGACGTCTTGGGCATGCGCAGGCCGCAGGCCGCGACGATGGGCACGATCAGCATGGTCGTGCGGTTGCCGGGCAGGCCGCCGACGCTGTGCTTGTCCATCACGAGCCCGTCGCTCCAGCGCATGCGCTCGCCCGCGTTCACCATGGCGCGCGTGAGCGCGACGGTCTCCTCCAGGTCCAGACGCTCGCCCGCGCAGGCCGTGACGAACGCGGCCAGCTGCAGGTCGGAGTAGCGCCCGGCCGCGACGTCGGCGATCACGGCGTCGAAGGCGGCCGGCGTGAGGCGGCGGCCATACACCTTGGCGCGCACATGGCCGAGCGACTCCAGCGGCGGCGGGTGGCGCAGCGTCGCGGTGTCGCCGGGCTGCGCGCGCAGTAGCCGCCAGGCCGCTTCGGACAGGTCGGCTTCGGACTCGTCCAGGAGCGGGCCATCGACGACGTTGAGCGTGGCGACGATGCGCCGCCCCTCCAGCGAGATCTCCACGCGGGACTGCGCCTCGAAGCCTTCCGACAGGCACACATGGCAGTCGCGCCGCGTGTACAGCACGGGCTCCTGGTAACTGTCGATGCCCATGCGCTTGAGGCGCAGGGTGTTGGGGGGAGGAACCGTCCCGGCTTCGATCATCGAGCCGTCAACGCACGATCAGCACCGGCGTAGGGGCCGTGCTCACCAGCTTGGACGCGACACTGCCGATCAGGAGGCCCTCGAGGCCGGTGCGGCCGTGCGTTCCGGCCACGATCAGGTCGCAGCCTTCGCGCTCGGCGGTGTCCAGGATGCCCTTGATGGTCGGGGCGTTCTCCACCAGCCGCAGTTCCACCGGCAGCGCAGGTTGCGTTTCGGCGCACAGGGCCGCCACCTTGGCGTGCGCCGCCGCCGCATGCTCGCGCCCGGCCGACAGGTAAGCGTGCAGGCCCATGGGATTGGTGTCGCCGATGCCGAGATAGGGAATGGCGTCCACCACATGGACCGCGGTGAGCCTGGCGCCTTGCGAGCGCGCCAGCTGCACGGCCATCCGGGCCGCGCGTTCGGACGCCGTGGAACCGTCGGTCGCCAGCAGAATGTGCTTGAACATGATCAGCGCCTTTCGCCGCCGTGCTCGTGGGCCGATTGGCATGCGGTGCAGAACGGCGTCGCAGGCAGGGCCAGCAGCCGTCGCAGGTCGATGGGCTCGCCGCAATCGAGGCACTGGCCGTAGCTGCCGTCGGCGATGCGCTCGAGGGCCGCGCGGATCTGCTTCAGCTCGCGTCCGGCGTGCGCCGCATGCGCGGCATCCACGGCCGCGATCGCTTCCTGGCCGGCGGCGTCCTTGTAGTCGCCGACTTCGCGCGTGGGATCCTCGCCGGCGCCGTCTGCCTCATGGTGGAGGATTTCACCAAGCTCGCGCGCGCGGGCGACGAGCAGATCCCGGAAGCGGGCCGACATGCTGGGGTCGTAGGTGTCCATGGATGGCTGTGGTTGCGGTTGTGGACGAAATTCGCGAGCCGCCCCCATCATCCCACGCTTGGGCCCTTTGCAAACCATTCGGCAGGGGGCGCCGAGGCTCAGTTGAGGCAAGTCAAGTGCGCCGCCGGCGAGCCGCGTCACCATTGGGGCACGCTCAATTTCCTGCGAGGTCAAATCGTGTTCAAGAACATTCTGCTGGCCACCGACGGTTCACCCGCATCCGAGCAGGCAGCCCTGCTGGCAGTTTCGCTGGCTCGGGAGAACGCGGCGCGGCTGACGGTGCTGTTCGTGATCGAACCCTATCCCTACCTGGGGGTGGGCGAAGCCAGCGCCGTCGGCTTCCAGGCCTACATGAGCCAGGCCTACGAGCAGGCGGCCCAGGCTCATGCGCGCGTCAGCGCGCTGTGCGCGAAGGCCGGGGGCCCCGCGGACCTGCAGCTGCGCCGTGGCGAGGACGCCCACGCCGCCGACAGCATCGTGCAGGCAGCCGTGGAAGAGCAGGCCGACCTGATCGTGGTGGGCTCGCATGGCCGCAGCGGCATCTCGCGCCTGATGCTGGGCAGTGTCGCGGCGAAGGTGGTCGCCCAATCGCCCCTGCCGGTGCTGGTCGCACGCCAGGCTCCGGCATGACGAGCCGGCGCTGCTGATCCGCTATCGATGCGCGCGCGCCGATGAGCAGGCGCCGTCGCGAGTTCCTCGCGCCGGAGCCGCACTGACGGGAATGGAAATTGCCGGAAGCTGTTGATGGTCACGACCCGCGATCTATGGCTTGAGACATCCGATGTCATTCCGATGTTTCCCACCCTGGTCTGGAGGTTCGAGCTCAAGGCGGACTTTCGCGACGCGATGGATGCGAAGCTCGTCCCGCTGCTCGGTCAACTGCGGCGCGACCGGCCGGCGCTCGCAGCCGGCCAGGGCTGGCAGTCGGAACAGACGCTGCACGCGCGCCCGGAACTGCAGGACCTCTGTGCGTGCGTCAGCCATGTGGCAAGGAGCATCCTGCGGTTCTGGCGAATCGGCTACGACGCACTGGAGATCACGGGGTGCTGGGCCACCGTTCTCGCCGAGGGCGCCATGCACCGGGCGCACACGCACCCCAACAACGTCCTGAGCGGCGTCTATTACCTCCGGACACCGCCAGGGGCGGACACCATCAACTTCCACGACCCGCGCATCCAAGCCCGGGTGATCCGGCCGCCGGTCGTCGAACTCACGGCCGAGAACACCGACCAGGTCGTGGTCCGGGTGAGCCAGGGGACCCTGCTGATGTTTCCTTCCTGGCTGGAGCATTCCGTCGACGCCAGCACCAGCGGGCAAGAGCGGATCAGCATCAGCTTCAACCTTATGTACTCCGCATTTGCGGAGCACATCGGCAAGCCCCTGTGGTGAGGCCCGAGCGGCGCCTGCCTACTTGATCCGGGGCGCCGCCGCCATCTGCTGGGGCGTGGTGAACCAGGCACTGCCGCTGCCCATGCGTTCCCGCGCCTGCGCTAGTTCGTGGCGGGCGACGGTGCGCAGGTGCACCTCGTCGGGCCCGTCCATCAGGTGCAGCGCGCGGCCCCAGGTCCACAGGTAGGCCAGGGGCGTGTCGGGCGACAGGCCCATGGCGCCGAAGGCCTGGATCGCGCGATCGACCACGCGTGTCTGCAACTGCGCCGCCACCACCTTGATCGCAGCCACCTGCGCGCGCAACTGCTGCGGCTTCTCTTCGCCGTGGTCCAGCGCCCAGGCCGTGCGCAGCACCAGCAGCCGCGCCTGGTCGATCTCGATGCGGCACTGCGCGAGCCACTCCTGCACGTTGGAGTAATCGCTGAGGTAGTGGCCGAAGGCGCGGCGCTCCAGCGTGCGCTCGGCCGCCAGTTCCAGGGCCAGTTCGCATTGGCCGATGGTGCGCATGCAGTGGTGCACGCGCCCGGGGCCCAGGCGCGCCTGCGCCATGGCGAAGCCTTCGCCCCAGGTGCCAAGCAGGTGGTCGGCCGGCACGCGCACCTCGCGCAGCAGGATCTCGCAGTGGCCTTCGGGCGCCTGGTGGTGCAGCACCGGGATGTTGCGCTCGACCTGCACGCCGGCGGCCTCCATGGGCACCAGCACCATGCTGTGGCTGCGGTGCGTGTCGGCCGGCCCGCCGTCGTTGCGGCACATCACGATCAGCAGCCGGCAGTGCGGATGCGCGGCGCCGGTGATGAACCACTTGCGTCCGTTCACGACCAAATCCTCGCCGTCGCGCCGGACCGTGGTTTGCAGGTTGGTCGGGTCGGACGAGGCCGCGTCGGGTTCCGACATCGCGAAAGCCGAGCGGATCTCCCCAGCCAGCAGCGGCGCCAGCCAGCGTTCGCGTTGCGCCGGCGAAGCGAAGCGATGCAGCAGTTCCATGTTGCCGGAGTCCGGCGCGCTGCAGTTGAAGACCTCGGCCGCCCACGGCAGCCGGCCCATGGTCTCGGCCAGCGGCGCGTAGTCGAGGTTGGACAGGCGCGTGCCCGGCTCGCCTTCGCGCAGCATCGGCAGGCACAGGTTCCACAGGCCTGCCTCGCGCGCGAGGGATTTCAGGTCCTCCAGGAAGGGCGGCGGGAATTCGCCCCGCTGCACGGCGGCATGCCAGGCCGCGTTGTAGGGCAGCAGGTAGCGTTCCATGAATTGCTGCAGGCGGCCGCGCAGGTCGAGGGCACGGGGGCTGTGGCTGAAATCCATGAGGCTAGTGTCCCTTACGGCGCAGCGAAATGTCGGACATCTGCGCGACAGGAAACCCTACTTCAGCGCTTGCTGTCGACCAGGCCGCGGCGGGCCATCATGTCGCGGCTCATGGACTGCAGGCGCTCGCCTTCGATCAGGGCGGCCGCGCGCGGGTAGGCGATCGATTCCTCGGCTTCGATGTGGCCGGCATACAGGCCCGCGAAGGCATCGAGCACGGCCTCGTCGGCCCGGTCGAAGGCGGCGCGGTGGCCCTCGGCCAGCTCCAGCAGCAGCCCGCGCGCCGCCCGCCAGTGTCGTTCCATCTGCAGGTGATCCTGTTGCAGCTGCGCGACCACCTGCGCCACGGCCTCGTCGTCCAGCGCGATGAGCACCGGGAAGACATGCAGTTCCTCGTCCTCGTGGTGCTTGGGCGCGGCCGTGTCGAAGTAGCGCATCACGTCGCGTGCGGCTTGCCGCGCCTGCTCGTCGCCACCCTGCGCGCGCACGTGTTCGCGCAGCCGTTGCAGCAGGGCCAGCATGCGCTCGACCCGCTCGTGGCAGGCGTGCAGCATCTCGAAGGGTTGCTCGAATCCGGCGGCCAGCTTGGCGCCCGGCGGGCTGATGCCAACCACTTGGCTCATGTTTCGTTCCCCAGTTCACTGGTGTACTCGTGCGGCTGCGGCCGATGGCGGGCGGGCCGGCGCGCCGCGGGCGTGCCAACGCTGATGAAGCACAGCGCCTGCTCGTCGGGGCGCAGCCCGAACAGCGCCGGCAGCGGCGCCGAGCCCATCGCCTTGCCGCTCGTGAGCGCCGAGCCGTAGCCCTGCGCGGTCGCCACGAGCAGCATGTTCTGGACCGCGCAGCCCGCGGAAATGAAGCGCTCCACATCCGGGATCTCGTCGCCGGCCGGCGCCAGCTGCGCCACGGCCAGCATCAGCAGGGGCGCGCGAAAGGCCTTATCGCGCGCCTGCTGCAGTTGGGCCGGCGTGGCCTGGGCATCGCGCTCCTGCAGCGCCTGCGCGAAGGCTTCGGCCAGGTCGGCGCGCCGCGCTTCGGGAATGATCACGAAGCGCCAGGGCAGCCGCCGGTCGTGGTCGGGTGCGTGCGCGGCCGCCGCGAGAATCTGCCGCAGCTGGCCGGCGTCGGGTCCGGGCGCCTCCAGCCGCTTGGGCAGGATGGTCTGGCGCGCTTCGAGCAGCGCCATGGCCCAGGCCGCGGAGGCGGCGTGGTCAGCCAGCACGTCCGTCTGTACGCGCGCGTCCATACCAGGATCCATAGCGGAAGCCCCACACGGCCAGCACGCCGGCCCACAGCAGGGCCGCGGCCAGCGTCAGCACCGGTGCCGCGCCGGTGGGCACGGCCGCCGCGATGCGCAGCGTCGTCGCGGCCTGCAGCAGCCAGAACAGCGCCCAGACCGGGTCGTCCGCCACCAGCGGGCGTCCGCCGTGGCCGCAGGACACGCGCGTGACCATCGCCATCATCAGGGAACCGAGGCAGCCCATGGTCACCGCGTGCAGGCCGCCCAGTGCCAGCCATGCCTGCCCGGTGAGCGCCTGCACCAGGTGCGAGGCGCCGGACAGCACCAGGCCCACGCCCAGCCAGCTGAATCCGAGGTGCAGCATGGCCACCAGCCGCACTTTCAGGCTCTGCACCAGGCCCCAGGCGAAGGCCAGCCAGATCACCACGCCGCCGACCGTGACTTCCATCGCGCCGCGCACGCCGTGCCAGGCCGGCCCGCCGGTGAACAGTTCCAGCCAGGTGGCCACCGCCTCGAAGCCGGCCAGTCCCAGCAGCAGCCAGAGCACCCAGAACGGCCGCCAGGCCCGCACCATGGGCAAGGCGCTGGAAGTGAAGAACGGAATCATGCGGTGCGCCACGCTGACGAACACCACGGTGATGAAGCCCCACAGGCCGGTGTAGGCAAACGTGCGTGCAAACAGGGGCGCATCGGCGAACACGCTGGCGAGCACGCCGCACAGACTGGCGCAGCCCACGGCCAGCCCGGTGACGATCGCCTTGGCATGGAGGCGGTCGGGCTCGCGGCTGGCGGAGATCAGCCGCCCGAACCGCCAGGTCATCCAGGCCATGCCGGCGATCGGCAGCACCAGCGCGGCCATCGCCGCGGCCGCGCTGGCGTGCGAGGCGAACGGCCAGGCCAGCCATCCCCCGGCCATCAGCGCGAGGGGCAGGGCGATGTCGCGCGCCGCCGGCGCCTGCACGCCCAGCCACTTCGGCCCCGCGGTGAACAGGAAGCCGGCGAAGAACAGGGGCATGAAGCCGAACACCATCAGCGAGGCATGCACCACCGTCGGCGGGAGTTCGTAGCCCAGGCCGAAGGCGCCGGACAGGCGTTCGAACTGCAGCACGGCCCACCACAGGCCCGAGGTCACGAGCACCAGCATGGCCAGGAAGAAGGCCAGCCGGTGCGGCGCAGCCAGCAGCATGCGCCAGGTCCAGCCCTCCTGCGACTGCCGGTGCGCCGGGGCCGGGGCCAGCGTCTTCATCCGCAGGCGCCGATATGGCCGCAGTTCGAGCACCAGTCGCAGCCGTCCTTGCGGATCAGTGCGTGGGCGCCGCATTCCGGGCACTTGCGCCCGGCCATGGTCTGCGGAAGCGCCGTCGACACGGGCGGGGCCTCGGCCGGATCGAGCGCGGCCACCGGCTCGCCCCGGCGGCGCGAGATGATGTTCTGGATGGCGTAGGCGATGGCCGCGACCTCGGAGTCGTGCCACAGCGGCACCTGGGTGCCATCGGCCTTGGCGTAGGTGCCCAGGCGCACCGGCCCGCGGTCCCAGGCGACCTTGCGCATGTCGGCCAGGGCCCGCTCGAGGAAGCCGCCGCGCGCGGCGAGCGACAGCAGCCGCATGCTGGAGGTGATCCACTGCTGCGACTCGACGCTCTGGCCCACCGGCATGAAGAATTCGATCGCACGCTCGCGCCCGTCGTCCAGCGGCAGGAAGGATACGACCAGGTACAGGCGCTGGCGGCCCTGCTGCGTCCAGTATTCGATCTTCTCGACCACCGCGGGCAGGTTGCCCTGCGGCCGGCTTTCGATCACCGCACGCATGGCATCGACCGACGCGCGGGCGGCCTGCGCGCCTTCCGGTTCGATGGCGCCGGTGGCGGGCACCTCGAGCACCGCGCCCAGGATGTCGTTGGGCCGGTAGGTCGCCAGGCCCTTCAGGCCGGCCTGCCAGGCTTCCAGGTACAGGCCCTTGAAGTCGTCGTAGGGATAGTCGGCCGGGATGTTGACCGTCTTGGAGATGGCGGTGTCGATGTAGGGCTGCACCGCTTCCATCATCGCCAGGTGGTCGGCCGCCGACATCTGCAGGGCCGACACGAACGAGGCCGGCAGGCGCGCCACGTCGCCGCCGAGCGAGCGGTACAGGCGCCAGGCGTGGTCTTCCACGTCGTACTCGCTCGTGCTGCCGTCGCCCTCGCGCTTCTTGCGGCGGTAGGTCCACGAGAATGCCGGTTCGATGCCGTTGGAGGCGTTGTCGGCGAAAGCCAGGCTCACGGTGCCGGTCGGGGCGATCGACAGCAGGTGGCTGTTGCGGATGCCGTGCTCGCGGATCGATTGCTTGAGCGGCTCGTCCAGGCGGCTGGCGAAGGTGCCCGCCTCCAGGTAGCTGCCGGCGTCGAACACCGGGAACGGGCCCTTTTCGCGCGCCAGCTCCACCGAGGCGGCATATGCCGTGTCGCGCATGCCGCGCGCGATGCGCGCCGCCATCTCGCGGCCCTCGGGGCTGTCGTAGCGCAGCCCCAGCATGACCAGGGTGTCGCCCAGCCCGGTGAATCCAACGCCGATGCGGCGCTTGGCCATGGCCTCGGCGCGCTGCTGGGGCAGCGGCCAGTGGGTGAGCTCCAGCACGTTGTCCAGTGCGCGCACCTGCAGCGTGACGGCCTGGGCGAAGCCTTCGAAGTCGAACTGCGGGGCGCCGCCGAAGCCGAAGGGATGCCGCACGAAGCGCGGCAGGATCACCGGGCCGAGGTTGCAGCAGCCGTAGGGGGGCAGCGGCTGTTCGCCGCAGGGGTTGGTCGCCGTGATCTTCTCGCAGTACCGCAGGTTGTTCTCGCGGTTGATCGTGTCGGCGAACAGGATTCCCGGCTCGGCGAAGTCGTAGGCCGACTTCATCACCGTGTCCCACAGCTCGCGCGCGGGAACGCTGCGATAGACCCACAGGCCATCGGCGCGCAGGTGGGCGCCTTGCGCCAGCAGGCCCGCGCCCGGCTTGGCGCGGTGCACCAGCGCCCATTCGCCGCCGGCCTGCAGGGTGCGGATGAATTCGTCGGTCACCGCCACCGAGACGTTGAAGTTGTTCCAGCGGCCCGGCTTGCGCTTGGCGGTGATGAACTCCAGCACGTCCGGATGGTCGATCCGCAACACGCCCATCTGCGCGCCGCGGCGCGCGCCCGCGCTCTCGACGGTGGCGCAGGAATGGTCGAACACGTCGATGTAGCTGCAGGGTCCCGAGGCGAGCGAGGCGGTGGCGCGCACTTCCGCGCCACGCGGGCGGATGCGCGAAAAGTCGTAGCCGACGCCGCCGCCGCGCCGCATGGTTTCGGCGGCTTCGCGCAGCGCCTCGTAGATGCCGGGAAAGCCGTCGTCGTCGACGCCCTGGATGCAATCGCCCACCGGCTGAACGAAGCAATTGATGAGCGTGGCCTGCAAGGTGGTGCCGGCCGCACTCATGATGCGCCCGGCGCCGATCGCGCCGGTGCGAAGGTTGTCGAAAAATCGCTGCTCGAACTCGGCGCGCACCGGCTCGCGCTCCATGCTGGCGAGCGCGCGCGCCACGCGGTGGAACACATCCTGCTCGTTGGCTTCGTCAGCCTTCAGGTACTTCTCGCGCAGGACGTCCAGCCCGATGGGCTGCGAGGGCAGGGCGGGCAGGGCTCCGGGATCGGGTTCGCGTTTCATGTTTAGGCAGGCATCCCTTCAATACAGACTTGTTGCGGCGCGATGGGCCGCACGTTTCCCAAAAGCCAATGGATGAGGTCGCGCACACAGGACGGATCTCGCTGCCGAACGGCAGCTTGCCCGCACCCCTGAAGAATAGACCTTTGGCGACTTCCCCACTGAAAGCATGGCCGAGCATCTTGTCGATGCAGAACGGGCCCCCATCGGCCTGGCACCAGGGCAGGAACCCGCGGCCGGCCAGCCGCCAAGGCAAGGCCAGCCAGGTCAAACGCTGAGGATCTGTCCATCGTGCTCCACGAAATGCGGGTAAGGCCCTGTTCCAGCATTCGAGGCTAACGAAGCCGGGACGAAGTCCCCTTGCTCGACGTCAAACACATGGATTTCTCCGTCCTCGATCACGTAGTGCCACCCGTGGAGCGTGAGTTTTCCGGCCTCCACCTCGCGCTGGACGAAGGGGTAGGCCATGAGCCGTTCGAGCTGCAGCACCACCGCCCGCTGCTCGGTGCGGCGCAGCGCCTCCGGCACCGGGCACACCGGCAGCAGGGCCTCGCGGCCCAGCTCCAGCCAGGCCTTGAGTGCAACGGCCTCGTCGGGCACACCTTCGTAGGACGCCCGGATGGCGCCGCAGTGGCTGTGGCCGCACACGATGATCCGCTCCACGTGCAGGCTGAGGACGGCGAACTCGATGGCGGCCATGGTGCCGTGCAGGCCGTAGGAGCCGTCATACGGGGGAACAAAAGCGCCCACGTTTCGCACAATGAAAAGCTCGCCCGGGCCCGCTCCCGTCAGCAGGTAGGGCACCACGCGCGAATCCGAGCACCCGATGAACAGCGTCTTGGGATGCTGGCCCTGCGCCACCAGGTCCTGGAACCGCTGCTGGTGGCGGGGGAAGTAGTCCGACTGGAAACGCCGCAGGCGCCTCAGCAGCTCATCGCCGCCGGCCGCATGCGCCCGGGCGCCGGGAACTGCCGGCCCGGTCATTGCACCAGGGGTGTGGCGGCCGCCTCGAGGTCCACGCCCTCCACCCTGGACCGCCCGGCAAGCAGGCGGACGTACTGGTGCAGCGCCGTTGCTCGCGAGCGCTGCGCCAGTTCCAGCTCGATGCGCGGGCGGACCTCGTCGAACGCCGGCTGCCGGCCCTGCTTGCGTCCCAGGACCTCCACGATGTGCAGGCCGTAGCGGGAGTGCACGAGCCGGGGGCGCAGGCCCATGCCATGCAGCGGGTTCTTCTGCAGGAACAGCTCGTTCGCGAGTTCCTCGGCGCAGTCCTGCGGCCCGATCCAGCCGAGGTCGCCGCCGGCGGCGCCGCTCGGGCAGTTCGACAGCTCGCGCGCGCGCTCGGCGAACCGGCCCGGCGGCACGTCCTTGCGCATCAGCTCGAGCAGCACCTGCTCGGCCTTTACCGCGAGCCGGTGCACGTCCACGCCTTCGGTGACCGCGAACAGGATGTGCCGCAGGTGTACCTGGCGGCCCTCGACGAAGCGCGGCTTGACCGACTGGTAGTAGCGGCGGCATTCCAGCTCGCCGGGCGCCGGGACCGGCACGGCCTCATCGAGCATGCGCTCGATCGCCTGCTGCTCATGCGCGGCGAGCGCGGGTGCCGTGAGCACATGGCGGTGCGCCAGCAGGCCCTGGCGCACCGCCTGCTGCCGCAGCAGCTCGGTCCAGGCGCGCTCCTTGAGCTCGTACTCGCCCGGATGCTGGCCCGGCTCGTGCAGGGCGATGCCGTTGATCGAGGCGACCGGCGGCTGCGCCTGGCCGGCGCAGGAGCAAACACCGCCGCTGCCGCAACTTCCTCGCACGTGGTTCATGTGGCGCTCCTTTGCGTTTGCGGCATGGTCCGCGGCGTCATGGCCGGCATGCCGGCCGCCTGGGCGGGCGCGACCTGGCGTCGCAGGGCGCGGCGGGTGCGCACGACCTGGTAGGGCCGCCACAGGTAGGCCACCGAGGCGAAGCCGCTCCACACATGCACCAGGCGGGTGAAGGGGAAGACCAGGAAGATGCTCATGCCGAGGAACATGTGGGCCTTGAACACCCAGCCGGCGTCCGACAGCAGCGCGGCGGCGCCGCCGCGGAAGGTGACGATGCGCTGCGCCCATTCGGCAAGCGTCATCATCATGCCGCCATCCAGGTGCCGGGCCGACAGCGGGATGGTTGCCAGGCCCAGTGCCAGCTGCAGCCACATCAGCACCAGCAGCAGGACGTCGCCGAACTTCGAGTTGATGCGGATGCGCGCATCCGACAGGCGCCGGTGCAGCAGGATGGTCACGCCGACGAACCCGAGCAGGCCGGCCACGCCGCCTGACACCATCGCCACGAGCTGCTTGTGGCCGGCACTGATGAAGGGCTCGTACAGGAAGTGCGGGGTCAGCATGCCCACGGTGTGGCCGAAAAACAGGAACAGCACGCCGACGTGGAACAGGTTGCTGCCCCAGCGCAGCCGGCCGGCGCGCAGCAGCTGCGAGGAGTCGCTCTTCCAGGTGTATTGCTCGCGGTCGAAGCGGATGAGGCTGCCCAGCAGGAACACCGTCAGGCAGACATAGGGGTAGTAGCCGAAGAGAAGGGTATTGAGGTAGTCCATGTTCATGCCTCCTGGCGTGCGCCGGTGGCGCTGCGCGCGTGACTGCGAGGAACGATCCGAATCGCTTGCTCCTTGCCGGGCGCGGTTTGGCCGCGGCTGGCGCAGCCGTCGAAGGCTGCGGGCTCGGCCCAGGCCTCGTCCAGGTCCTCGTCGGCGGCGAAGGGCACGGCCTCCGCCTTCTGGCCGGCCAGCTCCAGCACGGCCGCCAGCAGGGTGGCGTAGGCGCTGTCGCGCTGGCGCAGGGCGCTGAAGATGGCCTTCAGGATGTGCGCCATCTCGCCGAGGAACTCGCGGGCGAGCGCGGCCTGCTGCGTCGAGGCGAACTCCAGCACCACGCAGAGGTGGTCCGGCAGCTCCTGGGCGCCCAGGTCCAGGCCTGCGCTGCGGTAGGTGGCGATCAGGTCCACCATGGCCGGGCCGCGGTCGCGCGAGTCGCCGTGCACGTGTTCGAACAGGTGCAGCGAAGTGCTGCGGCCGCGGTCGAACAGTTCCACGTAGCGCGACTCCGCCTCCAGCGGGTCGGCGCGCAGGATGCCGGTGGCCAGCGCCCGGATCTCGGTGCGGCGGGCGGCGGACAGCACCGACTCCTCGTCGATCGCCTCCAGCAGCAGCGGCAGCAGGCGGCGGTGCTTGGCGTCGGGGTACTGCAGCAGCAGCGAGAGCGCGCGCAGGGTGTTGCGGTTCGTCTTCATGGTCAGAGCTCCTCCACCTGGATGGGAATCGTGCGGCGCTTGTTGCCGCCGAAGAGCGATGCATCGCTCGCGCCGTCGGAACAGCCGTTGCCGAAGGAGAAGCCGCAGCCCCCCTTCATGTCGAACGCGTTCTCCGCGTACTCGCGGTGCGTGGACGGGATCACGAAGCGGTCTTCGTAGTTGGCGATCGCCATGATCCGGTACATCTCCTCGACCTGGGCCGTCGTCAGGCCCGCCTGCCGCAGCGCGGCGGTGTTCTCGACGCCGTCGACATGCTTGCCGCGCTGCCAGGCCCGCATCGCGAGCATGCGCTCCAGCGCGCGGATCACCGGGCCGGTGCTGCCGGCAGTGAGGAGGTTGGCCAGATACTCCACCGGGATTCGCATCTCGGCCACGTCCGGCAGCTCGCCGTTCAGTCCCACCTGGCCGGCGTTGGCCGCCTGGGAGATGGGCGACAGCGGCGGCACGTACCAGACCATGGGCAGGGTGCGGTATTCGGGGTGCAGCGGCAGCGCGACCTTCCAGTCCATCGCCATCTTCCACACCGGGCTGTTCTTCGCGCCCTCGATCCAGGCTTCGGGGATGCCGTCCTTGCGGGCCTGCTCGCTCACGCGGGGGTCGTGCGGGTCGAGGAACACGCCGAGCTGCGCCTCGTACAGGTCCTGTTCGTTCTCCACGCTGGCGGCGGCCTCGATCTTGTCGGCGTCATAGAGCACCACGCCGAGGTAGCGGATGCGGCCCACGCAGGTCTCGGAACACACCGTCGGCTGGCCCGCCTCGATGCGCGGGTAGCAGAAGATGCACTTCTCGGCCTTGCCGGTCTGCCAGTTGTAGTAGATCTTCTTGTACGGGCAGCCCGAGACGCACATGCGCCAGCCGCGGCACTTGTCCTGGTCGATCAGGACGATGCCGTCCTCCTCGCGTTTGTAGATCGACCCAGAAGGGCAGGAGGCCACGCACGCCGGGTTGAGGCAGTGCTCGCACAGGCGCGGCAAATACATCATGAAGGTGTTCTCGAACTGGCCCACCATCTCCTTCTGGGCCTGCTCGAAACTGGCCAGGTTCGCGTCCTTGCTGCGCTTGGCGAACTCGCCGCCCAGGATTTCCTCCCAGTTCGGTCCCCACTCGATCTTCTCCATGCGCTGGCCGGTGATCAGGCTGCGCGGGCGCGCCGCGGGCGCAGCTTTCATCTCGGGCGCCGTCTGCAGGTGCTCGTAGTCGAAGGTGAAGGGCTCGTAGTAGTCGTCGATCTGCGGCAGGTTCGGGTTGGCGAAGATGCGCATCAGCAGCTTCCACTTGCCGCCCTGGCGCGGCTCGATGCTGCCGTCGGCGTTGCGCACCCAGCCGCCGTTCCACTTTCCCTGGTTCTCCCACTCCTTGGGGTAGCCGATGCCTGGCTTGGTTTCCACGTTGTTGAACCAGGCGTATTCCACGCCGGGGCGGCTCGTCCACACGTTCTTGCAGGTCACCGAGCAGGTGTGGCAGCCGATGCACTTGTCCAGGTTCAGGACCATGCCGATTTGGGCGCGGACTTTCATTGCTTGTTCTCCATAGGGGTCTTGCACCTTCCCCCTCCGGGGGAAGGTGGGGATGGGGGCGTTCCGGGCGCCGAAGCGCCCCCACCCCGGCCCTCCCCCGGAGGGGGAGGGAGAAGTGCTGTCCTCATGCCGCCACCTCTTCGTCCATCCAGTCCACCTTCCTCATCTTGCGCACCACCACGAACTCGTCGCGGTTGGTGCCGATGGTCCCGTAGTAGTTGAAGCCGTAGCTGAACTGCGCGTAGCCGCCGATCATGTGCGTGGGCTTGAGCACGATGCGGGTCACCGAGTTGTGGATGCCGCCGCGCTGGCCGGTGATCTCGGAGCCAGGCGTGTTCACGATCTTTTCCTGCGCGTGGTACATCAGCACCATGCCGGGGTTGACGCGCTGGCTGACCACCGCGCGCGCGGCAATCGCCCCGTTCACGTTGAACAGCTCCACCCAGTCGTTGTCCTCGATCCCGGCGCTCTTCGCGTCGACCTCGGACAGCCAGATCACCGGGCCGCCGCGGTTGAGCGTGAGCATCAGCAGGTTGTCGCTGTAGGTCGAGTGGATGCCCCACTTCTGGTGCGGCGTGATGAAGTTCAGCTGGATCTCGCGATGCCCGTTGGACTTGATGTTGGCGACCTTGCCGGTCGTCTTCAGGTCCACCGGCGGGCGGTAGCTGGAGAACTGCTCGCCGAACGCGGTCATCCAGGGGTGGTCCAGGAAGAACTGCTGCCGTCCCGTGAGCGTGCGCCATGGAATGAGCTCGTGCACGTTCGTGTAGCCGGCGTTGTACGAGACCTTCTCGCTCTCCAGGCCGCTCCAGGTCGGCGAGGAGATGATCTTGCGCGGCTGCGACTGCACATCGCGGAAGCGGATCTTCTCGTCCTCGCGGTGCAGAGCGAGGTGGGCGTGGTCGCGCCCAGTCGCCTTGGACAGCGCCTCCCAGGCCTTGACGGCGACGTGGCCGTTGGTCTCGGGCGCCAGCTGCAGGATCACCTCGCAGGCGTCGATGTCGCTGCTGATCTTCGGCATGCCCTGGGTCACGCCTTCTTCCTGCACCAGGCCGTTGAGCTGGCCGAGCTGCTCGACCTCGACCTGCGTGTTCCAGGTGATGCCTTTGCCGCCGTTGCCGGCCTTGTTCATCAGCGGACCGAGTGCGGTGAAGCGCTTGTACACGTTGGGGTAGTCGCGCTCGACCACCGCGATGTTGGGCGCCGTCTTGCCCGGGACCAGCTCGCACTCGCCGCGCTTCCAGTCGGCCACGCCAGTCGGCTGCGCGAGTTCGGCGGGCGTGTCGTGCATCAGCGGCGACAGCACCACTTCCTTTTCGACGCCAAGGTAGCCCGGCGCCAGCTCGCTGAACTTGCGGGCGAAGCCCTTGTAGATATCCCAGTCGCTGCGCGCTTCCCAGGCGGGGTCCACCGCGGTGGACAGCGGATGGATGAAGGGATGCATGTCGCTGGTGTTGAGGTCGTTCTTCTCGTACCAGGTGGCCGTGGGCAGCACGACGTCGGAGTACAGGCAGGTGGTGCTCATGCGGAAGTCCAGCGTGACCACCAGGTCCAGCTTGCCTTCGGGCGCCTTCGCGTGCCACACCACTTCCGTGGGTTTGGCTTCGTTCGGCCCCAGGTCCTTGCCCTGCACCCCATGCGAGGTGCCCAGCAGGTGCTTGAGGAAGTACTCATGGCCCTTGCCGGAGGAGCCCAGGATGTTGGAGCGCCACACGAACATGTTGCGCGGCCAGTTGGCTGGATGGTCCGGGTCTTCGCAGGACATCCGTAGCGAGCCGTCCTTCAGCGACCTGACCACGTAGTCCTTGACGTCGCCGCCGCCCGCGTTCTTCACGACCTGCAACGGGTTGGTCTGCAGTTGCGGCGCCGACGGCAGCCAGCCCATGCGCTCGGCGCGCACGTTGTAGTCGATCAGGCTGCCACCGTACTCCTTGGGGTCGGCCAGCGGCGACAGCACTTCCTCGACGCCCAGCTTCTCGTAGCGCCACTGGTCGGTGTGCGCGTAGAAAAAGGACGTCGAGTTCATCTGCCGCGGCGGCCGGATCCAGTCCAGCGCGAAGGCCAGGGCGGTCCATCCGGTCTGCGGCCGCAGCTTTTCCTGGCCGACGTAGTGGGCCCAGCCGCCGCCGCTCTGGCCGATGCAGCCGCACAGCATCAGCATGTTGATGACCCCGCGGTAGTTCATGTCGGCGTGGTACCAGTGGTTCATCGCGGCGCCGATGATCACCATGGAGCGCCCTTGCGTCTTGTCGGCATTGGCGGCGAATTCGCGCGCCACGGTGATCAGCTGCTCGCGCGGCACGCCGGTGATCTTCTCGGCCCAGGCCGGCGTGTACGGTGCGACCACGTCGTAGCCGGGAGACTCCCTCCTCCCCTGGGGGAAGGTCGGGGTGGGCGCGCTCTGCTCGAAGCCGTACTGCGCCGCCTGCAGGTCGAACACCGTGGCGACCGTGGCCCAGCGCTCCGCGCCGGCCTTGCCCAGCTTGATACGCTGGGTCGGCACCGTGCGCAGCAGCACATCACCATGTTCCGAGCTGGGAAAATGCTCGCGCGCGATGCCGCCGTAGTAGGGGAAGGCCACCTGCGCTGTCTGCGCCTCGGGGTTGTCGCCTTCGAGGACGGACAGCTTCAGCTTGACGTCCTCGTTGTTGCGGGCCTCCTTGGCTTCCAGGTTCCACTGCCCGGCGTCCGGGCGGCCGTCCGGGCCCCAGCGGAAGCCGATGGCGCCCTTGGGCAGCACCACCTTGCCGGCCTGGTCGAAGGCCAGGGTCTTCCACTCGGGGTTGTTCGACTGGCCGAACTTGCCGTTGAAGTCGGACGCGCGCAGGTAGCGGTCGGGCACCAGCGCGGTCGTGCCATCGGCCATCTGCTGCTCCTTCATCAGGACCAGCATCGGCAGGTCGGTGTAGCGGCGCGCGTAGTCGTCGAAGTAGGCCGATGTACTGAGCCCCCCAGGCCGCCTGACGACGTCCGCCCCCCCAAGGGTGGTGCCGGGGCTAGGGGCGGCCCGTCGCCCCTCGTAGTCGAAGTAGAACTCCTTCAGGATCACATGGCCCATGGCCATCGCCAGCGCGGCGTCGGTGCCCTGCTTGGGGTGCAGCCACAGGTCGGACAGCTTGGCGACCTCGGAGTAGTCGGGCGTGACCGCGACGGTCTTGGTGCCCTTGTAGCGGACCTCGGTGAAGAAGTGCGCATCGGGGGTGCGCGTTTGCGGGACGTTCGAGCCCCAGGCGATGATGTAGTTCGAGTTGTACCAGTCGGCCGATTCCGGAACGTCGGTCTGCTCGCCCCAGATCTGGGGGGAGGCGGGCGGCAGGTCGCAGTACCAGTCGTAGAAGGACATGCAAACGCCGCCGATCAGCGACAGGTAGCGCGAGCCGGCCGCATAGCTGACCATGGACATGGCGGGGATCGGCGAGAAGCCCATCACGCGGTCGGGGCCATGCCGGCGAATCGTGTGGATGTTCGCCGCGGCGATCATCTCGTTCACTTCGTCCCAGCTGGAGCGCACGAAGCCGCCCAGGCCGCGCACTTCCTGCCAGCTCTTGCGTTTGGCTTCGTCGCCCACGATGGCGGCCCAGGCGTCAACCGGCTGCTTCGTCAGGCGCGCGTCGCGCCACAGGTTGAGCAGCCGGCCGCGCACCAGCGGGTACTTCACGCGGTTGGCGGAATACAGGTACCAGCTGTAGCTGGCGCCGCGGCCGCAGCCGCGCGGCTCGTGGTTGGGCATGTCCCAGCGGGTGCGCGGGTAGTCGGTCTGCTGGGTCTCCCAGGTGACGATGCCGCCCTTGACGTAGATCTTCCACGAGCAGGAGCCCGTGCAGTTCACGCCATGGGTGGAGCGCACGATCTTGTCGTGCTGCCAGCGCTTGCGGTAGCCGTCTTCCCAGCTGCGGTCTTCGTTCGTGATCTGGCCGTGGCCGTCGGCGAAGGATTCGCGCGCCTGGGAGAAGTAGGTGAGTCGATCGAGGAAGTGGCTCATGGTTTCTGTCCTGTCTTTTCCGGGCTGCTTCAGCAGGGCATCTCCGCGTCCTTTCGCGCATAGAACCACCAGGTGATGGCGATGCACAGCAGGTAGAAGGCGATGAACACGTACAGCGCGGCCTCGGGCCCGCCGGTCATGGCAATGGAGGTGCCGTAGCTCTTGGGGATGAAGAAGCCCCCGTAGGCGGCCATCGCGGCGGTGAATCCCAGCGTCGCGGCGCCTTCGGTGTTGCCGTCCTTGGTCGCGCGGGCCACGGCGTCCTTGTCGCGGCCGTCCACGCCCTGGAGCGCCTGGTTCAGGAAGATCACCGGGATCATGCGGAAGGTGGAACCATTGCCGATGCCGGTGGTGAGGAACAGCGCCAGGAAGCACAGGAAGAAGCCGGTGAAGCTGCCGTGCGAGGGGCCGGAGGGCAGGAAATACAGGACGCCGACCACGACGCTGGCCATCACGACGAAGTTCCAGAAGGTCACGCGCGCGCCGCCGAGCTTGTCCGACAGCCAGCCGCCGAAGGGGCGGATCACGGCGCCGACCAGCGGACCCAGCCAGGCGTAGGCCAGCGGGTTGACGTCGGGGAACTGGCTCTTGATCAGGAGCGGAAAGCCCGCGGCATAGCCGATGAAGGAGCCGAAGGTGCCCAGGTACAGGGCGCACATCAGCCAGTTGTGCTTGCGGCGGAAGATGGTCGCCTGCGTCGCGAACGAGGCCTTGGCGTCGGCGATATCGTTCATCCCGAACCAGGCGGCCAGCGAGGCGAGGACGATCCAGGGCACCCAGATGAAGGCGGCGTTCTGCGTCCACACCTGCACGGCCTGCTTGCTCTTGACGACGGTCTGCGCGTCGCCGCCCAGCACGCCGAAGATGCCGGCCGTGATCACCAGGGGGCTCAGGAACTGCACCACCGATACGCCGAGGTTGCCCAGGCCCGCGTTCACGCCCAGCGCCGAGCCCTTGCGCTCCTTCGGGAAGAAGAAGCTGATGTTGGCCATGCTGGAGGAGAAATTGCCCCCGCCCAGCCCGCACAGCAGCGCCAGCAGCAGCATGGTGGGGTAGCTGGTGGTGTTGTCCTGCACCGCGAAGCCGATGCCGATCGCGGGAATCAGCAGCGAGGCGGTGGAGATCGCCGTCCAGCGGCGGCCGCCCACCAGCGGCACGATAAAGGAATAGAAGATGCGCAGCGTCGCACCGGACAGTGCGGGCGCTGCGGCCAGCCAGAACAGCTGGTTGGTCGAGTACTTGAAGCCGAGGGCCGGCAGGCCGACGGCGACCACGCTCCAGACCTGCCAGACGGCGAAGGCCAGGAACAGCGCGGGTACGCTGATCCAGAGGTTGATCTTGGCGATCGCCTCACCCTCTCGCTCCCAGAAGCGCTTGTCTTCGGGAGTCCACAGCGTGATCACGCGGCCGCGGCGGGGAACCGGTACGGTGGCGGTTGTTGTCATGTCTTTTCCTTGGCGCGCAGTTCAGTGCGCGAACGAAGGGCTGGCCGGGGCGGCCTTGCCCATCACCTCGGTGCGGCGCACTTCGGTGAAATACATCCAGATGAGGGAGACCCACACCACGCCGTACATCAGCATGAAGGCCGAGGAACGGACACCGGTGAGGTCCATCAGCGCGCCGAACATGATCGGCAGCACGAAACCGCCCAGGCCGCCGGCCAGGCCGACGATGCCGGAGATGGTCCCGATGTTGTCGGGGTACTCGTCGCTGATGTACTTGAAAACGCTGGCCTTGCCGAAGGCCCAGGCCACGCCCAGGATCGCCATCAGCGCGGTGAAGGCGTACACGTCCAGGCCGATGTGGAAGGTCTTCGCGCCGTTGACGGTGAAGACGGTGAAGTCGGTCTGCGGGTACGACAGCAGGAACAGGCACACCCAGCTCACCCACATCACCCACCAGGTGACCCGGTGCGCGCCCCACCTGTCGGACAGCGCGCCGCCGATCGCGCGCAGCACGCCGCCGGGCAGCGAGAAGCAGGCGGCCAGCAGGGCGGCGACGCGGATGTCGAGGCCGTACTCACCGACGTAGTACTGCACCATCCACAGCGCCAGGGCGACGTAGCCGCCGAACACGATGCTGTAGTACTGGCAGTAGCGCAGCACCGTCGGATCCTTCAGTGCCTTGAGCTGGTCGGCAAAGCGGACCTGGCTCGACACCAGATGCTTCGGATCGCTGTAGCTGAAGAACCAGAACAGGATCACCGTGCCCAGCATCACCGCCGCATACACCTGCGGCACCATCGTCCAGCCGAAGGCGACCACGATCGCCGGCGCCAGGAACTTGTTGACGGCGGCGCCGGAGTTGCCCGCGCCGTAGATGCCCATCGCGGTGCCTTGCCGGCTCTTGGGGAACCACCGCGCCACATAGGGCGTGCCGACGGAGAACGAGCCGCCGGCCAGGCCGACGAACAGGCCGATGGCCAGGAAGTGCCAGTACTCGGTGGCATAGGCCATCAGCCAGATCGCCGGCACCGTCAGTGCCATCAGGATCGCCATGACGATGCGGCCGCCGTACCGGTCGGTCCAGATGCCCAGCGGCACGCGCACCAGCGAGCCTGTGAGCACGGGCATGGCGGTGAGCAGGCCGAACTGCGTGGCGTTGAGGTTCAGCGCCTTCTTGATCGGGATGCCGATGACGCCGAACATCATCCAGACCATGAAGCAGACGGTGAAGGCGAGGGTGCTGACGATCAGCACCGACCAGGCCTGGCGCGCTGCGAGCGCCCCCTGCGGCGGTGCGCCGCTGCGCCGGGTGGAGGGTGTGAGCACGGCTGACACGAGGGGCTCCTTCTGGTGGTTTTGGTATGCCTCCACTGTCCGCGTTAGCGGCGCTCGCGAACATCCTTCGGTGGCAGGGTGGCGGCCAGCCGCGAAGAACGATGGGGCCATCGTTCGGAAGAACTATGGGCGCCGCGGCTTGAAGTGGTTCAAGGGCATCGGCGCGGCGATGGCGGGTGGTGCCACCGCGTCGGGCTGGCCTCCCTTGCCCCCCGGAGGGGAGGGAGTCCAGCTGTGTCCCGGCGCAGTGCCTACGCGGACTTGCTGGCGAAGACCGCGGCCTGCACGCGCGAGCTCAGGCCGAGTTTGCGCAGGATGTGCTGCACGTGGATCTTGACGGTGGTCTCGGCGATCGAGAGGTGGCGCGCGATTTCCTTGTTGCTCGCGCCCAGGGCGATCTGCTGCAGCACCTGCTGCTCGCGCGCCGACAGCTGGGCGATCGCATCCTCGGCCGGCGAGGGCGCCGGCGCGGCGGCAGGGCCGGACTGGATCGCGGCGATGAGCTTGCCCGTCATCTCGGGGCTGACCACCGGCTCGCCGCCCATGACGCGCTGGATGGCGCGCGACAGGTCCTCGCCTTCGATCGTCTTGAGCAGGTAGCCGCTGGCACCGCCGCGCAGCGCCGCCTGCAAGTCGCGCTCGTCCTCGCTCACCGTCAGGAGGATCACCCGCGCGGCCGGCGCGGCCTCCTTCAGCCCGGGCAGGGACTGCACGCCAGTGGCGCCGGGCAGGTGGTTGTCCAGCAGGATCAGGTCCGGCTGCAACTCGCCCGCCCGCCGGACGGCCTCGCCGGCGTCGCCGGCCTCGCCCACGACCCGCAGGCTGGCGTCACCGGCCAGCAGCGCCACCAGGCCGCGCCGGAAGAGGGTGTGGTCATCGACGACGAGCAGGCGGATCGGGTTCATGCGGGCTGTTCTGTCCGGTGTTCTTCAGGCGACGGCGGCCGGGGCGGGGGCGCCGGAGGCCGGGGAGGTGGCGGGCGGCAGTTCCACCGACACGCTGCAGCCCTGGCCGGGGGCCGAGCGCACCCGGACCGTCGCGCCGATGCGCTCGGCGCGCTCGCGCATGATGCGCAGGCCGACCTGAGTCTCGCCGCGGGCATCGTGCAAGTCGAAGCCCAGGCCGTCGTCGACCACCTCGAAGCGCCAGTGCGGACGGGCCGTGGCGCGCAGCACGACTTCACGCGCGCGGGCGTGCTTGCGCACATTCGACAGCGCCTCCTGGATGATGTGCAGCACCTGCACCTGCACGTCGGGCGCCAGGGCCACGCCATGGCCATCCATCTCCAGCCGGGCGGCGAGCCCGGTCTGGTGCTCGAACTTCGACAGGGTGGTGCGCAGCGCCGGCTCCATGTCCTCTTCGCTGGTCCGGGTTCGGAAATGCATCAGCAGCTCGCGCACATCGGCGTAGCACTCGCGCACGCCGTGGTCGAGCTCGCCTAGCACGTTGGAGGCCGCATCCTTGTCGCCGCGCGAAACCGCCTGACGCAGCAACTGCACCTGGATCTTCATGAAGGCCAGCGACTGCGCGATCGAGTCGTGCAGCTCGCGCGCCAGCAGGCTGCGTTCCCCGGCCACCGCGGCCTCGCGCTCCAGCGCAGCGGCGCGCTGGCCTTCCATGGCGCTGGCGAGGTGGCTGGCCAGCGCGTCCAGCAGGTCGCGGTCATCCTGGGCGATCATCACGCCGTAGCGATAGAACAGGTTCACCTCGCCGAGCACCTTGTCGTGCAGGCGCACCGGCACCGAAACCACCGACTCGAAGCCGCTGCGGCTGCAGTGCCCCAGGCCCGAGGAATCGGACGGGCGAATCGGGATCACCCGCGTGCCGGCATCGGCCGCCGGCCGGCCGCAGTGGCACTGGCCGGTGTCCAGGCAGGCCTCGGCCGAGACCAGCTCGGGCGGCAGGTTGTCGGTCGCCAGCATCAGGTAGCGCTGGTTGCCTTCGTCGCACCAGCGAACCGCGCTGGCATCCGCGTGTGCGATGCGCCGGACCTGCCGCGCGAAGCCGCGGCCCAATTCCTCGAGCGTGCTGGCCTTCGACAGGAATGCGCTGACCTCGTACAGGTCCGCCAGGCGCTGGCGCCGCGCCTCCAGGTGTTCGGTCTTTTCCCGCACCTTGCTTTCCAGGCTGCCGTACAGCGCCTGCAGCGTCCGCGCCATTTCGTTGAACCCGGCCGAGAGCTCGCCGAACTCGTCGCCGCTGTCGACCTGCACGCGGGTCGACAGGTCGCCCGCCTGCACGCTTTCCAGGCCGCGCTTGAGGCGCGCGAGCGGGGCCAGCACCAGCACGTAGCCCGCGTACAGCATCGCTACCGCGCCGGCGACGGCCAGCGCCATCAAGGCCATCTGGAACACATGCAGCACGGCGGTCCAGCGCGCGATCTGCGTCTCGATCGCCGTCACGAAGGCGTCGACTTCGGCGACGAAGATGTCGGCGTCATGGGCGAAGGACGCCGCATCCGAGCCGTCCTGCAGCCAGCGGGTCCGGAGTTGGGCCCACAGCCCACGCACTTCGTCGAAACTCGCCCGCGACTCGGCGGACCACGGCACTGTGAGCGGCCGTGAGGGATCGCCCGTGGCCAGCAACGCCAGGCTGTCGTCGAAGGCCATTGCGAACTGCTGGGCTTGGGCGAGGGCGTCCGGCAGGCCGGAGGAAAGCACGAGCGCCATCCGGTAGGTCTGCATCCGCATGCGCCCCGCCTCGTTGACGGCGGCGGCGCCGCCTTCCAGGTTCCAGGTGACCCAGAGCGTCAGGCCGATCGATGCGAGGGCCAGCATCAGGAAGGTGATGCCGGTGGCCACGAGCTTGACAGTGAGGGTCCAGGACCTGCTGTTCATCGGTCGGCTTCGATACATGGGATGCGCGCTGCGCCGCCCGGGACGGATGGCCCCAAGCTTAGGACCGGCGCCGGGCATGCGGTTGACCGAGGTCAACATGCGGTCGAAGGACCAGGTGCGCAAACCTTGACCGGAGGCAAGGCTTGCGCTTCCTGCAGTGCGCAGGATCAAAGGAAAGCGAGGAGGAGACATGAACCAGGACCGTTCGTTCGAGTACGAAGGCCCTCCGGAGCTGCTCGACGGCATCGAACGGGCGCTGCAATGGGTCAGGCATCCGCTGCTTGGCCTGAATGTGCTGGATGCGGGGCTCGTGTATGGCGTGCGGGCCAACGGCCAGCGCGTGCACGTGTCGATGACCATGACGGCGCCGGGCTGCCGGCTGGGCGACTTGCTGGCCGAGGATGTCGAGGCGGAACTGTTCGATCACCTGGGCGACGGGCGCCAAGTGGTGGTGGAGATGGTGTGGAAACCGGAATGGACGCCGGCACGCATGAAAGTGGTGCCTATCGATCGACAGACGCCCTGCCAGCTGCGGGTGAACTTGACTCGAATCAACATGAGGGGTCCCCGTGCGACCTAGAGTTCACCCGAGCACCCATGCGAACAGGAGGATGCGATGAATGCCGCCACGGGGTCCGCAGACGCAGCGCAGGGCCCGGGACCGATCGAAGGCTTTTCCGATTGCCACGCCGGCATCCTGTCGGGCCTGCGCGACTTTGCCGAGCTGCCGCCCTTGCAGGATGCGGCGCAACGCGCGCGCAGCATCGCCCGGCGAACCCTGGCGCTGCTCGACCATGCAGTGCAGGTGCACCATGCCGAAGAGGAGCAGGAGCTGTTCACGGCCGTCCTGCGCAGCGCCAGGCCCGGCGCCGAGCATGAGCGCGTGCAGGCGCTGGTGCGGCAGCTGACGGACGAACACCGCGAGATCGAAGCGCTGTGGCGCAAGTTGCGGCCCGAAGTGAGCCATGCAGCGGCCGGCAAGGCGTCCCAGTTGCGCGAGGACGCCGTGAAGCTGCTGGCGGAGGTCTACGGCATGCACGCCGAGCTCGAAGAGCGCGACTTCCTGCCCCTGGCCCGCGACATCCTGGGTCGCAACGGAAACCACATGGCGGCGCTGGGCATGTCGTTGCACATGCGGCACGCGGCGGTGCCCGCCGCCCACATCTGAGCGCCGGACGGATCCGGCTGTCAGGGGGCCGTCTACTCGCGGCCTGGCGGCGGGTTTACCAGGCGGTTCAGCGCATCGGCATCGAGGATGCGCAGGTGCCGGTGGCGCACCTCGATGATTCCCTCATCGGCAAATTTCGAGAAGGTGCGGCTGACGGTTTCCAGCTTCAGCCCCAGGTAGCTGCCCATTTCCTCGCGCGTCATGCGAAGCACGAGCTCCGAACGGGAAAAGCCTCGGGCGTGCAGCCGTTGCACCAGATTCAACAGGAACGCGGCGAGGCGCTCCTCGGCCCGCATGCTCCCCAGGAGCAGCATGACCCCGTGCTCGCGCACGATCTCGCGGCTCATGATGCGATGCACGTGGTGCTGCAGCGCGTTCACCTCGCGCGACAGCTCGGTGATGCGGTCGAAGGGCATCACGCAAACCTCGGCGTCTTCGATTGCGATGGCGTCGCAGGTGTGCTGGTCGTTGACGATGCCGTCCAGGCCGATGATCTCGCCCGCCATCTGGAACCCCGTGACCTGGTCGCGGCCGTCTTCGGCGGTCACGCAGGTCTTGAAGAAGCCCGTGCGGATCGCGAACAGCGACTTGAACGGCTCGCCGTTGCGGAACAGCGCGCCGCCGCGCTTGATCTTGCGCCGCGTGGCCACCAACTCATCGATCTTGCCGAGCTCCTCGTCGCTGAGCCCGACGGGCATGCACAGTTCGCGCAGATTGCATTTCGAGCAGGCGACGCTCAGCGCCGCGGCGATGCTAGCGGGCGCTTCGGTGGTGGGTGAAAGGATCTTCATGATTTGTGTCAAATTCTCCCGGCCGCCGTCCCGTCTCGCTTGATGCAGGTCAAGCCCGACCGACTGGGCACGCGTCACAGTGGCGGCGAGGCATACCGAAGCATGAATCCCGTTTCTCCCGAGCTACTGCGTCGTTTCGACATCCCAGGCCCGCGCTATACGTCCTATCCGACCGCCGACCGTTTCGTCGAGGCGTTCGGCGACGCCGACCTGGCCCAGGCCCTGGCCCAGCGCCGGGCGGGGCCGGCGGCCCTGGCGCTGCCGCTGTCGCTGTACGTGCATATCCCGTTCTGCGAGTCGCTGTGCTACTACTGCGCCTGCAACAAGATCATCACCAAGAAGCACGAACGCGGCACGGCCTACCTGCGCTCGCTGGCGCGTGAGGTGGACCTGTACACGCAGCAGATCGGCCAGGGCCAGCCGGTGACCCAGCTGCACCTGGGCGGCGGCTCGCCCACGTTCCTGTCGGACGAGGAGCTGAGCGAGCTGATGGCCATGCTGCGCCGCAATTTCAACCTGGTACCCGGCGGCGAGCATTCGATCGAAATCGACCCGCGCACCGTGGATGCCAAGCGGCTGGACCACCTGGCCCAGCTGGGCTTCAACCGCATCAGCTATGGCGTGCAGGACTTCGAGCCCGATGTGCAGCAGGCGGTGCATCGGGTCCAGCCCTTCGAGCAGGTCGCGGAGCTGATGGAAGCGGCGCGCGCCACCGGCTTCGATTCGATCAATGTCGACCTGATCTACGGGTTGCCGCGCCAGACGCCGCAGACTTTCGCCCGCACGCTGCAGAAGGTGGCGCAGATCCGCCCGGACCGCATCGCGCTGTACGGCTATGCGCACCTGCCGGACCGCTTCAAGCCGCAGCGGCGCATCCATTCGGCCGACCTGCCGGTGGGCGGCGACAAGCTCGCCATGCTGTCCCAGGCCCTGAAGGTCTTCCAGGACGTCGGCTACACCTACATCGGCATGGACCATTTCGCGCTGCCGCACGACGCACTGTCGGTCGCCAAGCGCCAGGGCCGGTTGCACCGCAACTTCCAGGGCTACAGCACGCAGCCGGACTGCGACCTGATCGGGCTGGGGGTTTCGGCCATCGGCCGCATCGGGGCCACCTACAGCCAGAACGCCAAGACGCTGGAGGAGTACAGCGACCACCTCGACCAGGGCCGGCTGCCGGTCGTGCGCGGCCTGGCGATGTCGCGCGACGACCTGGCGCGGCGCGCCGTGATCATGGGCCTGATGTGCCAGGGGCAGGTGGTCTTCGAATCGATCGAATTGGCCTGGCTGCTGGATTTCCGCGAGTACTTCGAAGCCGAGCTGGAAGCCCTGCGCGAGCACGAAGGCATGGGCCTGGTGACGGTCGACGAGAGCGGCATCCAGGTCACGGCCAAGGGCTGGTACGTGGTCCGCGCCATTGCCATGGTGTTCGACCGCTACGTGCAAGCCGACCGCAACCGCGCACGGTTTTCGCGCATCATCTAGGGGTCGCATCCACTACTGCCCCAAGGTCGCCCATGTCCCTGACGCTCGCCGCCACCGCCTTGCTGATGGGCCTGGCCGGGGGGCCGCATTGCACGGCCATGTGCGGCGCGGCCTGCGCGGGCGTGGTGCGCATGGGCAAGCAGCCCTCGCTGTCGCCCTGGATCTTCCAGGCTGGACGCCTGGTGGGCTACTCGGTGGCGGGCGCGATCGCCGCCCAGACCGTGCAGGGCTTCGCCTGGCTGGTCGAGCAGACCGCCGCGCTGCGTCCCGTCTGGACCCTGTTCCATGCGGCCATCCTGGCCTGGGGGCTGATGCTGTTGGCGCTGGCCCGCCAGCCGATGTGGGTCAGCAATGCGGGGCGCACGGTGTGGAACCGGATGCGGCCGCTGGCGGGGCGCAACGGCGGCCAGTTCACGGCCGGTGTGCTGTGGGCTTTCATGCCCTGCGGACTGCTGTACTCGGCCCTGCTGGTCGCATCGCTGAGCGGCGGGCCGCTCGACGGCGCCCTGTCGATGGCACTGTTCGCCGCCGGCAGCAGCCTCTGGCTGGCCGCCGCGCCGCGCCTGCTTCGCACGGTGCGCGATACCGGCAACCGCATCCGCGACCGGTGGGGCACCCGGATCTCGGGCCTGCTGCTGATCGTCGCCGCGGTGTTCGCGCTCTGGGTGGACCTGTGGCACCGCATCGCGGTCTGGTGCGGGCTCGCTTGACAGCCAACCGTCAGGCCAGGTCCACCGACTCCAGGTAGTACGGCATGTGAACCTCCCACCCGAGCTCGCGCTCGATGTGCTGGCGCATCGCGTCGGCGGCGTCGGGCTCGCCGTGGGTGATGAAGGTTCGGCGGGGGACGATGCTGAAGCCGCGCAGCCATTGCAGGATCTCGCCGGCATCGGCATGCGCCGACAGGTCGTCGAGCTGCGCCACTTCGGCCCGGATCGGGACCTCCTGGCCGTGGATGCGCACCGAACGCGCGCCCGAGGCGATGGTGGCGCCGCGCGTGCCGCCGGCCTGGTAGCCGGCCAGCACGATGGCGTTGCGCTGGTGCGGCGCGAAGGCCTTCAGGTGATGCACGACGCGTCCGCCGGTGGCCATGCCGCTGGCGGCGATGATGATCATCGGGCCGCGCCGGCCATTGAGCCGCTCCGATTCCTCGGGCGAGCCCACGATGTGCGCGGCGCCGGCAACTTCGCGGCATTCCTGCGCCGACAGCCGCAGTTCATCCCGGTGCTTCAGGTAGACCTCCATGGCGTTGGCGGCCATCGGGCTGTTCAGGTAAACGGGGATATCGGGAATCGCTCCGGCCGCTTTCAGGCGATGGATGCCATAAAGCAGCGCTTGCGCGCGGCCGACCGCAAAGGCCGGGATCACAACCACGCCACCGCGCGCGGCCGTGCGCTGGATGACCGCGGCGAGTTGTTCGAAGCTGCGGTGCTGCGGGTGCGGGCGGTTCCCGTAGGTCGATTCGAGCACCAGGTAATCCGCCCCCCGCATGCTCGCCGGCGGCTTGAGCACCGGATCGTGCGGCCGGCCGATGTCGCCGGAGAACAGGATGGAGCGCTTGTCGCCCTGCAGCCGCACGAAGCTGGACCCCACCATGTGTCCCGAGTGCGCCAGTTCCAGGTGCAGCCCGGGCAGGGCTTCGACGCCATGGCCGGCGGCCAGCGGCGAGAACAGTTCGAGGCAACGCACCGCATCCTCGCGGGTGTACAGCGGCAGCGCCGGCTGGTGCCGGGTCACCTTGTGGCGGTTGGCGTACTCGGCTTCCTCCTCCTGCAAAAAACCCGAGTCCGGCAGCAGGATGCGGCACAGGTCGAAGGTGGCGGGGCTGCACAGCACCTTGCCGCGGAAGCCCATGCGCGCCAGCAGCGGCAGGTAGCCGCTGTGGTCGATGTGCGCGTGCGTGAGGACCACCGCGTCGATCGAGCGCGGCTCCACCGGCAGCGGCGACCAGTTGCGAAGCCGCAGTTCCTTGTAGCCCTGGAACAGGCCGCAGTCCACGAGCAGGCGCCTCCCGCCATGCTCGATGAGGTACTTGGACCCGGTGACGGTGCCGGTCGCGCCGAGGAAGTGAAGTCGCATCACCGCGGAGTGTGCACCCCCCGCGGCGTCCGGCCTTGATTCAGATCACAGCACTTCGGAGGCGAAGTCCGCCAGCCGCGAGCGCTCGCCGCGCGCCAGCGTGATGTGCCCTGCGTGGGGCCAGCTCTTGAACTTGTCGACGGCGAAGGTCAGGCCCGAGGAGCCCTCGGTGAGGTAGGGCGTGTCGATCTGCGCCAGGTTCCCCATGCAGATGATCTTGGTGCCCGGGCCGGCGCGCGTGATCAGCGTCTTCATCTGCTTTGGCGTGAGGTTCTGCGCCTCGTCGATGATCACGTACTTGTTCAGGAAGGTGCGGCCGCGCATGAAGTTCATGCTCTTGATCTTGATGCGGCTGCGGATCAGCTCGTTGGTGGCAGCGCGGCCCCATTCGCCGGCGCCGGTGTCGGTCTTGGCCAGCACCTCGAGGTTGTCGTCGAGCGCGCCCATCCACGGCCCCATCTTTTCCTCCTCGGTGCCGGGCAGGAAGCCGATGTCCTCGCCCACGCTGACGGTGGCGCGGGTCATGATGATCTCGGTGTAGCGGCGGTCATCCAGCACCTGCGTCAGCCCGGAAGCCAGCGCCATCAAGGTCTTGCCGGTGCCGGCGGTGCCGGTGAGCGTGACGAAATCGATCTCCGGATCCATGAGCAGGTTCATGGCGAAGTTTTGCTCGCGATTGCGCGTGGTCACGCCCCACACCGCGTTCTTCAGGTGGCCGTAGTCCTTGAGCGTCTTGAGCACCGCGGTGCGCCCGCGGATCTCGGTGACGCGCGCATACAGGCTGGGCTCGCCGGGGGACTCGAAGAACACGAACTGGTTGATCAGCAGGCTCGGCACGATGGGGCCGCTGATGCGATAGAAGGTGTGCTGGCCGGTCTGCCAGCTCTCCACCGTCTTGCCGTGCTTGGCCCAGAAGTCGGCCGGCAGCGCCAGCGTGCCCGAGTACAGCAGGTCGAGGTCGTCGAGCGTCTTGTCGTTCTGGTAGTCGTCGGTGGCCAGGCCGAGGGCGCGCGCCTTGACCCGCATGTTGATGTCCTTGGACACCAGCACCACCTCGCGCGGGGCGTGCTGCTCGCGCAGCGCCTGCACCACGCCCAGGATCTGGTTGTCGGCCTTGCCCTGCGGCAGGCTGGCCGGCAGCTTGTTCGACAAGGTCTGTGTCTGGAAGAACAGGGAGCCGCGCGCTTCCGGGTGCCCGGTCGTGTTGAGCTTCAGGCCCGTTCCGATGTCGGCACCCTGCGCGCCGGCCAGCGCGTCCAGCCAGCGGCTGGCCTGGCGGGCGTTGCGGGCAACTTCCGTCGTGCCCTTTTTGTGGCCGTCGAGCTCTTCCAGCACGATCATCGGCAGGAAGATGTCGTGCTCCTCGAACCGGAAAAGGCTCATCGGGTCGTGCATCAGGACGTTGGTGTCCAGCACGAAGAGCTTGCCCGGGCCGGTGGCCTTGCCGTTGCGCGCCGCCTTGGGCGCGGGCTGGGCCGGAACGGGCTTGCGAGCCGGGGGTTCGGCGTGCGTATAGGTCTCGACGTCCTCGCGGAACAGCGCCTCGGGGTGCGACTCGCCGCCGCCGCTGCGCGGGTCGAAGTCGAGCACGACGGGCGTGTCGGCGAGGGGCCCGTCAGCGTGCGCAGCCTCCGCTTTTCGCGCCGTCCTGTGCGAGGACCGGGCCGGAGCGTCGAAGGCTTCCGGCGGGAGCAGGGCGGCGCGCTTGGTGGGTGCGGGAGGCAGTGGCATGGAGGTGTGGCTTACCGGATGAGGACTTCAAGAAACGAAAAAGCCGCCTGGCGAGCCGGGCGGCTTTTTGGTCTGGTTCAGCGGCGACGGCGCGGTGCGCCTTGGTCAACTGCATGAATTCATTATGCACAAGCGCCTTGGGCCCACAATGACAGGGCGGCGCTTGTTGCTACAAAACGTCAGGCTCCTTATCGACCCGTTGTTATGTGCGCCGAAATACTCACGCCGCCTTCTTCAGCAGCTTCACCGCCTTGAGCACGTCATCCACGTGCCCGGGAACCTTCAGGCCGCGCCATTCCTGCTTGAGGACGCCGTCGGCGCCGATCAGAAAGGTGCTGCGCTCGATGCCCTTGACCTTCTTGCCGTACATGATCTTGTTCTTGACCACGCCGAACATGTGGCACATCTTTTCTTCGGTGTCGGCAATGAGTTCGAAAGGAAGCTCGAGCTTGGCCTTGAAGTCGTCATGGGACTTCATGTTGTCGCGGGAAACCCCGAACACGGTGGCGCCGGCCTTCACGAAATCCTTGTACTTGTCGCGAAACTGCATGGCCTCGGTCGTGCAGCCGGGCGTGTTGTCCTTGGGGTAGAAATAAAGCACAAGCACCTGGCCCAAATGAGAGGTGTTCGTGACCTTGATGCCGCCGGTGGCGTTGGCTTCGAACTCGGGGATGGGCTTGTTGACAACGATTGCCATGGGATTTGTTTCTCGTGTGACAGGATTTCTCGTGGCAGGGACGCAGGGGCGGCGATTGCCCCGACGAACCCCTGATTTTACCCCGAAACGCGCAGTCTCAGGCTGACCGAGCTCAGGCCTTACGGCTCAAGCAGGAGGGCAACCACCACGCGGCGTCCCTCCTGTGCCAGGATGTTGTAGGTGCGGCAGGCCGCCGCCGTGTCCATGGTCTCCAGCCCGACGTTCTTCTCGATGAGCGGCGCCAGCCAGGCCGGCTTGGGGAAGCGGATCCGTGAACCGCTGCCGAAAATGGCGACCTCGGCCGGGACGGTGGCCAGCAGGGCAAAGTGCTCCTGGCCCAGCTCATCAAAGCGCTGTACCGGCCACGCCAGACGTTCGCCACCGGAGCCGATGATCACGCTGTGGTGGATTTTTTCACCATTGACGCCGACCCAGCCGGGGCCGTAGCCGGTGATGGCCTGGACATCGAAAGAATCGGGTTGCAGCTTCATTTAAGGAAGCCGGGCTCGTTTCTATTGTTGCGCTGCACTAAGCTGAGCCCGAACTATGGTCAAATTGTAGCTTTTCCACTCGAAAAGCGCCTTCAGGAGGGGCTTTTGAAAACCGTCCAGAAATCGGCCAAGCTGGCCAACGTGCTCTACGACATCCGCGGCCCGATCATGGACGCCGCCCGCCGGATGGAAGAGGAGGGCCACAAGATCATCCGGCTGAACATCGGCAACTTGGCCGTGTTCGGCTTCGACGCCCCCGAAGAGATCCAGCAGGACATGGCCCGCAATCTGCCCAACTCGGCAGGCTACTCGGACAGCAAGGGCATCTTCGCCGCCCGCAAGGCCGTCATGCACGAGACCCAGAAGCAGGGTCTCAAGGGCGTGGTGCTGGATGACATCTATCTCGGCAATGGCGCGAGCGAGTTGATCGCCATGGCCACCAATGCCCTGCTTGACGATGGCGACGAACTGCTGTTGCCCGCGCCCGATTACCCGCTGTGGACCGCGGCCACCAGCCTGTCGGGCGGCACGCCGGTCCACTACCTGTGCGACGAAAGCAATGGCTGGATGCCCGACCTGGACGACATCCGCAAGAAGGTCACGCCGCGCACCAAGGGCATCGTCGTCATCAACCCCAACAACCCGACCGGCGCCCTGTATTCGGATGAGTTGCTGCGCGGGATCGTCGCCATTGCCCGCCAGCATGGGCTTGTCATCCTGGCCGACGAGGTGTACGACAAGGTGCTGTACGACGGCGTGAAGCACACGCCGATCGCCACCCTGTCGGACGACGTGCTGACGCTGACTTTCAACTCGCTCTCCAAGAGCTATCGCTCCTGCGGCTACCGCGCGGGCTGGATGGTGGTGACGGGCGACAAGAAGCACGCCCACGACTACATCGAGGGCCTGAACATGCTCACCAACATGCGGCTTTGCGCCAATGTTCCGGGGCAGTACGCGATCCAGACGGCGCTGGGCGGCTACCAGAGCATCAACGAGCTGGTGGGCGAGGGCGGCCGCCTGCGGCGCCAGCGCGACCTGGCCTACGAACTGATCACCGCCATCCCGGGCATCAGCTGCGTCAGGCCATCCGCCGCCCTGTACATGTTCCCGCGGCTGGACCCCAAGGTCTACCCGATCGCGGACGACCGCCAGTTCTTCCTGGAACTGCTGCAGGAAACCCGTGTCATGCTGGTGCAGGGCACCGGCTTCAACTGGCATTCGCCGGACCATTTCCGCATCGTCTTCCTCCCGCACGAGGACGACCTGCGCGAGGCGATCAACCGGATCGCCAAGTTCCTCGAAAGTTACCGTAAGCGTCATACGTCATGAACCCCCACGCTCAGCACTTCGTGTCTTCGCTGCCCCCCGAGGGGGCCACCGCCTCCCTAGAGGCGGCTCGTCGGGAGGCGGCATGAAACCGATCCAAGCAGGCCTGCTGGGCGCAGGCACCGTGGGCAGCGGCGTGCTCAACGTCCTCAAGCGCAACCAGGAAGAAATCAAGCGCCGCGCCGGCCGCGGCATCGAAATCACCATGGTGGCCGACCTCGACACCGCACGCGCGCAGGCGCTTGCCGGGCCGGGTGTGCAGGTGGTCAAAGATGCCCGCGCCGTCATCGCCAACCCCGAGATCGACATCGTCATCGAGCTGATCGGCGGCTACGGCATCGCCAAGCAGCTGGTGATGGAGGCGATCGATGCGGGTAAGCACGTGGTCACGGCCAACAAGGCGCTGCTGGCGGTGCACGGCACCGAGATCTTCGCGGCGGCGCACCGGCGCGGCGTGATGGTCGCCTTCGAGGCGGCGGTGGCCGGCGGCATCCCGATCATCAAGGCCTTGCGCGAGGGCCTGACGGCCAACAGCATCGAGTGGATCGCCGGCATCATCAACGGCACCACCAACTTCATCCTGTCCGAGATGCGCGACAAGGGGCTGGACTTCGACGCCGCCCTGAAGGACGCGCAGCGGCTGGGTTATGCCGAGGCGGACCCGACCTTCGACATCGAGGGCGTGGACGCGGCGCACAAGGCGACCATCATGTCGGCCATTGCCTTCGGCATCCCGGTGCAGTTCGACCGGGCCCACGTCGAGGGCATCACCAAGCTCGCCGCCCAGGACATCCGCTACGCCGAGCAGCTGGGCTACCGCATCAAGTTGCTGGGCATCACCAAGCGCACGCCCAAGGGCGTGGAACTGCGCGTGCACCCGTCGCTGGTGCCGGCCAAGCGCCTGATCGCCAACGTCGAGGGCGCGATGAACGCGGTGATGGTGCAGGGCGACGCCGTCGGCACCACGCTGTACTACGGCAAGGGCGCGGGCAGCGAGCCCACCGCCAGCTCGGTGATCGCCGACCTGGTGGACATCACGCGCCTGCACACGGCCGATGCCGCGCACCGCGTGCCGCACCTGGCCTTCCAGCCCGACCAGATGAGCGACGCGCCGGTGTTGCCGATGAGCGAGGTGGTCACGAGCTACTACCTGCGCCTGCGGGTGGCCGACCAGGCGGGCGTGCTCGCCAAGGTCACAGGCCTGCTGGCGGCGGCCGGCATCAGCATCGACGCCATGCTGCAGCGCCCGGCCGGCGAGGCGCAGGAGGCGGGCGATGCCAAGGCGGTGCCGCAGACCGACCTGATCATCCTCACGCACAACGTGCGCGAAGGCACGATGAACGAAGTGATCACGCAGATGCAGGGCCTGCCCACGGTGCTGGCGCCGATCGTGCGGATCCGCAAGGAAGAACTGGCCTGAGACCGCAGACGATGTTGTACCTTTCCACGCGCGGCGATCCGGGGCGCAAGCGCTTCTGCGAGATCCTCCTCGAAGGCCTGGCGCCCGACGGCGGCCTTTACCTGCCCGAGCGCTATCCCAGGGTCGACGCCGCCACCTTGTCGAAGTGGCGCGGCCTGCCGTACCACGAGCTCGCGTTCGAGATCCTGTCGCTCTACATCGACGACATCCCGGCCGCCGACCTGAAGGCGATCTGCGCGAAGACCTACACGGCGGATGTGTTCGGCACGCGCGAGATCGTGCCGCTCAGGAAGCTGGAAGACGGCCTGGTCCTCGAAGCCCTGTCCAACGGCCCGACGCTGGCCTTCAAGGACATGGCGATGCAGCTGCTGGGCAACCTGTTCGAGTACGAGCTGGGCCGCCGCGGCGAGGAGCTGAACATCCTGGGCGCGACGTCCGGCGACACCGGCAGCGCCGCCGAGTACGCCATGCGCGGCAAGAAGGGCGTGCGGGTCTTCATGACCTCGCCCGACGGCCGCATGAGTCCGTTCCAGCAGGCGCAGATGTTCAGCCTGCAGGACCCCAACATCCACAACCTCGCGATCGCGGGCGTGTTCGACGACTGCCAGGACATCGTCAAGGCGGTCTCCAACGACCTGGAGTTCAAGCGCAAGTACCGGATCGGCACCGTCAATTCGATCAACTGGGCGCGCCTGGTGGCCCAGGTGGTGTACTACTTCGCCGGCTACTTCCAGGCGACCGCCTCGAACGACCAGCGCGTCAGCTTCACGGTGCCCTCGGGCAATTTCGGCAACATCTGCGCCGGGCACGTGGCCCGCATGATGGGCCTGCCGATCGAGCGCCTGGTGCTGGCGACGAACGAGAACGACGTGCTGGACGAGTTCTTCCGCACCGGGGTGTACCGGGTGCGCGGCAGCGCCGACACGCACGAGACCTCCAGTCCGTCGATGGACATCAGCAAGGCGAGCAATTTCGAGCGCTTCGTGTTCGACCTGCTCGGGCGCGATGCGGCCCGCCTGAAGGCGCTGTTCGGCGAGCAGCTGGCCGCCAGCGGGCGCTTCGACCTCGGCGCCGATCCGGCCTTCGCCGCCGCCGGCGCGAAGTTCGGCTTCGCCTCCGGCAAGAGCACGCATGCCGATCGCGTCGCCACCATCCGCGACACCTGGCAGCGCTTCGACGTCATGATCGACACCCACACCGCGGACGGCCTGAAGGTGGCGCGCCGTTTCGTGCAGCCGGGCGTTCCGATGATCGTGCTCGAGACGGCCTTGCCCATCAAGTTCGCGGCCACCATCGTCGAGGCGCTCGGCCGCGAGCCGCAACGGCCCGCGAAGTTCGAAGGCCTGGAAAAGCTGCCGCGGCGCGTCACCGTGCTGCCGGCCGACGCCGGGGCGGTCAAGGACTTCATCGCCGCGCACTGCCGATGAAGGTCGTCGCTTTCGCCGGATTCTCCGGGTCGGGCAAGACGACGCTGGTCGAGCGCCTCATTCCGGCCCTCAAGCTTCGCGGCCGCCGCGTGTCGGTGGTCAAGCACGCGCACCACAAGTTCGACATCGACCATCCGGGCAAGGACACCTGGCGCCACCGCGAGGCCGGCGCTTTCGAGGTGGTCGCCGCCTCGGACCGGCGCCTGGCGCTGGTGCGCGAGTTCGAGCGGCCCGCGCGGCTGACCGTGCATCACCTGATTGCCGAGCTTTACGATGGCGTCGACTGGGTCCTCGTCGAAGGCTTCAAGGAAAGCAACCTGCTCAAGATCGAGGTCTGGCGGGCATCGTCCCGCCAGACCGCGCTCTACCCGGACGACGATTTCATCGTGGCCATCGCCACCGACTCGCCGGCCGAACTGCCCGAGACGACCCTGCGCCCCGTGCTGGACCTCAACGATCCCGATGCCGTCGCGCAGTGGCTGGAAGACAATGGCGACAGGTTCGACTACGACGCAAGGAAGTACGAATGAAGCCGGGGTTGCTGCCGCTGGACGACGCGCTGGCCCAGTTGCTCTCGCACGCGGCCCCGTTGGCGGGGGCAGCCCGGGTCTCCACCTTCGAGGCCGACGGGCGCGTGCTGGCGCAGGACCTGGTGTCGCAGTTGCAGGTGCCGCCGCAGGATAACAGTTCCATGGACGGCTATGCGGTCCGCGTGGCTGAGCTGGCCGAGGGCGCGGTGCTCCCGGTGAGCCAGCGCATCCCCGCCGGCTCGCAGCCCCAGCCGCTGGCGGCCGGCAGCGCGGCGCGGATATTCACCGGCGCGCCGATTCCCCAGGGCGCCGACGCAGTCGTGATGCAGGAGGACACCGAGCCCGTGGACGACGGCCGGGTGCGCTTCTCGCGGGTGCCCGAACCGGGCCAATGGATCCGCCGCAGCGGCGAGGACGTGCGGCGCGGGGCGGTGGTGCTCGCCCGCGGCGAGCGGCTCACGCCGGCGAGTCTGGGGCTGGCGGCCAGCATCGGGATCGATGCCCTCGAAGTCGCCCGGCGTCCGCGCGTGGCCCTGTTCTCGACCGGCGACGAACTGGTCATGCCGGGCGAGGTGCCCCCGGCGCAGATGAAGCCCGGCGCGATCTACAACAGCAACCGCTTCTTCCTGCGCGCGCTGCTGCTGCGCCTGGGCTGCGAAGTGAAGGACCTGGGGATCGTGCCGGACCGGCGCGAGGCGACGGTGCAGGCCCTGCGCGAGGCCGCGGCCGGCTGCGACCTGATCCTCACAAGCGGCGGCGTGTCGGTCGGCGAGGAAGACCACATCAAACCGGCGGTGCAGGCCCTGGGCTCGCTCGACCTGTGGCAGATCGCCATGAAGCCGGGCAAGCCCTTTGCGTACGGCCGCATTGCCGACGCCCATTTCATCGGCCTGCCGGGCAATCCGGTGTCCAGCTTCATCACCTTCGTGCTGCTGGTGCGCCCCTTCCTGCTCAAGCTGCAGGGCGCCACCCGGCTGGCGCCCCGGGCCATGGAGCTGCCGGCGCACTTCGAGTTGCCGCGGCCCGACCGGCGCCGCGAATTCCTGCGCGCGCGCCGCGACGCCGAAGGCGGGCTGGACCTGTTCCCCAATCAGAGCTCGGGCGTGCTGACCTCTACCGTGTGGGGCGACGGCGTGATCGACAACCCGCCCGGCCGCCCGATCGCGCGCGGCGACCGGGTCGCCTTCATCCCCTTGGCGGAGCTGTTGGCATGAAGGTCACGGTCAAATACTTCGCCTCGATCCGAGAGGCGATCGGGCCGGGCAGCGAAGCGGTCGAGACGGCCGCCCGCAGCTGCGGCGAACTGCGCGACGAGTTGCTGGCGCGCGGCGGCGCCTACGCCCAGGTGCTGGCCCGTGGCAAGGCCGTGCGCATCGCCAAGGACCAGGTGATGAGCGATGAGTCCGCCACCCTGGTCGAAGGCTGCGAGGTGGCTTTTTTCCCGCCGGTCACCGGCGGTTGAATCCGCCGGAGAATGAAACATGCGTTTCTCCGTTTCCATCCAGACCGCCGATTTCGATCTCTCCGGTGAAACCGAGGCGCTGCGCCGTGAAGACACGCGGGTGGGTGCGGTCTGCAGCTTCGTCGGCACCGTGCGCGGCAGCGCCGACGGCGTGCGCTCCATGGAGCTGGAGCACTACCCGGGCATGACAGAGAAGGCCATCGAAGCCATGATCGACGAGGCGCGTCGACGCTTCGACATCTATGCGGCCCGTGTGATCCATCGCGTCGGCCTGCTGCGGCCGGGCGAGCAGATCGTGCTGGTGGCGGTGACCTCGGCGCACCGCGGCCAGAGTTTCCAGGCCTGCGAATTCCTGATGGACTACCTCAAGACGCAGGCGCCGTTCTGGAAAAAGGAAGAAACACCCGAAGGCGCGCGTTGGGTGGACGCCCGTGCCAGCGATGACGCGGCACTGGCTCGCTGGGGCATCGCCGGCGGCAACGCCTAGTTCGCACTGGCCTTGCGTCAGTTCAGGTAGCGGGGCTTGCCCGTGGCCGGGTCCTGGCCTTCGGCGAGCGGGGCGTCGCCGGGGGCAGCGACGGCCAGGGGTTCCGACCACTTGGAGCGCTGGAGTGCCTGCTCGATCAGGTGCACCAGGCCTTGCATCAGCTTCAGGTCCATCTGGATGCGGAAACTGCGCTGCTCCGGCGTCTGCCGGCGCTCGAAGAAATGAAGCTGCAGACCGCCGCCGGCTTGCGGCGTGACGTCGAGATCGGTGACCAGCAGCGGCTCCGGACCCAAGGGCAGGGTGGCTGGCTTGTCCTCGTAGGGTGTCGCGAAATCCGCTTCGCGCATGAACTGGTCCTTGCGGAAGTCGACCAGCATCTTCTTCAGGCCCTCATCCGCCGATTGCAGCGCCACGCCACCTGTTTCCTGCTGGATCAGCTGCCGGGCGGCTTGCTGGTTCAGCAGCGGCCACAGGTCCACCATGAGCCGGCGCGTCAACCACAGCCGCATCTCCTCGGAGGCGTCCGTATTGACCTTCAGCAGGAGGCGATCCTGCTCGGAAACATAGTTGACCGACAGCTGGCGAATTTTCATCGGGATTCGATTCTAGATAGGGTCGGGGGTACGCTCCTGCATGGCCTCCGCATGGCCTCTTGAAAAGTAAGTGGAAAGCCTAAGCTGGGAGGGAATTGGAGATTCCCCATGCGATTGGACAAACTGACGACCAAGTTCCAGGAAGCCCTCGCCGAGGCCCAGACCCTGGCCATCGGCAATGACCACGCCTACATCGAGCCGGCCCACCTGCTGGTGGCCATGCTGCGGCAGGAAGATGGGCCGCGCGCCTTGCTGCAGCGTGCCGGCGTCAACGTGCCCGGCCTGCTGGCCATGGCCGAGGCGGCGATGCACAAACTGCCGCAGGTCGAGGGCCAGGAGCAGGTCCAGATCGGGCGCGACCTCGTGACGCTGCTGCAGGCGGCCGAGAAGGAGGCGATCAAGCGCGGCGACCAGTACATCGCCAGCGAGCTCTTCCTTCTGGCGGTGGCCGACACCAAGCAGGATATCGGTGGCCTCGGCCGCGAGAACGGCCTCACGCGCCGGTCGCTGGAGTCGGCGATCGACGCCGTGCGCGGCGGCCAGACGGTGAACGACCCGCAGGCCGAAGGGCAGCGCGAAGCGCTCAAGAAGTACTGCCTGGACCTCACCGAACGGGCCCGCCGGGGCAAGCTCGACCCGGTGATCGGCCGCGACGAGGAAATCCGCCGCGCGATCCAGGTGCTGCAGCGCCGCACCAAGAACAACCCGGTGCTGATCGGCGAGCCGGGGGTCGGCAAGACCGCCATCGTCGAAGGCCTGGCGCAGCGCATCATCGCCGGCGAAGTGCCCGAGTCGCTCAAGAACAAGCGGGTGCTGTCGCTGGACATGGCGGCGCTGCTGGCCGGCGCCAAGTACCGCGGCGAGTTCGAGGAGCGCCTCAAGACCGTGCTCAATGAGCTGGCCAAGGACGAGGGCCAGACCATCGTCTTCATCGACGAGCTGCACACCATGGTGGGCGCCGGCAAGGCCGAGGGCGCGATCGATGCGGGCAACATGCTCAAGCCTGCGTTGGCCCGCGGCGAGCTGCATTGCGTGGGCGCCACCACCCTGGACGAATACCGCAAGTACATCGAGAAGGACGCCGCCCTGGAGCGGCGCTTCCAGAAGATCCTGGTCGAAGAGCCGAGCGTGGAGGCCACCATCGCCATCCTGCGCGGCCTGCAGGAGAAGTACGAGGTGCACCACGGCGTCGAGATCACCGACCCGGCCATCGTGGCCGCGGCCGAGCTCTCGCACCGCTACATCACCGACCGTTTCCTGCCCGACAAGGCGATCGACCTGATCGACGAGGCCGCCTCCAAGATCAAGATCGAAATTGACTCCAAACCCGAGGCGATCGACCGGCTGGACCGGCGCCTGATCCAGTTGCAGATCGAGCGCGAGGCGGTCAAGAAGGAAAAGGACGAGGCCTCGCGCAAGCGCTTCGCGTTGATCGAGGAGGAGATCGCCAGGCTGCAGAAGGAGATCGCCGACCTCGAGGAGATCTGGAAGTCGGAGAAGGCGACCGCGCAGGGATCGGCGCAGGTCAAGGAAGAAATCGACCGCCTGCGCACGCAGATCGAGGAGTTCACCCGCAAGGGCGACTTCAACAAGGTGGCCGAGCTGCAGTACGGCAAGCTGCCGGAGCTGGAGAAGAGGCTCAAGGAGGCGCAGGCCAAGGAAAGCGACAAGGCCAAGGCCGGCAAGCCGCAGCTGCTGCGCACCCAGGTCGGCGCCGAGGAAATCGCCGAGGTCGTGGCGCGCGCAACCGGGATCCCGGTGTCCAAGTTGATGCAGGGCGAGCGGGAAAAGCTGCTGCTCATGGAAGACCGCCTGCACCAGCGCGTGGTGGGCCAGGACGAAGCGATCAGCGCGGTGGCCAACGCGATCCGCCGCTCGCGCTCGGGCCTGTCCGACCCCAACCGGCCGACCGGCTCCTTCCTGTTCCTCGGCCCCACCGGCGTGGGCAAGACCGAGCTGTGCAAGGCGCTGGCGAACTTCCTGTTCGATAGCGAGGAGCACCTGATCCGCGTCGACATGAGCGAGTTCATGGAGAAGCACTCGGTCGCCCGCCTGATCGGCGCGCCGCCCGGCTACGTGGGCTACGAGGAGGGCGGCTACCTGACCGAGGCCGTGCGCCGCAAGCCTTACAGCGTGATCCTGCTTGATGAGGTCGAGAAGGCGCACCACGACGTGTTCAATGTGCTGCTGCAGGTGCTGGACGACGGGCGCCTGACAGACGGGCAGGGCCGCACGGTGGACTTCAAGAACACCGTCATCGTGATGACCAGCAACATTGGCTCGCATCGCATCCAGGCCATGGCCGGCCAGCCCTATGAAGACGTCAAGGAGGCGGTCTGGGAAGAGCTCAAGAGCCATTTCCGCCCCGAGTTCCTCAACCGAATCGACGAAACGGTGGTCTTCCACGGCCTCGACGCCAAGCACATCGAGCGGATCGCGCAGATCCAGCTCCACGTGCTGGAGCAAAGGCTGGCGAAGATGGATCTCGCGCTGCAGGTCTCGCCCGCGGCGTTGGAGGAACTCGCCAAGGTCGGTTTTGACCCGGTGTTCGGCGCGCGGCCGCTCAAGCGCGCGATCCAGCAGCGCATCGAGAATCCGCTGTCCAAGCTGATCCTCGAAGGGCGCTTCCCGCCCAAGAGCGCGATCCGGGTGGAAGTCGATCCGGTGCGCGAGCCGGGCGTGTTCCACTTCGGCGGCGCGCAGGAGGCGGCCGAACCGGCCACGCTCTGACCCGGCCGCTGCTCATTGCCAGCTAACAGCCGGAGTGCATACTCCGGCTGGTTCACTTCCGGTCCTGCCGAAGTTCAATGCATCAGTTCCTGAATCTGCTCCTTCGCGCCTGCCTGCTCGCCGCGGGCCTGGTATTCGGCGCGGCGCTGGCCGTCGCCTTCGCCACGTTGCTGACGCTGTCACTGTTGCGCGCGGGATGGGTGCGCTTGACGGGCCGGCCTGCGGCTCCCTTGGTCATGCGCATGCGTCCCGGCGCGCCGTTCGCGGACATGTTCCGGCGCGCGCCGCAAGCTGGGCCCGCGCCGCATCCCCATCCGTTCCGGCCGGGCTCAGGCCGCGCCGACGTGACAGACGTCGAAGCGCGGGAACTGCGGTAAACGCTGCGTCGACTCGCGGGATCGGGACCACGCGCGCCGTCGCGGCGTCCAGAACGTGGATGCGGCCCGCCCGTGGCTACCTGATAAAGATCGAACCTGTTCCGAACGTGCTTGCAGGGACAACAGTCTGCACCGGCTGGGTTGCGGAGGCTGGCTGGTCTCTCAGGCCAAAGCAGCGTCCAGCTGAGTAGATCGATTGGGGCACCATTTCCGTGATGGGGCCGCTGGTGTCGGCGATGTACACGTAGTGCCGATTGTCAGAAGAGTCCCATACCGGGAAACCGACTTGCGCTACGCCCGCGCCTTCCAGGCGAGGCGCAAGGTTCGGGGTGCCCGTGCAATCGCTGGACGAATACCACAGGTTGCCGCCGACGAAGCCTTTCAGGCTATAGCCCCAACCGGCCCGCCTGAATCCGCTGTTCACATCGTTGGGGTCATTCAGTTCGAAGTCCTCGGCCAGCAACAGGAGCAATGGGCGGTTGTTGTAGCTTGTCAGAGCGCCGATGGTGCCCACAACCCGCCCGACGGTTTTCCCGGCCGCATCGACGAACAGGGGCATCGCAACACCACCGCCACCTCCGCCGCCACCATTGGGTCCTCCAGGTTTGGTTGCGCTGGCAAGTTGACTCGAGGTCGTGCGGTTGGCTCCCGATACCACCTGCTTCGATGGTTGAGCAGCTTGTGCCGAGCATGCGACCGCCACGCTCGACAAACCCGCAAAGGCAATCAGACGGTTCATGACAATGACTTTTCGTCGTTACTGGAACTGAGCTTCTAGCACCCCCGTTGAGTGAATGCCTCAGCAAAAAGTAAAACTCAGGCGCTGCGGGCAACGGCCTGACAAATAGCCAAAGGTCAATCCGCCGCTCGCCCAGGCCACTCGCGGTCGGCTTCCGTCCTCTACGCAGGCGAACTGAAGTCAGCGGGGCGCTTGATGGCCCCTTTCATGCACCCGGCGTAACTGCCCCGGGCGGCAGCCGCGGGAACGACCGAAACAAAAAAAAGCCCGGCCGGAGCCGGGCTTCTTCGGGAGCTGTGGTCGGCCTGGTTCAATTGGGCGACTTGACGATGCGCAGGTAAGGCTTCGGCGCCTTCCAGCCGTCGGGGAACAGCTTCTTGGCGTCGTCGTCGGAGACCGAGCCGGCGATGATCACGTCCTCGCCCTTCTTCCAGTTCACTGGCGTGGCGACCTTGTACTTGGCGGTCATCTGCATCGAGTCGACCACGCGCAGGATCTCGTCGAAGTTGCGGCCCGTGGTCATGGGGTAGGTCAGCATGAGCTTGATCTTCTTGTCGGGACCGACCACGAACACCGAGCGCACGGTCTGGTTGAGGGCGGGAGTGCGCGAGTCGGAGGCCACTTCCTCGGCCGGCAGCATGTTGTAGAGCTTCGAGACGTTCAGGTCCGCGTCGCCGATGATGGGGTAGTTCACCTTGGAGCCCTGGGTTTCCTCGATGTCGCCGAGCCAGCGCGAGTGGCTGTCGACCGGATCCGCCGACAGTCCGATGAGCTTGGTGTTGCGCTTGGTGAACTCGGGCTCGATGCGCGCCATGTAGCCGAGCTCGGTGGTGCACACCGGCGTGAAGTCCTTCGGATGCGAGAACAGGATGGCCCACTGGTCGCCGATCCACTCATGGAAGTCGATGGGGCCCTGCGTGGTGTTGGCCTTGAAGTTCGGTGCGGTGTCGTTGATGCGAAGTGACATGGTGTGAGCCTCCTGGTGCGGGACTAGGGAACAATAGGACGAACCCCCGCCGGGGTCAACAACAGCGGTGCCTTGGCATCGCGTCCTGCTGGGGTATGAACTTATACCTGCATTTGCATTTGGCCCCGGCGCCCCCGGTCGGGCACATTTGGCAATGCCCAATGAAGCGATCGCCTTTTGGATATGCTGGAGGGCTCCCAAGGAGCCTGCCCAACCATGTTCAACGCCCTCGTCCTGGAGAAGGATCCCGAGTTCAGCGCCACGGTGCGCGAAGTCGACGACAGCTTCCTGCCGGAAGGTGACGTCACCCTGGACGTCGAGTACTCGACATTGAATTTCAAGGATGGGCTGGCGATCACCAACCGCTCGCCCGTCGTACGCAGTTGGCCCATGATCGCCGGCATCGACGGCACGGGGACCGTGGCAGCCAGCAGTTCCGCCCGCTGGAAGCCGGGCGATGCCGTGATCCTCGACGGTTTCGGTGTCGGCGAATCACACAAGGGCTGCCTGGCCCAGAGGGCGCGCCTCAAAGGCGATTGGCTGGTGCGCCGGCCGGACCGCTTCAGCGCCAGGCAGGCCATGGCGATCGGCACCGCCGGCTACACGGCCATGTTGTGTGTGCTGGCGCTGGAGCGGCACGGCCTTGCGCCCGGCGATGGCGAAGTGCTGGTGACCGGCGCCACCGGCGGCGTGGGCTCGGTCGCCATCGCGCTGCTGGCGAAGCTTGGTCACTCGGTGGTGGCGGCCACGGGAAAGGCCTCGGAAGAGGGCTACCTGAAGTCGCTGGGGGCTGCCCGCGTGATCGACCGGAGCGAGCTCACCAGCCCCGGCAAGCCCTTGCAGAAGGAACGCTGGGGCGGCGTGGTGGATGCGGTGGGCAGCCACACCCTGGCCAATGCCTGCGCCCAGACGCGCTATCGCGGCGCGGTGGCGGCCTGCGGGCTGGCGCAGGGCATGGATTTTCCGGCGAGCGTCGCGCCATTCATCCTGCGTGGCGTCTCGTTGCTGGGGGTGGACAGCGTGATGGCGCCCATGGCCCTGCGCGAGCAGGCCTGGTCGCGGCTGGCGAGTGACCTCGATAGGGCGAAGCTGGACGCAATCACCACCGAGGTGCCGCTGTCGGGTGCCGTCGAGGCCGCGGGCCGGCTGATGGCCGGGCAGGTGAAGGGGCGCATCGTCGTGCGGACCGGCCATTGAACGCGGCAGGCGCCGGCGCCGTCGGTTTGTCCGGCAAGTAGCTCAGCCCTTGCCATCCATGTGGACGGCGTACAGCTTCTGCATGCCGCCCAGCCACCGGTCGTAGTCCTGGGCCTTCTTGAGGAAGTACTGCGCCACCTCCGGGTGGGGCAGCACCAGGAACCGCTCGTCGCGCATGGCCGCCAGCACGTCGCCGGCCACTTGCTCGGCGGTCAGCACGCCGTTCACGCCCGCCGATCCGGTGCCGCCCTGCGTCATGCCGGTCAGCACCGACTGCGGGCACAGGCAGGACACGTGCAGCCCGCGGCGGCCATAGGCGATGCGAAGCCATTCCGCGAACGCCACGGCGGCGTGCTTGGTGACGCCGTAAGGCGCCGATTCGACGATGTTCAGCAGGCCTGCCGCCGAGGCCGTGACCACGAAATAGCCTTCGCCGCGCGCCACCATGCCGGGCACCACGGCGCGCGCCGCCCACACGTGGGCCATGCCGTGCACCTGCCACATCTTTTCCCAGAGGGCGTCTTCGAGCTCGATGCCGCCCAGGCGGCCCAGGATGCCGGCGTTCGACATGAAGACGTCCACCTGGCCGAAGCGCTCGTTGGCGGCGGCGACCAGCGACTGGATGTCGGCTTCGCGGCTCACGTCGCAGCGCACGGCGAGGGCGCCGATATCCCGCGCCACGGCCTGCGCACCGGCCAGGTCCAGGTCGGCCACGACCACCCCGCGCGCGCCGTCCTGGGCAAATCGCCTGGCCAGCGCTGCGCCGATGCCGCTGGCGCCGCCGGTCACGATCGCGACCTTGCCTTGAATCTCCATGAGCTGTCTCCGATTGATCGTCGATGAATCCTGCCAGTATGGGCGCGAACGCCACCCGCGCGAAGCCACGCAGGCGACAGCCCGCGAAGGCCAGGGCGGGTTCAGCTCAGTTGCTGACCAGCTTGAGCGGCCGCGATGCGGGCGCGGGGGATGCGGCGGCTGCGGTCGATACCGCGTGCGCCGGGGTGGAGGCGCCGGGCACGTAGTTCTTGTAGGCCACCACACCGACCGCCGCGGTGCAGAACGCGACCGTGGCGAGCAGCAGGTACCACGGCCACGCCGCGCCGGGGTCGTCCAGTCGCTCCAGCAGATGCTGGCGCGCGAGGCGCCGCTGGGATTGCGCTTGCGCGATGACCTGGTCATAGCGCGCGCGCTGCTGCGGGTCGGACAGCACCGCATAGGCTTCGTTCAAGGCGGCCATCACCCGCTGCGCGTCGGCATTGCCCGGCATCTTGTCGGGGTGGTAGCGCTGCGCCAGCCGCCGGTAAGCGGCGCGCACGCCCTCCGGACGAGCACGGCGGCTCACCTGCAGGATGTCGTAATAGGTCGCGGTTTCGGCGCTCATCGGTTGGCTGTGCAGCGCACGCGCGTGGTCCACGCGCGCCACTTGCTACGGAAAGTATAGCGAGCCGCCTCCGGGATCCGGCCATCTGTCGCTGTCGCGGTGTGGCGCGCCGCCGACAGGCCAGTCCGCAGTGGACGGGGCTACAGCGCGCGCTCGAGCCGGTCGAGGAAGGCTGCTTGCGCCGCGTGAATGCGCTGGCGGGCCTCGTCCAGCCCGAACCAGGCGAGGCGGTCGATCTCCGGAAAACTCTGCATGCGGCCGGAGCGCGGCGGCCATTCGATCTCGAAGGTGTTGCAGCGCATGGCGCCGGGATCGCAGTCCCCGGCGAATGCCCAAGCGCTCACGCGCTTGCCGCTCTTTTGCGCCACCTCGCCGAGAGGCATGAAGGGTGGTGAGGCGTCGAAGCCGGTCTCCTCGCCCCACTCGCGCAGCGCCGCGGCCAGCGGCTCCTCCGGGGCGACGTATTCGCCCTTGGGGATGGTCCAGGCGCCGGCATCCTTGCCGCGCCAATAGGGGCCGCCGGGATGGGCGAGCAGCACCTGCAGGCAGCCATGAGGCGCGCGGCGATACATCAGCAGCCCGGCGCTTTTGCTCATGCCTTGCAGCTTACCTTCAACGTGCGGAGGGTGGGGCGCCCGTCCGCTGCGTCGGCTGCGGGCTGGACGGACGCCCCTTCGGCGCCCCGGCTGGCGCTATCCTTGGGGCTGGAAACCCCCAACCCATGTACGCCTCCTACTTCGGGCTGAAACACGAGCCCTTCTCGATCGCGCCCGATCCGCGCTACCTCTTCATGAGCGAGCGGCACCGGGAGGCGCTGGCGCACCTGCTGTATGGCCTCGGCGGGGGCGGCGGCTTCGTGCTGCTCACCGGCGAGATCGGCACCGGCAAGACCACGTTATGCCGGCTGTTTCTTGCGCAGATCCCGTCGCACTGCAATGTCGCCTACATCTTCAATCCCAAGCTCACGGCGACGGAGCTGCTGGATTCGGTGTGCGAGGAGTTCCGCATCGAACGGCCAGCCCCCGGTGCCACGGTCAAGTGCTACGTCGACCGGCTCAACCAGTTCCTGCTCCAGTCGCATGCGGCGGGCCGCAACAACGTCCTCATCATCGACGAGGCGCAGAACCTCTCGGCCGAAGTGCTGGAGCAACTGCGGCTGCTGACCAACCTGGAGACCAGCGAGCGCAAGCTGCTGCAAATCATCCTGATCGGGCAACCGGAGCTGCGTGAGATGGTGGAGCGGCCGGAAATGGAGCAGCTGGCGCAGCGCGTGATCGCGCGCTACCACCTCGAGGCGCTGTCCGCGCCGGAGACGGGCCAGTACATCCGGCACCGGCTGGATGTCGCGGGACTGGAGCGGCCCTTGCCCTTCGAAGCGCGGTCCATCCGGCGCATCCATCAGCTCAGCGAGGGCGTGCCGCGCCGCATCAACCTGCTGTGCGACCGCGCCTTGCTGGGCGCCTTCGCGACTTCGCGCGCCACCATCGACCGCAGCACCGTGGACAAGGCCGCCCACGAGGTGTTCGGCGCTCGCAAGCCGGCGCCCGCGACGGCGCGCCATGCGGCCGCGATCCTGGGACTGGGCCTGGCCATCGGCGCCGGCCTGTATGCCGCCGCGAGCCGCGCGCTGCTCGAGGAGCCCGGGTCCATCGTCGACGCGCAGGCGCTCGCACCGGTACCGTCCGCCGCCCCCGCCAGCGCCGCGGCAGCGCCGGTCGCCGTGCCGGTGCAGCCGGTCGCCTTGCAGCCGGCGCGTCTGCTGTCCGACCCCGCCGATGCCTGGCGCGAGCTGGCGCAGATGTGGAAGGCTGAACCGGGCGCGGGGGAGCCGTGCCAGGCTTTGGCCAGGCAGCAGCTGCAATGTTTCAACCGCAACCTCACCCTGGGCCTGATCCGCGAGTTGGGGCGTCCCGGGATCATCACGTTGGATGCGCAGCACGGCGCGCCGCGCTACGCCTTGCTGACCGGCTTGACGCGCGACACCGCCACGCTGCGCGCCGACGGCACCGAACAGACCGTGACGCTCGCAGCGCTGGCCGATCGCTGGCAGGGAGAGTTCGCCACGCTCTGGCGCACGCCGCCAGGCTATGGCGAGCGATCCGGCGCGCGCGGTGAACTGGTGGACTGGATCGCGCAGCGGCTGGCCACGGCCAACGGCCGGCCTGCGCCGCAGGCGCCCAGCACGCTGGACGCGTCCCTGCGGGCCCAGTTGCGCGCCTTCCAGGTGGCGCAAGGCCTGCAGGCCGACGGGCAGCCCGGTCCCATGACCTTCATGCAACTCAATCGCGCGGGCGGTGCCGACGAGCCGCGCCTGCAAACGGGGCACTGACCATGTCGTACATCCTCGATGCGCTCCGAAAGGCCGACGCGCAACGCGAGCGGGACCCTGCGCGCGGCATTCATGCCCAGGCCTTCCCGGCCGCCGAGCTATCGCCCGCACGCCGCTTCACCGGCCGGCCGGCCTGGCTGGCCGGGGGTGCGGTGCTGGCGGCGCTGCTGCTGGCGGCGGGCTGGTTGGCCTGGCGCGGCGATCCGGTCCAGGGGACGCAGACCGCCGCCGTGAGCGAGCCGGCCCATGCGCCGGCGCCGGCTGCCGTGGCGCCTGTCGTCGGCGCCGGCGTCGTTCCCGCGGCGGCCATCCAGCCACCGCCCGCCATGCGCGAGGAGCCGCCCAGGACGCAACTGGCGCAGGTCAATCCTGAGCAGGGACGCACCGCGCGCGGGACGGCCGCCGGACCGACCGGCACGCCCCCCACGCCAACGCCCGCGCCCGCAGCCCCTGCTGCCGCCACGCCGCCTCCGCCGCCTGCCGCGCCGCCAGCACCGGCCCCGGCAGCGCCTGCGCCCCCGCCATTGCCGGCACCCGTTTCGCCCAACACCGCCGCGCCCGCTCCTGTCGCGCCTGCGCCGGCGGTCCCGCTGATTCAAGCCGCGCCGCAGCCGCCGGCGCCTCCTGCCCCGGCGAACACGCCGGCGCCCCCGACGGCGGGCCTGCCGGGCGACGCGCCGAAGATCGCCATCAGCGGCGGGGTGTACTCGACCAGCCCGGCGCAGCGCATGCTGATCGTCAACGGGCAGGTGTTCAACGAGGGCAGCGAGATCGCGCCCGGCGTGACAGTAGAGGAGATCAAGGCGCGGACTGTCGTGCTGAAATTCAAGGGCTCGCGCTACAACATCGCGTACTGAACTCGTCCGTTTTCCGGTGGTGCGCAACACACGTTGACGCAAACGCGTGAATTCATCACGGAGGCCTCTGGTCGAGTGGGTATCGGGCCACGAATTTAGTTACTGATCTTGCGTCCTTCGCCTTTCCTCTCGCGGAGGTCATCCGTAGCATCGCTTCTTCCTGTCAACGCTACTCAACAGAGGAAGTACCCAATGGCACTGCAATCCCCCTTCTTCAACAACAACAAGCGCGAAGAAAACGTGCGCGGCACGACGACCAGCCCGAACGCCGTCGCGGCCGCGGGCGGCAGCAACATCGTCGCCGCTACGGCAGCCCCTGTCGTGCCTGCCGCGAACACGGCGAAGGAAGGCGAGAGCAAGCTGACCGTCGGCCCCAATATCAAGCTCAAGGGTGTCGAGATCACCGACTGCGACACGCTCGTGGTTGAGGGTTATGTCGAGGCCACGATGGACTCGCGCGTGATCCAGATTTCCGAGCGCGGCGCGTTCAAGGGTTCCGCCGAGATCGACATCGCCGAGATCCACGGCCAGTTCGAAGGCAACCTGACGGTTCGCCAGAAGCTGGTGATCTACTCGACCGGCAAGGTCACCGGCACCGTGCGCTATGGCAAGCTGGTGGTCGAAGAGGGCGGCCAGCTCTCCGGCGAAATCGGTGCGAACGTCGCCCAGGCCGCCAACCGCGGGACGTCCGACAAGGGCCTGCGCGTCGCCAACGCGTAATCCCATTCACTGCAAGAAGTCGCTGCGCGACTTCGGCAAGTGATCAGCGGGGAGGTACCGGCATCGCCGGGCCTCCCCGATCTTTTTTGCTAGACCGCGATCTTGTGACGCGCGATGCAGGTGTCCAGCACCTCGTCGTGCGCGCGCTGCCACCAGTTGCCGGTAGAGAAGATCTCGACTTCGCTGTAGCCGGCGAAGCCCTGCGCCTCGACCCAGCCGCGGATGCACGGGATGTCAATGACGCCGTCGCCCATCATGCCGCGATCGTTGAGCAGGTCGGTGGTTGGCGTGAGCCAGTCGCACACGTGGAAGGCCAGCAGGCGCTCCTTGCCGGCGCGCTTGATTTGCTGCGAAAGCTTCGGGTCCCACCACACGTGGTACACGTCCACGGCGGCACCCAGGGCGCCGGTCCTGCCGGGGTCCAGCGCGTCGCAGATGTCCAGCGCCTGCTCCATCGTGTTGACGCAGGCGCGGTCGGCCGCGTACATGGGGTGCAGCGGCTCGATGGCCAGCGGCATCTTCGCCTGCCTGGCGTATTCCAGCAGCTCGGCGATGCCCTCGCTCACTTGGTGGCGCGCCAGCGCGATGTCCTTGTGCGCGGCCTTGCCCTGCAGGGCGCCGGGGAGGCCACCCACCACCAGTACCAGGCAGGACGCGTTCAGCTCGGCCGCTTCGTCCACCGCGCGGCGGTTGTCATCCCGCGCGGCCTTCAGGCCGGCCGCGTCGGCGGCCGGAAACATGCCACCTCGGCAATAGCCCGACAGCGCCAGGCCGTGCGTGCGCACCAGCCGGGAGACCTCGGCCAGACCGGCCGCCTGGACCTGGTCGCGCCAGGGCGAGATGGCGCGTATGCCGCGCCGCGCGCAGGCCTCGATGATGTCCGGCAGTGGCAGGTCCATGCCGCGGCTCTTGCGCACCGTCGCCGTGTTGATCGACAGCCAGCGGTGGTCTTGCGAGAAGTCCCTCATCAGCAGGCCTCCGACGGGCCGCCCCTAGGCAGGCCTGAGCCCCCTTGGGGGGCAGTGCAGCGGCGCAGCCGCAAACGTGGGGGCGTCATTCCTCAACCCCGTGAAGCGCGAGCAGCGTTTTCATGCGCTGCACGGCAAGTTCCGGCTGCTCCAGCAGGTTGGCCGCATCGGCCAGACGGAACAGCTCGGTGAAGTGCGGAAGGCTGCGCGTGCTTTGCTGGCCGCCCACCATGGTGAAGTGCGACTGGTGGCCATTGAGCCAGGCCATGAACACCACGCCCGTTTTGTAGAAGCGGGTGGGCGCCGCGAAGATGTGGCGCGACAGCGGCACGGTCGGGCCCAGGATGGCGTGGAAGCGCTCCAGGTTGCCTTGCGCCAACTCGCCCAGGGCCGCGCTGGCGGCGGGAGCAATCGCGTCGAAGATGCCCAGCAGCGCGTCGCTCTTGCCGTGCACCGCTTCCCGGCCCCAGCCGTCGCCGGCGATCAGCTCGGCGTAGTTGAAGTCGTCGCCGGTGTACATGCGTACGCCCGCGGGCAGGCGGCGGCGCATGGCGATTTCCTTGCCCTTGTCCAGCAGGGAGATCTTGATGCCGTCGACCTTGTCGGCATGGGCGGCGATGATGCCCAGCGCGGTGTCCATCGCTGCGTCGACATCCGCGGTGCCCCAGTAGCCGGCCAGGGCCGGGTCGAACATGTCGCCCAGCCAGTGCAGGACGACCGGCTGCTTCGCCTGCGACAGGATGCGGCCGTAGACCTTCTCGTAGTCGGCGGGACCCGTGGCCACGCGCGCCAGCGCGCGGCTGGCCATCACGATCAGCTTGCCCCCGAGCTTTTCGATGGCGGCCATCTGCTCTTCGTAGGCGCGGATCACGTCGTCCACGCCCTTCGCGGCCTCGGGAGCGAGGTGGTCGGTGCCGCAGCCGGAGGCGACCAGGGCGCCCGGCACGTCACGCGCGGCGTCCAGCGAGCGCCGGATCAGTTCCAGCGAGGTCGGCCAGTCCAGGCCCATGCCGCGCTGGGCGGTGTCCATGGCCTCGGCCACGCCCAGGCCCAGCGACCACAGGCGCCGGCGGTAGGCGATGGTGGCGTCCCAGTCGACCGCGGATGCGAGCCAGGGGTCGACGGCCGCGCGCGGGTCGGCAACGACGTGGGCAGCGGAGTAGGCGATGCGGTTGAACTTCACGCCGGCGGCCGGCTTGACCGGCGCGGCGCCGCGCAGCGCATAGGTCTCCAGTGCGCCCGCGGGAGTGGGCAGCTTCAGCGTCAGGGCCATGGCAGTCCTCAGATCTGGAGGGTCGGCACGTCGACGAAGCGGCGTTCCTTCCAGCTTTGCAGCGCGGCCTCGACCAGTTGCACGCCCTTGGCGCCTTCCGGCAGGGTCCACTTGTACGGGGCGTTCTCCACCACGTGGCGGATGAAGGCTTCCCATTGGATCTTGAAGCCGTTGTCGTAGAACTCTGTGTCCGGCACTTCCTGCCACTGGTCGAAGAAGTTCATCGGCTGCTTGACTTCCGGGTTCCACACCGGCCGCGGCGTGGCCACTCGGCTTTGCGCGCGGCACTCGGTCAGGCTCGCCACGGCGGAGCCGTGCGTGCCGTCGACATGGAAGGTCACCAGGTCGTCGCGGCGAACGCGGGTGGCCCAGGACATGTTCAGCTGCGCGATGATGGGCTCTCCGTCATGGCCCACCAGCTCGGCGATCGCGTAGGCCGCGTCGTCGGCCGTGGCCTGGTACTTGTTGCCCTGTTCGTCCCAGCGCTCGGGGATGTGGGTCGCGCCCAGGCAGGAGATGGATTTCACCTGGCCGAAGAGGTTGTCCAGCACGTAGCGCCAGTGGCACATCATGTCCAGGATCATGCCGCCGCCGTCCTCGGTGCGGTAGTTCCAGCTGGGGCGCTGGATCGGCTGCAGGTCGCCCTCGAACACCCAGTAGCCGAACTCCAGGCGCAGCGAGAGCATGCGGCCGAAGAAGCCGGAGCGGCGCAGCATGTCCAGCTTGCGCAGGCCCGGCAGGAACAGCTTGTCCTGCACCGCGCCGTGCTTCATGCCCGACTTCTCGGCGAGCTTGGCGATCTCCACCGCCTCGCCGAGCGTGGTGGCGATCGGCTTCTCGCAGTACACGTGCTTGCGGGCGCGCAGCGCCTTGGCCAGCAGCTTGGGGCGCATTTGCGTGGTGCCGGCGTCGAAGAACACCGTGTCGTCCGAATTGGCGAGCGCGGCGTCCAGGTCGGTGCCCCAGCGTGCGATGCCATGGGCCTTGGCCAGCGCCTCGATCTTCTCGGCATTGCGGCCGATCAGGATCGGGTCGGGCATGACCTTGTCGCCGTTCGACAGGGTGACGCCGCCCTGGCTGCGGATGGCGACGATGGAGCGGATCAGGTGCTGGTTCATGCCCATGCGTCCGGTGACGCCGTGCATGATGATTCCAAGTCGTTGAGTAGCCATGGAAAACCTTTCAAGGAGCCGGCCCGCAAGGGCCGGCTTTTCTGTTGTTTACTTGTGCACCTCGAGGCCGGCGGCCTTGACCAGTGCGGCGTTGCTCTTGATCTCGTCGCGGATGTAGGCGTCGAACTGCTCAGGCTTGAGCGTCCAGGCGTCGGCGCCCAGGGCGGCGAAGCGCTCCTTGACCTCGGGTGTGTTCAGCGCCTTGATCACCTCGGCGTTCAGGCGGTCGACGACTTCCCTGGGCGTCTTGGCCGGGGCCATCATGCCGATCCAGAAGTTGAATTCCGAGCCCGGCACGCCGGCCTCGGCCGTGGTGGGCACCTCGGGCAGGGCGGCCGCGCGCTTGGGCGAGCCGACGGCCAGCGCCAGCAGCTGGCCGTTCTTGATCTGGCCGATGACCGGCGCGATGGGCGAGAAGTAGTAGTCCACGCGGCCGGCCATGACTTCGGTGACGGCTTCGGCCGAGCCCTTGAAGGGGATGTTCTGGGTGTCGATCTTGGCGGCCAGCTTGAACTTCTCGGCGTTCAGGTGGGTGGCGCTGCCCTGGCCGGCGGAGGCGAAGTTCATGCTGCCGGGTTTGGCGTGGGCGGCGGCCAGCAGGTCCTTCAGGCTCTTGATGTTCTTGGACGGCGAGATCACCAGCACGTTGGGCGTGGAGGAGATCGGGGTGATGCCGACGAAGTCCTTTTCGGTGTCGAACGGCAGCTTGGCGAAGGTGTGCGGGCTGACCGTGTGCGAGGAGGAGTGGATCATGATCGTATAGCCGTCTGGCGTGGCGCTCGCGACCTGGGCCTGGCCGATGGTGCCGCTGGCGCCGGCCTTGTTCTCGATGACCAGCGTCTGGCCCAGGCTCTGGCTCATCTTGTCGCCGATGGCGCGGGCGATGATGTCCGTGGTGCTGCCGGCGGCGAAGGGCACGATCACGCGGATCGGCTTGTTCGGGTAGCCGTTCTGGGCGGAGGCTGCGAACGGAGCGGCCAGTGCGAGGCCGGCGATGGCGGCAGCGAGGGCGCGGCGGGTGAACGTCATGACTTGTCTCCTGGGGTTTGTGGGTTGTGGAAGGGAGTCTTGTTAATTCACTGAATGGTGAATTATAGGCAAGGCATCGGCTGGTGCAAGCCCCTGCGGCCGAGGCGGAAAATCAGCTTCTCAGCAGGTAGCCGAGGATCACGTCCGTCATGTGCGACAGCCGCTCGCTGCGCGCCTTGGGCGTCATCAGGTCGCGGCCGAAGATCGCCGACAGCGTGTGGGTGTTGGACAGGTAGAAGTACGACAGGCCGGCGATCGACACATACAGCTGCACCGGGTCCACGCCGCCGCGGAACACGCCGTCCCGGCGGCCCCGTTCCAGCACCGCCGCCAGCGTGTCGATCAGCGGCGAGTTCAGCTCGCGGGCCCGCTGGGAACCTTGCAGGTGGCGCGCCCTGTGCAGGTTGGCGCTGTTCAGCAGGGTCATGAACTCGGGATGCGCCAGGTAGTAGTCCCAGGTGAACTCGATCAGGCGCCGCACCGCGGTGGCCGGATCGAGGTCCAGCAGGTGCAGCTGCGCCTCCTCCGCGCGGATGTCGCGGTAGGCCTGCTCCAGCACCGCCTGGAACAGCTTCTCCTTGTCCTCGAAGTAGTAGTAGATCAGGCGCTTGTTCAGGCCCGCGCGTTCGGCGATGCGGTCCATGCGCGCGCCGCCGAGGCCGGACTCGGCAAATTCGTCGCGGGCCGCTGCTAGGATGGTGCTCTGGGAGCGGTCGGCATCGCGCACGCGCTCTTCCGTGGCGGGACTGGGGTCTCGAGGCATGGCGCAATAATTCACTTGTTGGTTAATTAAGTCAAGCACATGGCAGAAGACACGCAGCAACTTGCAGGCCACCTGATCGTCGAATGTCTGATCGCCCAGGGCGTCGCCCGCGCTTTCGGTGTTCCCGGCGAAAGCTTCCTCGCCGTGCTCGACGGGTTCCACGAGTATCGCGACAGCATCCAGTTCATCGTCAACCGGCAGGAAGGCGGTGCGGCCTTCATGGCGGAGGCGGTCGGCAAGCTCACCAACCGCCCCGGCGTGTGCTTCGTCACCCGCGCCCCGGGCGCGACCAACGCTTCGATCGGGGTGCACACGGCTTTCCAGGACTCGACGCCCATGGTCCTGTTCGTGGGCGACGTCGCTGTCGAGCAGCGCGACCGCGAAGCCTTCCAGGAGCTCGACTTCCAGAGTTTCTTCGGCCCCAGTACCAAGGGCATGGCCAAGCGGGTGGAGCGCATCGACGATCCAGAGCGCATCCCCGAGTACATCGCCCGCGCGTTCGCCACCGCGATGAACGGCCGGCCGGGGCCGGTCGTGCTGGTGCTGCCCGAGGACATGCTGGTGCGCCCCACGCGCGCGCGGCCGCTGCCGCGTGTCGAGCCCGTCGCCGCATGGGCCGACCCGGGCGCGATGGTCAGGTTGCGCGGGATGCTGCTGCAGTCCAGCCGTCCCTTCGTGATCGCGGGCGGCGGCGGCTGGACGCCGCAGGCGGCGCAGGCCCTGCAGCGCTTCGCCGAGAAGTGGCAGTTGCCCGTGGGCAATGCCTTCCGCTTCCAGGACACCTTCGACAACCACCACCCGCTGTACGCGGGTGACGTCGGCATCGGCATCAACCCAAAGCTGGCCGCGCGTATCAAGGAAAGCGACCTGGTGATCGCGGTCGGTCCCCGGCTGGGAGAGATGACCACCAGCGGCTACACGCTGCTGGACGTGCCCAGGCCGCGCCAGAAGCTGGTTCACATCCACGCCAGTGCCGAGGAGCTGAACCGCGTCTACCAAGCCGACCTGGCGATGCTGGCGACGATGAATGCGGCGGCGTTTTCGCTTGATGCGATGGAGCCGCCTGGGCAGGTCGCGTGGACCGCGTGGAGCGAATCCGCGCGCGCGGACTATGAGGCCAACCTGCAGCCGCAGGCGCTGCCGCACCTTCCGGGCGACAGCGAGCGCGGGCTGGCCGACATGCCGGCCATCGTCGGCGTACTGAAGAAGCACCTGCCGGCCGACGCAGTGCTCACCAACGGGGCCGGCAATTTCGCGAGCTGGGTGCACCGCTACTTCAGGCACCACGGGCTCGCCAAGGGCCTGAAGACGCAGTTGGCGCCGACGGTCGGCGCCATGGGGTATGGAGTGCCGGCGGGCATTGCCGCCAGCCTGGAAAGCGGGCGCCTGGCGCTGGTCATGGCGGGCGATGGCGATTTCCTCATGAACGGGCAGGAACTCGCGACCGCGGCGCAGTACGGCGCCAAGTGCATCGTCGTGCTGCTCAACAACGGCATGTACGGCACCATCCGAATGCACCAGGAGCGCGAGTTTCCGGCGCACGTGAGCGGCTCGCAGCTGGCCAACCCCGACTTCGCCGCGCTCGCGCGTGCCTACGGTTTCGCGGGCGTGCGCATCGCGCGCACCGAGCAGTTCGAGCCCGAGCTCCTTGCCGCGCTCGAGCGCCCGCAGGGCACGCTGATCGAGATCACGCTCGACCCCGAGGCGATCACGACCCGCGGCACGCTGAGCGGCATTCGAAGCGCCGCGCAGAAGCGCTGACGCGCAAAAGAAAAAAGGCCGGTTCATCCGGCCGCAAAAGAAAAAGGCCGGTCGAGCCGGCCTTTTGAAAGTGCAGTTGCCTTCTTACTTGACGTGCTTGCCGATCAGGCCAGCCATCTCGAACATCGAGACCTGGGCCTTGCCGAAGATCTCCTTCAGCTTGGCGTCGGCATTGACCATGCGCTTGTTGACGCTGTCCTGCAGCTTGTTCTTCTTGATGTAGGCCCAGAGCTTGCTCACCACTTCCGTGCGGGGCAGGGGAGAAGCGCCGACCACGGCAGCCAGTTGCGGGCTGGGCGTGAGGGCCTTCATGAACGCCGCGTTCGGGGTGCGCTTCTTCGCGGGGGCCTTGGCCTTGGCGGCCTTCTTCGCGGGAGCGGCCTTCTTGGCCGGCGCCGCCTTCTTCGCAACAGCCTTCTTGGCCGGTGCGGCCTTCTTCGCCGGGGCCTTCTTCGCCGCCGCCTTCTTGGCCGGAGCAGCCTTCTTCGCGGGGGCCTTTTTCGCGGGCGCCTTCTTCGCAGCTTTCTTTGCAGTTGCCATGATTGATTTCCTTCTAGAAGTTGATTGACCACCAGTGGGAACCATGAGCCCCTCCGGCACTGCGATGCTACTGGGAAAAAAATGCGTTTCCAAGGGGGAAATGGCCATTTTCCAGGGGGCGTGTCGTTTTTTTCACTCGCAGATCAGGGCCTGTTTCCCTCTGGAGAACGGGAAATCGCCGGCTGCACGACGCTGACGGTGGTCCCCTTCGCACCAGGTTCTGCTCCCCGAGAGCGGGCTCCTGGGCCCGGCGCAGGCGATGAGCCTGCGGCGCGTGAGCGTCCTGCCGCAGCGCAAAGAGCTCGGCGGGGGGGCGAGGGCTCAATAGGCGGTGCGAACCGGCGCCGTGGCGAGCACCACGCCGGCCAGCGCCAGGGCGAATGCGACGAGCTGCAGGCCGCCCAGGGGCTCGCCCAGGACGAGCACCCCGACGAGCGCAGCCGAGACCGGCAGCATCACCGTGAAGACGCCGCCCTGGGAGGCGGGCACCCATCGCAGCCCGGTCATCCACAACCAGACCGTCCAGACGCTCGCCGCCAGGGAGTAGAAGACCAGCAGCGACCAGGTGCCGGTCCGCACCTGGGCGAAGTCGAACTGCAGCGCCTGGTACAGGCCCAGTGGCGTCATCAGCACGAAGCCCCAGAGGTTGATCAGCGAGGTGATGCGCCGCGCCCCCAGCGCGCCGGTGAGCTTCTTGCCGATCACCGCGTAGGCGGCTTCGCACAGCACCGCGCCGAACACCAGCGCATTCCCGAGCCAGCGGTCCGGCGCATTTGCGGCGCCCTCGGGCCGGGTCAGTCCGAGCAGGGCGATGCCGCCGGCGGCGCAGCCCACGGCGGCCCAGACGCGCCCGCTCACGCGCTCGCGCAGGAAGGCCCAGCTCATGAGCGCCACCACCGCGGGAATCGAGGCCATGATCACGCCGGCCGAGACCGCGCTGGTCATGCTCACGCCGAACAGCATGAAGATCGAGAACAGGAAGTTGCCCAGGAAGGACTCGAGGAAGACGAGCCGCCGCGTCTGCGGCGTCATCGGCGGTTCATTGGCCGGCTTGCGCAGCCAGTGCAGCATGGCCGCGCCACCGATGCCGAAACGCAGCCAGGCGAGCAGGAACACGGGGATCGCCGCCACCAGCGGCTTCGACAGCGCAACGTAGCTGCCCACCAGGGACATGCTCGTGGCCAGGCTGGCGTAGGCCAGGAAACGGCGGCTGCGCGGGTTCATCCAAAATGGCGGTTCTTCATTGGCGAGGGATCATGCCTGAAGCCCGACATGTCTTCGTGTACGGCACGCTGCGCCGCGGCGGCCGCAACGACATCAACCGGCTGACGCCCGCACCGCGCTATGTCGGGATGGGCGAGGTCAAGGGGTGCCTGTACCACCTCGACTGGTATCCGGGGCTCGCCCTCGGCGGCGAGCAGCCGGTCACCGTGGTCGGCGAGGTCTACGAGGTGAGCCCGCAACTCGAGGCGGTGCTCGACGAGATCGAGGCGATCGTTCCGGGTCCGGACAGCGAGTACTTCAAGCGTGAGCTTCCGGTCGACGTGGGCGGCCGGCCCATTGCATGCCTGGTCTATGAGATCAACCCGGCACGGGTCGCAGGCAAGCGCAGGATCGAACACGGCGACTGGGTCCTTTTTTCATCAGGCGAGAAAAACATTTCTTGATGTGAAACAGGGGAATGCTGCGTCGCGTCAGTTTTTCTCGATATGAGAAACTGATTCCCGCATTGAGAAAATATGTGAGTAAGTTATTGATTTTCAAAAGCAAAAATTGTTGTCTTGTATAAGACACAAGACGAGCATGAGGTCTTGTAGAAGACTTAGAGTTCACTCACGGCCAAGAACTGCTGGCCACCCATCCGGCAACTACCTTCGAAAGTGAACTCATGACATCCTGGACTCACCTCACCCGCGAACAGCAGATCGCCCAACTCGAAAAGGACTGGGCCGAGAACCCCCGCTGGAAGGGCATCAAGCGCGGCTACAGCGCCGCCGATGTCGTCAAGCTGCGCGGTTCGCTGCAGATCGATCACACGCTGGCCAAGCGCGGTGCCGACAAGCTGTGGAACCTGCTGAATACCGAGCCCTTCGTCAACACGCTGGGCGCGCTGACCGGCAACCAGGCCATGCAGCAGGTCAAGGCCGGCCTCAAGGGCATCTACCTGTCGGGCTGGCAGGTCGCCGGTGACGCCAACAGCAACGGCGAGATGTACCCCGACCAGTCCCTGTACTCGGTGGACTCGGTGCCGAAGGTCGTCAAGAAGATCAACGCCACCTTCGCCCGCGCCGACCAGATCCAGTGGAGCGAAGGCAAGGGCCCCGGCGACGAGGGCTACATCGACTACTTCGCCCCCATCGTGGCTGACGCCGAGGCCGGCTTCGGCGGCGTGCTGAACGCCTTCGAACTGATGAAGGCCATGATCGAAGCGGGCGCCGCCGGCGTGCACTTCGAGGACCAGCTGGCCTCCGTGAAGAAGTGCGGTCACATGGGCGGCAAGGTGCTGGTGCCCACCCGCGAGGCCTGCGCCAAGCTGATCGCCGCGCGCCTGGCCGCCGACGTGATGGGCACGCCCACCATCCTGCTGGCCCGCACGGACGCCGAAGCCGCCGACCTGGTGACCAGCGACGTGGACGACACCGACAAGCCCTTCCTGACCGGCGAGCGCACCGTGGAAGGCTTCTACCGCACCAACAAGGGCCTGGACCAGGCCATCAGCCGCGGCCTGGCCTATGCCGAGTACGCCGACCTGATCTGGTGCGAAACCGGCACGCCCGACCTGGCCTTCGCCAAGGCTTTCGCCGACGCTATCCACGCCAAGTTCCCCGGCAAGCTGCTGGCCTACAACTGCTCGCCGTCCTTCAACTGGAAGAAGAACCTGGACGACGTGACGATCGCCAAGTTCCAGAAGGAACTGGGCGCGATGGGCTACAAGTTCCAGTTCATCACCCTGGCCGGCTTCCACAGCCTGAACTACTCGATGTTCAACCTGGCCTACGGCTATGCCCGCAACAACATGACGGCATTCGTCGAACTGCAGCAGGCCGAGTTCGCCGCCGCCGACCGCGGCTTCACCGCAGTGAAGCACCAGCGCGAAGTGGGCACCGGTTACTTCGACGCCGTGACCACGACCATCGAGGCGAACGCCTCGACGGCCGCCCTCAAGGGCTCGACCGAGGACGAGCAGTTCTTCGACCGCAAGCACGCCTGACCCGGTTTGGGGTGTGAATCGGGGCTCCTTCGGGAGCCCTTTTTTTTGGCTTGGGATACCGCTAGAGTCAGGCTCCGTTACAAATGACGAGGGGGCGGCCATGACCGACGCGAACGACAGGACCGGGGTGTTCGACGCCCGCGAGCTCAGCCAGCAGCGCTGCCCGCAATGCGAGGGCACCGGCGAGTTGCGCTTCAACAGCGAGAACATCAACGAGAACTTCGAGGTGGAGAAGCAGACCGTGATCACCGAGTGCCCGCAGTGCCAGGGGCGTGGCCTGGTTGCGGCGGGGTAGAATCGGGCCTTCTTTGATTCACAAGGGCGAGAAAGGCACATCGGTTATGACACCGCGAACTATCCCGGAGGGATTTGCTGGCCGCTAGCGGCCTGGTCGCGTGTACCGAACGGGTTCTCATGCCCCATGACAAAAGCGCGGCTTCAGACCGCGCTTTTTGTTTTTATGCCTTCGAGTTTCGAAAATGATCCAAGTCACTCTTCCTGATGGTTCCAAGCGCGAGTTCCCCGGCCCGGTCACGGTCGCCGAGGTGGCCGCCTCGATCGGCCCCGGCCTGGCCAAGGCGGCGATCGCCGGCAAGATCGACGGCAAGGTGGTCGATACCGCCTTCAGGATCGAGCACGACAGCCCCCTGGCCATCGTCACCGCCAAGGACGCCGAAGGCCTGGAAGTCATCCGCCACTCCACGGCCCACCTGCTGGCCTACGCCGTGAAGGAGCTGTTTCCCGAGGCGCAGGTCACCATCGGCCCGGTGATCGACAACGGCTTCTACTACGACTTCTCGTACAAGCGGCCCTTCACGCCGGAGGACCTGGTCGCCATCGAAAAGCGGATGGCCGAACTCGCGGCCAAGGACGAACCGGTCACCCGGCGGGTGCTGCCGCGCGACGAGGCGGTGCAGTACTTCAAGGGCCTGGGCGAGAACTACAAGGCCGAGATCATCGCCAGCATCCCCTCCAACGAGGACGTCTCGCTGTACCGCGAGGGCGGCTTCGAGGACCTGTGCCGCGGCCCGCACGTCCCGAGCACCGGCAAGCTCAGGCATTTCAAGCTGATGAAGGTGGCCGGCGCCTACTGGCGTGGCGATCACCGCAACGAGATGCTGCAGCGGGTGTACGGCACGGCCTGGGCCAGCAAGGAAGACTTGCAGCAGTACCTCACGATGCTGGAGGAGGCGGAAAAGCGCGACCACCGCAGGCTCGGCCGCGAGCTCGACCTGTTTCATATCGACGACGTCGCACCGGGCGTGGTCTTCTGGCACCCCAAGGGCTGGTCGACCTGGCAGGTGGTGGAGCAGTACATGCGCCAGGTCTACCGCGACACCGGCTACCAGGAGGTGAAGGGCCCGCAGATCCTCGACCGGAGCCTGTGGGAGAAGACCGGCCACTGGCAGAACTACCGTGAAAACATGTTCACGACCGAGTCGGAGAAGCGCGACTACGCGCTCAAGCCGATGAACTGCCCGGGCCACGTGCTGATCTTCAAGTCGCAGCTTCGCAGCTACCGCGACCTGCCGCTGCGTTACGGCGAGTTCGGCCAGTGCCACCGCAACGAGCCTTCCGGCGCGCTGCACGGGATCATGCGGGTGCGCGGATTCACGCAGGACGACGGGCATGCCTTCGTCACGGAGGACCAGATCCTCGCCGAGTGCGTGGCCTACACGTCCAAGCTGCAGGAGGTCTACAAGGACTTCGGCTTCACGAACATCCTCTACAAGGTGGCGACCCGGCCCGAGAACCGCGTCGGCTCGGACCAGCTGTGGGACAAGGCCGAACACGCTGTCATGGAAGCGCTGCGCCGCTCCGGGGTGGAGTTCGAGATTTCGCCCGGCGACGGCGCCTTCTACGGCCCCAAGATCGAGTACACGCTCAAGGACGCCATCGGGCGCCAGTGGCAGTGCGGCACGATGCAGGTCGATTTCAACACCGCCGAGCGCCTGGGCGCGGAGTACGTGACGGAGACCAGCGGCCGCGCCCACCCCGTGATGCTCCACCGGGCCATCGTGGGAAGTCTTGAGCGTTTCATCGGCATGCTCATCGAGCACCACGCCGGCGCCTTGCCTGCGTGGCTGGCGCCGGTGCAGGTCGCCGTGCTCAATATCACGGATTCACAGGCCGACTACGCCCGGGAAGTGGTCAAAACGCTGCAAAATCAAGGGCTTAGGGCAGAGCTTGATCTGCGCAACGAGAAAATCACGTATAAAATACGGGAGCATTCGATGCAAAAGCTGCCCTACATCCTCGTCGTGGGCGACAAGGAGAAGGCAGCTGGTGCCGTCGCGGTGCGCGCCCGGGGCAATCAGGACCTCGGCGTGATGCCTCTCGATGCGTTCTGCGAACGCATCGCCCGAGACATCCGGGACAAAAGCTGATTTTCAAGGAATGACGCTCTTGCCGGCGCGTACAGCGGCGGTTTCGCTATGTTTGTAATAGCACTTGTTCGAGAAGGAATAGACCATCGCTACTGATTTTCGTGACCGTCGCCAGCGCGAAGAGCGCAAGCACCGCCTGAACCGGGAGATCATGGCCCCGGAAGTCCGCCTGAGCGGACCCAACAACGAGCCGCTGGGCATCGTCAGCCTGCAGGAAGCCCTGCGCATGGCCGGCGAGCTGGACGTGGACCTGGTCGAAATTGCGGCCACCGCCAATCCGCCGGTCTGCCGGCTGATGGACTACGGCAAGTTCAAGTACCAGGAGCAGAAAAAGGCGGCCGAAGCGAAAGCGAAGCAGACGGTCATCGAGATCAAGGAAGTCAAGTTCCGGCCGGGCACCGATGACGGTGACTACAACATCAAGATGCGCAACATCAGGCGCTTCCTGGCCGAAGGCGACAAGTGCAAGATCACGCTGCGCTTCCGCGGCCGCGAGATCACGCACCAGGAGCTGGGAATGGCGCTTCTGAACCGCATTCGCGACGAGCTGGCCGACCTGATCGTCGTGGAGCAGTTCCCCAAGCTCGAAGGCCGGCAGATGATCATGATGATCGCGCCGGGCAAGAAGAAGGTGGCGGCGCCCAAGGCGACGCCGGCCGAAGCCCCGCAGGCGGCATCGGCGTAAGGTCAAGGCCTCGAAAGAGGCGTTGAAGGGCGGGTCGGAAACGGCCCGCCGACTAAAAGTGGCTCGGGGCCATCAAGACGCGGAGGATTCCGCGGCGCCTCACGAGCACAATTGAGAGAAAGTGGAGCATTCACATGCCCAAGATGAAGACCAAGAGCAGCGCGAAGAAGCGCTTCCGCGTGCGTCCCGGCGGCACCGTCAAGCGCGGCCAGGCATTCAAGCGCCACATCCTGACCAAGAAGACCACCAAGAACAAGCGCCACCTGCGCGGGCCGGTGGGCGTGCACGAGACCAACATGGGCCACATGGCGGCAATGCTGCCGTTCGCCGGCCTGTAAACCACGGACAAGGAGAAATCACATGCCTCGCGTCAAACGTGGTGTAACGGCTCGCGCCCGTCACAAGAAGGTTCTCGCCCTCGCCAAGGGCTTCCGCGGTCGCCGCGGCAACGTCTTCCGCATCGCCAAGGAAGCGGTGATGAAGGCGGGCCAGTACGCGTACCGTGACCGCCGCAACAAGAAGCGCGTGTTCCGCCAGCTGTGGATCGCGCGTATCAACGCTGCCGCCCGCGAGTGCGGCCTGACCTACAGCCAGTTCGCCAACGGCATCCGCAAGGCCGGCATCGAGATCGACCGCAAGGTGCTGGCGGACATCGCCGTGCACGACAAAGCCGCTTTTGCCGGCATCGTGGAGCAAGTCAAGGCCAGGCTGGCTGCTTGAGTCACGATGGCGCTGCCTTGAGGCAGCGTCCGGTGCAACCAGGACAGGGGCCAGGCTTGCAAGAGCTGGCCCCTTTCCATTTTTCGAAGCCTATGTCCAACGATCTGGAATCCATCGTCGCCGGCGCGCGCGAGGCCTTCGGCAAGGCGGCCACGCCGGCCGACCTCGAGAACGCCAAGGCGCAGTTCCTCGGCAAGTCGGGCCGCATCACCGAGTTGATGAAGGGCCTGGGGGCGCTCGCGGTCGAGGAGAAGAAGACCCGCGGCGCGGCCATCAACCTGGCCAAGCAGGCGATCGAGGCGGCCCTGACGGAGCGCCGGCACGCGCTGGCGGATGCCGAGCTCGAGGTGCAGCTGCGCGCCGAAGCCCTGGACGTGTCGCTGCCGGGCCGCATGCGCGAGCCGGGCGGCCTCCACCCGGTGAGCCTGACGATGGAGCGCATCGAGCAGATCTTCGCCAGCATGGGCTTCGACGTGGCCGACGGCCCCGAGCTGGAAAGCGACTGGCACAGCTTCACTTCGCTGAACAACCCGCCCAACCACCCGGCGCGCTCCATGCAGGACACGTTCTACGTGGACATCAAGGGCGACGACGGCATCCCGTACAACCTGCGGCCGCACACCAGTCCGATGCAGGTGCGCTACGCACACGCCCACATCAAGAAGTACGCCGGCAAGAAAATGCCGGAGATCCGCGTCATTGCACCCGGCCGTACGTACCGGGTGGACAGCGACGCCACGCACTCGCCCATGTTCCACCAGTGTGAAGGCCTGTGGCTGGGCGAGAACGTGAGCTTCAAGGACCTGAAGGTGGTGTTCACCGATTTCTGCCGGACCTTCTTCGAGAGCGACGACCTGGCGCTGCGCTTCCGCCCGAGCTTCTTCCCGTTCACCGAGCCCAGCGCCGAGATCGACATCCAGTTCCAGAGCGGCCCGCTGGCCGGCCGCTGGCTGGAGGTCGCCGGTTCGGGCCAGGTGCACCCGTCCGTGGTGAGGAACATGGGGCTGGATCCCGAGAAATACATCGGCTTCGCCTTCGGCATGGGGCCGGACCGCCTGACCATGCTGCGCTATGGCGTGAACGACCTGCGCCTGTTCTTCGATGGCGACATCCGTTTCCTGCGCCAGTTCCGCTGACACGACAAGCGAAGGCTTAGAAGATGCAATTCCCCGAGTCCTGGCTGCGCGAATTCTGCGATCCGCAGCTCAGCACACAACAACTCGCCGACACGCTCACGATGGGCGGCCTCGAGGTCGAAGACCTGCGTCCTGTCGCGCCGCCTTTCAGCCGCGTGGTGGTCGGTGAGATCAAGGAAGCCGTCCAGCACCCGAATGCCGACCGCCTGCGCGTTTGCCAGGTGGACGTGGGGCAGGGCAGCCTGCTCAACGTGGTGTGCGGCGCGCCCAACGCCCGCGTAGGCATCAAGGTGCCCTGCGCGCTGGTGGGCGCCGAACTGCCCCCGGGCGATGACGGCAAGGCGTTCCAGATCAAGCTGGGCAAGCTGCGCGGCGTCGAGAGCCAGGGCATGCTGTGCTCGGCACGTGAGCTCAAGCTGAGCGAGGACCACGGCGGGCTGCTGGAGCTTGCCGCGGACGCGCCGATCGGCCGCGATGTGCGCGAGGTGCTGCGGCTGGACGATCACATCTTCACGCTGAAGCTGACGCCCAACCTGGCGCACGCGCTGTCCGTGTACGGCGTGGCGCGCGAACTGTCGGCGCTGACGGGCGCGCCCCTGAAGCAGCCCCGGTTCGAGCCCGTGCAGCCGAAGCACGATGCCAGGCTCAAGGTGAAGGTCAGCGCGCCCGACCTCTGCGGGCGCTTCTCGGGCCGGATCGTGCGCAATGTCGACACCCGCGCCAAGACGCCCGCCTGGATGGTGGATCGGCTGGCGCGCTGCGGCCAGCGCAGCGTGACGGCCCTGGTCGACATCTCCAACTACGTGATGTTCGAGTTCGGCCGGCCCTCGCACATCTTCGACTACGACAAGATCCATGGCGCGCTCGACGTGCGCTGGGGCCGGGCCGGCGAACAGCTCAAGCTGCTGAACGGGAACACCGTCACCGTGGACGAGGCGGTTGGCGTGATCGCCGACGACCGCGAGGTGGAGTCGCTGGCCGGCATCATGGGCGGCGACGCCACGGCGGTGTCCGACGAGACGCGCAACGTCTATGTCGAAGCGGCCTTCTGGTGGCCCGAGGCGATCCAGGGGCGTTCGCGCCGCTTCAATTTCTCCACGGACGCGGGCCACCGCTTCGAGCGCGGGGTGGATCCCAGCCAGACCGTGGAGCACATCGAGCACATCACGCGCCTGATCATCGAGGTCTGCGGTGGTGAAGCCGGCCCCATGGACGACCAGGTCGCCAAGCTGCCCGAGCGCAAGCCGGTCACGTTGCGCGCCGCGCGCGCGGCCAAGGTCATAGGTATGCCGCTGACGCAGCAGCAATGCGCCGACGCCCTCGGCCGCCTGGGTCTGCAGGCGAGCACCGGCGACGGGACCGTGACGGTGACGCCGCCCCTGTACCGCTTCGACATCGCGATCGAGGAAGACCTGATCGAGGAGGTCACGCGGATCATCGGCTACGACAAGCTGCCGGATACGCCGCCGCTCGCGCCGGTGACGGCCAAGCTGCCGCCGGAGTCCCGGCGCAGCCGCTTCGCGGTGCGCCGCCACCTCGCCGCGCTGGGCTATTTCGAGACCATCAATTTCAGTTTCGTGGAGGAAAGCTGGGAGCGCGAGCTTGCGGCCAATCCCGATCCGATCCGCCTGCTGAACCCGATCGCCAGCCAGATGAGCGTGATGCGCTCGACGCTGGTCGGCTCGCTGCTGCATGCCCTGAAGTTCAACCTCGACCGCAAGGCCGAGCGCGTTCGCGTGTTCGAGATCGGGCGCGTGTTCCTGCGCGATGCCGCGGTGGCCACCACCGACAGCACGGTGCGCGGCATCCATCAACCGATGCGCGTCGCCGGCCTGGCCTATGGCGAGCCCGATGGCCTGCAGTGGGCGCGCAAGGGCGCGGGGCTCGACTTCTACGACGTGAAGGGCGATGTCGAGGCATTGCTCGCGCCCCGCAAGGCGAGCTTCAAGGCCGCGGCCCACCCCGCCATGCATCCGGGGCGCTGCGCCACCGTCTGGCTCGAGGGGCGCGAGGTCGGTGTGATTGGCGAACTCCACCCGAAGTGGCGCCAACGCTGGGAGTTCGCCCAGGCGCCGGTGCTGTTCGAACTCGAGCTCGATGCCGTCACCGCGCGGCAGGTGCCCGTATTCGAGCCGGTGCCGAAGTTCCAGGTGGCGCAGCGCGATATCGCGCTGATCGTCCGCGACAACGTCACGCACGACGCGGTGCTCGATGCGGTGAAGGCCGCCGCCACCGGCGGGCTGCTGCGCGACGCCTTCCTGTTCGACGTCTACAAGCCCAAGCAGGCCGCGGCCGGCCTGGCTGCCGACGAGAAAAGCCTGGCTGTGCGCTTGACGCTCGGCAGCGCCGACGCCACACTCACCGACGAGCAGATCGAGGCGGCGGTCAACGCCGTCGTCGCCGAAGTCGCAGGGCGTGTCGGTGGACGCCTGCGGGGCTGAAGATGAACGCGCCGGCAGTAACGACAACGCAGGAGGAGACCATGGAGTTCGCCGTCGAAAGCCTGGAAACACCCGCGCTCACCAAGGCCCAGCTCGCGGAGCTGCTGTTCGAGCAGATCGGCCTGAACAAGCGCGAGTCCAAGGACATGATCGATGCCTTCTTCGACCTGATCGGCGGCAGCCTGGTCGAAGGCCAGGACGTGAAGATCTCGGGCTTCGGCAACTTCCAGATCCGCACCAAGGCGCCGCGGCCCGGGCGCAATCCGCGCACCGGCGAAGCGATCCCGATCCAGGCGCGCCGCGTGGTGACCTTCCATGCGAGCCACAAACTCAAGGAACAGATCCAGGGCGGCGACGCCGAGCGTTGACAGGCCGCGCGCTGGAAAAAAAGCAACGCCGCACCATCGGGGCTTTGCGTGAGAACGTAACCTAGAGTAACCTCGGAGCTTTCTCTCCTACAACATTGATTTCAATGGAGAAAGCGCTCCCCTCGATACCGGCAAAGCGGTACTTCACGATCGGTGAGGTTAGCGAGCTGTGCGGCGTCAAGCCACATGTGCTGCGGTACTGGGAGCAGGAGTTCACGCAGCTGCGGCCCATGAAGCGCCGGGGCAACCGGCGCTACTACCAGCACCATGAAGTGCTGATGATCCGCCGCATCCGTGACCTCCTCTACGACCAGGGTTTCACCATCAGCGGTGCGCGCAACAAGCTGCAGGAACTGGTGCAGGTCGAGCGTGACAAGCGCCGCGCAGGCGAAGTGATGCTCGAGGGCGTCGAGGACATCGACGTCGAAGACTCGATCGCCGATTTCGAAGACAGCATGCTGCCGCCCGAAGAGCGCGACCTGTACGAGCAGAAGATCCTGCTGGTGCGGCGCGAGCTCTTCGAAATCCGCGACTTGCTGTCGGCCAGCCAATAAGACACTCGCGGCAGCCGGAAGGGCGGTTGCGACAGGTTATAATTTTGAGCTTGTCGGCGTGTAGCGCAGCCTGGTAGCGCACTTGCATGGGGTGCAAGGGGTCGCGAGTTCGAATCCCGCCACGCCGACCATTCATATCCATCCAACGGGTTGCTTTTCGAAAAGGAAGGCAACCCGTTTCGGTTTTCGGTGTAACTACCCGTAAGCGCAGAACGGCGAGGCCGCATAAAATCCCCCGGGCTAGTCCAACAATAAACCGGGGACCCCTCTTGGCAACCGTCGTCTTTGCGGATCTTGTCGGAAGCACCGGCATTTTCGAACGGCTGGGCGATGAAACCGCCGGCCGCTTCGTCACCCAGCTCACGGGCGCTCTTTCCAAGACCTTCCAGCAGCACCAGGGGCGCGTGGTCAAGCTGCTCGGCGACGGATTGTTCGTCGTCTTTCCCCGCGAATCGGATGCCATCGAAGCCTGCGTCGCGATCCAGTCGCGACTGAAGGAAAAGCCGGTCTATCCCGGCGGCACCGGCAACCCGGTGCAGATGCAGATGGGTGTGGAGTCGGGCGAAGTCGTCGAGATCGACGGCGACTGCTACGGCGACGCGGTGAACAGCGCGGCGCGCCTGGCCGATCTCGCCGGCGCCGATCAGATCCTCGCCACCGGGCGGGTGCGCGACGCGCTGCCGCCCGCGCAGCAGGCCCAGATGCGAAGCCTCGGCCCGATGTACCTGCGCGGCAAGAACGAAGTCACCGAAGTGTTCCGGGTCGACTGGCAGGTCGAGCGGGACGCGGATGCAACCGTCATGGGCGTGTCCATGTTCAAGCCGGGGCGGCAGGGCGTGCTGGAGCTGTCGGCCAGCGGCCAGACCCTGAGCCTGACGCCCCAGGGCGAGAAGGTCACCCTGGGCCGCGCCGCCACGGCCTCGCTGTCGATCAACGACGGCCGGGTCTCGCGCGTGCACGCCACGGTCGAATGGCGAGGGGGCCAGTACGTGCTGAGCGATGCCTCGAGTTTCGGCACCTGGGTCTATGTGGGCAACCAGAGCGCGCCGGTCGTGCTGCGGCGCACCGAGTGCTATCTCGTCGGCCAGGGCCAGATCGCGCTGGGCTGCGAGCGCGAGGCGCAGGCGGCGCCCATCGTCGTGTTTTCGGTCAAGGGCTGAGCGGACTTGCAGCCCATGCCGCTCGACATCCGCATTGCCGGCCCCGATCTCGATGTGGTGCGCAGGCTCGCGGAGGGCGGCCCCGAACTCGTGCTCGGGCGCGATGCCGGATGCGACGTGTCCCTGCCCGATCCTGAACGCACGGTGTCGCGGCGCCACCTGGCCCTATGGGTGGAAGACGGCGAACTGCATTTTCATGTGCTGTCAGTGGTCAACGGCATCGAGATGCCCTTCGGGGAGGCGCCGCCCGGCGCGCGCGGCGTGCTGCCGATGGGACAGTTCCTGAAGATCGGAAGCTATGAGGTCAGTGGCGCCCCCACGGCAACAGAAGAAGACCCGTGGGCCGTGTTCGAGCGCGATGGCTCGGGCGTCGCGCCCGTGCCCGAAGCGATGGCACCGCCGGAAGACGACCCGTTCGGCGAGTGGGGGTTCCAGGAGACCTTCGGGCAACGCGGACCGGGCGGCGGCGCGCTGCAGTCGGAATCGCTTGAAGCGGGTGAAGTGTCTGCGTTCTTCCGCGGGCTGGGTGTCGATCCCGGCGCGATGACCCGTGGCGAACTCGAAGCCATGGGGCGCCTGGTGCGTGTGCTGGTGTTGGGCCTCCTCGACCTGCACGGCGAGGTGGCCGGCGTCAAGCAGGAACTGCGTTCCGAAGATCGCACCATGCTCGCACCGCGCGACGACAATCCGCTCAAGACCGACTGGCCCGCCGAAACCAAGTTGCGCTACCTGTTCGGAGGGCGGCTGGCGGCGGCGGGCTACGCCCCCCCGGAGCGGGCCGTGCGCGAACTGGTCGGCGACCTGATCGCCCACAACGCGGCCAGCGGTGCGGCCAGCCGGGCCGCCGTGGCCGGCACCTTGCGGGAGCACGCCCCCGCGGCGTTGAAGGCCAGGTTGCTGGGCGAGGGCGGCAGGCTCTTCGAATCCGCGCGCGCCTGGGACGCGTTTTGCAAGTACTACGAAGAGCAGGGCGCCGACATGGACCTCTGGGTGCAGCGCCAGCTCGATCGCCACTTCACCGACGCCTACCTTCGGGAAAGCCTGCGTGTGCGGCGCGAGACACCGCCGCGCCGGCGCTGACTTACTGATGAGGCAGAGGATAAAATTGGCTTTCCCCGTTAACCAGGACGCCTCGTGAGCCTGAAGAAGCTTGGCCGCTATGAGCTCGTTCGCGTCCTCGGCAAGGGCGCGATGGGCGTCGTCTACGAAGGACGGGACCCCAACCTCGACCGGCGCGTGGCCATCAAGACCGTCAAGGTCGACGGCCTGTCCGAAGAGGCCGCCGCCGAGTACGAGGCGCGCTTTCGCACCGAGGCGCGTTCCGCTGCCCGCCTGCAGCACCCCAACATCGTCAGCGTCTACGACTCGGACCGCGATGCCGACATCGCCTTCCTGGTCATGGAGTACATCCAGGGCGACGACCTGAAGCACCACCTGGACCAGGGCGTGCGCTACTCGCTGGAGCAGGCGCTGAAGATGGTCCGCGACCTGCTCTCGGCGCTGGACTACGCGCACAGGCAGGGCATCGTGCACCGGGACATCAAGCCCGCCAACCTGCTGCTCGAGGGCGGCGGGCGGGTGAAGCTGACCGATTTCGGCGTCGCGCGCATCCAGGATTCGGGCGAGGCCACGCGCACGCAGGGCAGCATGATCGGCACGCTGAAGTACATGGCCCCGGAGCAGGTGCAGGGCCAGAAGATCGATTCGCGCGCCGACCTGTTTTCGGTCGGCGTCGTGCTCTACCAGTTGCTCACCGACAAGCGACCTTTCGACGGCGACAACGATTTCTCCATCATCCACCAGATCATCGGGCACAACCCGCCGCCGCCGAGCACGATCAATCCGCGCCTGCCCGCGGCCATCGATGCGGTGGTCTCGCGCGCCCTGGCCAAGGACCGCGAACAGCGATTCGCCACTGCGCGTGACTTCGCGTCGGCCCTGCAGTCGGCCATCCGCCGCGCCGAGGATGCGACGGTGGTTCCCCCCGCCGATCCCTTCAAGAAGGCGGACGCCGGTGGCACCGGCTCCAAGAGCCAGTCGATCGCCGTCGCGACCACGCCTTCCGTGGTCACGCAGGAAGTGGAACTGGTCTACTGGAAGGACATCAAGGACTCCACGGACCCCGAGGAATTCGAAGCCTTCCTGGAGAAGTTTCCCGCCGGCATCTATGCGGACCTGGCGCGGCGGCGCCTGCGCAAGCTGAATGGCGGCAACACTTCGACGGACCAGACGGTCCTGACCGGGACGACGGCGGCGCAGGGCGGCACGAACGGAGCGCAGGATCTGGAAGCAACGCTGCTGCTGTCAACCGGCACGGCGGCGCAGTCCAGTGCCCCCGATCCGACGGCCGCACCTGCGAGCCATCCCGAACCCGAGGCCTCCGGCACGCCGGTGATGCTCGCGGAGCCGGCCCGCGAAGCTTCCTCGCTGGCGACGGAGGAGCAAAAGGAGCCGATCCAGGACCAGCAAGAGCCGCGAAGGGGCCCTGCCTCCAAGCCGGCGCCGCTTGCGACCGCCAAGAAGCGGCCGATCGCCGTCCTGGCGGGCGCGGGCGCGCTGCTGGTGGCGGGCCTGGTGCTGTTCATGACGACGGGCAAGGGACCGGACTCGCAGGCGCAGGCGGGGGCACCTGCCGCTGCGCCCGTGGCCGTCACGGAGCCGCCATCGGCTTCGCCGGCGGCGGCTGCCGCGAGCGACCTCAAGCCGGTGATCGCCGCGCCCGCGGCCTCCGCAGCGCAAGCCAAGGCGAGCACGCCCGTCCGGGCGGTGGTGGCGGCCAAGGCCAAGGGTGCCTCTGCCGTGGCACCGGTCGTGGAAGCCCCGCGGCCGTCCCCGGCGCCGGCAGCGGCCCACCCGGAAACGCGCGTTGCGGCAGCGCCCGCGCCGGCGCCGGCCGGCCCGAACCCGGTCGACGCCTGCAAGGACAAGATGTTCCTGACGCGCGAGTTCTGCCTGGCAGAAGCCTGCGAAAAGCCCGCCGCACGCAGCCACCCTATGTGCGTGAGCTGGCGCGAGGACAAGCGCCTGCGCGAGGAGAGCAAAGTCCGCCAGAGCCCGCAGTAGCGGGGGCGCCGCCTGCGGGCGCCTGGCGCGCCTAGGTGATGTCGACGTTGTGGACGCCGAAGGATCCCTTGCGGCGGTCCTCGAAGAAGCGCTCCAGCGTTTCCTTCACCGTCTTGAACGCGAGCTCGTCCCAGGGGATTTCGTCTTCGGTGAACAGGCGCGCCTCGATGGTCTCGTGTCCGGGGTCGAAGCGGTCGCTGAGCAACCGGGCGAGGAAGTAAAGGTGGACCTGGCTAACGCGCGGGACGCTCAGCACGGTGATCAAGCCTTCCATCTCGATCTGCGCGCCGGCTTCCTCCAGCGTCTCGCGCGCCGCGCCCTCGGCCGCGGTCTCGCCCAGTTCCATGAATCCGGCCGGCAGCGTCCACTTGCCCCAGCGCGGCTCGATGTTGCGCTTGCAGAGCAACACCCGGTCGCCCCAGTAGGGAACGGTGCCCACCACATTCAGCGGGTTCTCGTAGTGGATGGTGTCGCAGGCCGGGCAGACGGCACGCTCGCGCGTGTCGCCGTCATCGGGCACCCGGTAGACGACGCTGGCGCCGCAATTGCGGCAATGCTTGATGGGGCTGCGGAAAGACACGGGGTACAAGGCAAGGGCTCCCGAAGGAGCCCTTGTGCCTGGGATTGAAGAGAAGTTTAGCGCCTCAGGCCTTGGTGGCCTTGCCGTGCTTGTCGATCAGGGCGCGTGCGGTGTCGAGCAGCTTGCGGCCGTCGAATCCGCGCTTGCCCATGTCCTCCACCCACTCCACTTCGACCAGGCGCGCCTTGCGCTTGAACTCCTGCGCGTCGGCGGCGGAGATCGTGTGGATGGTGTTCTTGCGGTCCACCGCGGCCTTGCGCCCCTGCGCGTCGTTGCCTTGCTGGACCTTGCCCAGCCAGGCCGAGGCGGCCAGGCCGGAATTGGCATCGATCACCTTCTTCAGGTCGGGGGCGAGCGAGTTGTACTTGTTGCGGTTCATCGCCATCACGAAGGTGGTGGTGTAGAGCGCGCCGCCCGCCGGATCGAACTCGCTGTGGAACTTGGTCAGCTCGTGCACCTTGACCGAGGGCACCACTTCCCATGGGATCACGCAGCCGTCAATCGTTCCCTTGGACAGGGCATCCGGGATCTGTGGCAGCGGCATGCCGACCGGCGTGGCGCCCAGGTAGCCGAGCATCTTCGTGATCTGGCGCGTCGGGCCGCGCAGCTTCAGCCCGCGCAGATCGTCGGTGGTCTTCACCAGCCTGTCCTTGGTGTGGAACATGCCGGGGCCGTGCACGTGCAGCGCGAGCACCTGCGTGTCCTTGAATTCTTCAGGCGCGACGGTCTGCACGTATTCCCAATAGGCCTTGGACGTGGCCTCGGCGTTGTTCATCATGAACGGCAGCTCGAACACCTCGACGCGGGGGAAGCGGCCGGCGGTGTTGCCGGGCAGGGTCCAGACGATGTCGACCACGCCGTCCTTGGCCTGGTCGTACAGTTGCACCGGGGTGCCGCCCAGCTGCATGGCCGGGTAGCCCTCGAACTTGATGCGGCCGCCGGAATCCTTTTCCACCTTCTCCATCCACGCCTTGTGCATGGTCAGCCATACCTGCGACTGCGGCGGCATGAAGGTGTGGAATTTCAGCGTGACGGACTGCTGGGCGAAGCCGCTCAAGGCGGAACCGCCGAGCGCCGCTGCAGCGGCGCCGGATTTCAAAAGCGTGCGACGTTGGATCATGGGCTGACTCCTGGATAGCTAAAAGTAAATCGCAAAAAAGGCCCGCCGGCCTCGGGGGCTTTCCCCTAAGCCGGCTATTTGATGAAGCCGACCAGCCACAAGGGGATGATCGGGAAGAAGAGGAACAGCATGGTGCGCAGCACGTCACTGACCAGGAAGGGCATCACCCCCCGGTAGGTCTCGCCCATGGAAACATCCTTGGACAGCCCGTTGACGATGTAGACGTTCAGCCCGACCGGCGGGGCGATCAGCCCGAAACCGACGGTCATGAGCACCATGATCCCGAACCAGATCGCCACCGACTCCTTGGGCATGCCGAAATCCAGGCCAATGATGATGGGAAAGAAGATCGGAATCGTCAGCAGCAGCATGGACAGTTCGTCCATCACGGCCCCGAGCAGCACGTAGAACAGCAGGATCGCCACCACCACCAGCACCGGCGAGATGCCCCAGCCGCCCACCACGGCGGCGAGCTGGTTCGGCACCTGGGTCAGCGCCAGCGCCGAGTTCATGAGATCGGCGCCGAGGAAGATCAGGAAGATCATGGCTGCGCTCACCGCCGTGCCGTAGAAGCACTCGCGCAGCTTTTCCATGGTCATCTCGCGCTTGAGCAGCGCGGTGAGGAAGGTCGTGGCTGCGCCCACCGCCGCACCCTCGGTCGGCGTGAAGAAACCGCCATAGATGCCGCCGAACACCAGCAGGAAGATGAGCAGGATGGGCAGCACCCCGGCGATTGCATGCCAGGTCATGGGGGGCGGCGCTTCCGCTACTGCCGGCGCATGTCCCGGGGCCAGCCGCACGTAGATCGCCACGGCGACCATGTAGCCGACCATCGCGATGATGCCGGGCAACACCGCCGCGGCAAACAGCTTGCTGATGTTCTGCTCGGTGAGGATCGCGTAGATCACCAGGACGATGGACGGCGGCAGCTGGATGCCCAGCGTGCCGCCGGCGGCCAGCGTTCCCGTCGCCAGCCGGCCCGAATAGCCATGCCGTCGCATCTCGGGCAATGCCACGCTGGTGATGGTGGCGGCGGTGGCGACCGAGGAGCCGCTGATGGCACCGAAGGCGGCACAGGCCAGCAGCGAAGCCATGGACAGCCCGCCCTTGAAGCGGCCCATGACGGCGGCGGCGAATTCGAACAGCGACTTGCTGATGCCGCCCTTGGTCGCGAAGTGCCCCATCAGGATGAACAGCGGGATCACCGACAAGTCGTAGCTGGCAAAGCGGGCGAATGCCTGGGTGTTGAGGAAGTTGGCGAAGGGCAGCCAGCCGGTCTGGGCGATGTAGCCGATCGTGCCGGCGCTGAACATGCTGACGGCAATCGGCACCCGGATCGCCATCAGGACCAGCATGGACCCGAAGATCAACGCAGTGAGGGTGATCGGGGTCATATCGCGGTCTCCGCTTCCTCGGTGCGGCCGAAACCGACCACCGACTGGTACAGCGCGATCAGGCCGGCCAGCACGAATGCCGGCACCATGGCCGCGTACACGATCCATTCGGGGAAGCCCATGATCTGGGTCTCGGAATGCGTCGAGTAGCTGTTCAGGCCCCCCAGCGTGGTGCGCCAGGCGAGCAGGGCGAAGATGGCGGCCAGCACCAGCGCACCCAGGCGGTCCATCTTGTCGGTGGTGGCCGGCCGCGCCCTGGCGGTAAAGAAGTCGACGATGATGTTGCCGCGTCGCACCTGGCACAGCGGCATGAACAGCGCGATCGCCGCCCCGGCCGCCACCGCAGTGAGCTCGAAGGCGCCGACGATGGATTGGCCGGTCGTGTTGCGGCCAATCAGACTGCCACAGGTCATCAGGGTGATGCCCGTGAGCAGCAGGCCCGCCAGGATGGCGCAGGCCTTGGCCAATGCTTCCAGGATGCGCATCGGTTCTCCTCGTTATTGTTGGTGTTGGCGAGCCCCGGCTACTGGCAGGTCAACGCGCTGGTGCGATTTTGACCGACAGGGTGGCCAGGCCGGCCACGCCGCCTTCCAGCGTGTCGCCCGCCGTCACCGCCGCCACGCCTTCGGGCGTGCCCGTGTAGATCAGGTCGCCGGGCGCGAGCTCCCACGCCGTCGAGACGTGCTCGATGATTTCGCCGATGTTCCAGATCAGCTTGGAGACCGTGCTGCGTTGCCGGTCCTGGCCATTCACCTTGAGCCAGATCTCGGCCTGCGTCACATCGCCGGCCTGCGCGGCGGGCGTGATCGCACCGATGGGCGCGGACTGCTCGAAGGCCTTGCCGATGCACCAGGGGCGGCCCTGCTTCTTCATCTCGCCCTGCAGGTCGCGGCGCGTCATGTCCAGGCCCACGGCGTAGCCGTAGATGTGCTTGTGCGCATCCGCGGCCTTGATGTTGCGTCCGCCGGTGCCGATCGCCACCACCAGTTCGATCTCGTGGTGCAGGTCTTTGGTGAGGCTCGGGTAGGCCATCGTGCCGGTCTCGCCCTGCGCCACCGGCAGCGCGGTGTCGGCGGGCTTGAGGAAGAAGAAGGGCGCTTCGCGGCCGGTGAAGCCCATCTCCTTGGCGTGCTCCACGTAGTTGCGGCCCACGCAGTAGATGCGGTGCACCGGGAAGCGTTCCGACGTGCCGGTGACCGGGACGGTCGCCGCGGGCGCGGGGTTGATGACGTAACTCATGACTGCCTTTCTGTTGGTGCGCGGCGCCGAGGGTCAGATCAAGCCTTGCTCCGTCGCGCGGCGCTGCTCGTGAAGCTCAGTGGTCAAGCATACCTGCGGCAGGCACCGGCCTCCTAGGCTTCGGGGCTCTTGGTGACCAGCGTGAAGTGCTCGACGTGGGGCGGATTCGCGAAGAACGGTCCGACGATGGCCCGCCATTGGGGAAACAGGGGACCCTGGCGAAAGGCGACCGTGTGGTCTTCCAGCGTGTCCCAGAAGATCTGCAGCACGTAGCGCTCGGGCGATTCGACGCATCGGTTGACCTTGTAGCCGCGCATGCCCTGGGCTTGCGTGGCCACGGTCTTCAGGCCCCGTTCGATGGCTTCCTCGAAAGCGGCCTGCTGTCCGGCAAGAATGCGGATATCGGCGATCTCCAGAATCATGGTGACCTCGTGGTTGACTCGGCGGCAAGTCTACCGTGAGGCCGCCGCCGGCACACGCGGCGCCGCATCGGGTTTATGCTCGCCTTGCCATGAAGCTGTACAACTACTTCCGCTCGTCGGCCTCGTTCAGGGTGCGCATCGCCCTCGAACTCAAGGGGCTGCCCTACGAGTACCTGCCGGTGCACCTGGTCAAGGGCGAGCACAAGCAGCCCGGCTATGGCGCCGTGTCGCCCTCGGGCCTGGTGCCCACGCTGGTCAACGACAGCGGTGAGCACCTGGGGCAGTCGCTGGCGATCATGGAATACCTGGACGAAACGCACCCCCGGCCGCCCCTGCTGCCGGCCGATCCGGTGGGCCGCGCCAAGGTGAGGGCGCTGGCGCAGCTGGTGGCCTGCGAGATCCACCCGCTGAACAACCTGCGCGTGCTCAAGTACCTGGTCCGCGAACTCAAGCTGGACGAGGAACGCAAGAACGCCTGGTATCGCCACTGGGTGCGCGAAGGGTTGGAACTATATGAACGCGAGCTGGCGCAGCTGCCGTCCTCGACCTATAGCTTCGGCGACACGCCGACACTGGCGGACTGCTGCCTGGTGCCGCAGATCTTCAACGGCATGCGCTTCAACACCTCGTTCGACGGGCTCACGCGCACCATGGCCGCCTACGAGGCCTGCATGAAACATCCGGCGTTCCAGCAGGCGCAGCCCTCGAGCTGCCCGGACAACGAAGCCTAGCCGCGGGTGGCGGGCCGGTCCGTCGCATACTGCGGTCGATGTCACTGTCCGACTTGCTCACGATCGTTCCCGAATGGCCGGCGGCGCCGGGCGTGCGCGCGCTGTGTACGACGCGCGCGGGCGGTGTGTCGGCCGGCCCGTACCGCAGCCTGAACCTGGGCGATCACGTGGGCGATGATCCCGCGGCGGTCACCGAGAACCGCAGGCGCCTGTCGGAGGCGCTCGGCGCCCGCGCGGTGTTCATGCGCCAGGTCCACGGCCAGCGCGTGGCCCTGCTCGACGAGCGCACGCTCGACGGCATCGAGGCGGACGCGTGTGTCGCCAGTACGCCGGGTTTGGCCTGCACGATCATGGTCGCCGACTGCCTTCCGCTGCTGTTCGCGAGCGGCGACGGCCGCACGGTGGGGGCCGCCCATGCCGGCTGGCGCGGCCTTGCCGGCGGCGTGATCGAAGCGGCCGTGGGCGCGATGACCCAGGCTCCTCAGGGGCCGCAGGCAGCGGACCTGCTCGTGTGGCTGGGACCTTGCATCGGTCCCGCCAACTTCGAGGTTGGCGAAGAGGTGAAGACGGCCTTCGAGCAACACGATGGCGCCGCAGCGGCGCACTTCAGGGCCGCGAGCGCAGGCAAGTGGCTGGCCGACCTGCAGGGCCTCGCACGCCAGCGGCTTCAGGCCCAGGGCATCACGCGCATCTTCGGCAATGACGGGAGCACGCCCTGGTGCACCGTGGCCGATCCCTCACGGTTCTTTTCGCACCGGCGCGACCGGGTCAGCGGGCGCCTGGCCGCCGCGATCTGCATCGACGGCTGAATCGGGAGACGGGCCCTGCTGGGTCATCGTCCCTGGCGCTTGGATGCCGTTCCGTGGCCGGCCCGAGCGGCCCACCAGCAGATACCAAAGGAGCGCCACGGGAGCTACGCCATAGAGTAAAAAGGTGAAGAAGGCGCCGACCACCGAGCCGACAGCACTTGTGGCCTCCACCACTGCCATCATGAGCGCGACATACAACCAGCCGATGATCAGGAGGTACATGGAGAGCGGGCCTTTGCTTGTTGCACTGCAACAGTCTCAGTGCAATACTCCGGGTTTACCCGGATAAATCAAGGGATCAGGAGACAAGCATGAATTCTGTACCGGAGTGGGTCGACGCCACTCAGCAATTCCAGAAGAGCCTCAGCGACAGCTGGCATTCGGCGATGCAGTCGTTCGGGGGCCTGGCCCAAGGCGCGACGCCTGCCTTGCCGCAGGTGCCGCATCTGACTTTCTCGCCCGAGAAACTCCAGGCCCTGCAGCAGGCCTATATCAAGGAGGTGGCCCAGTTGTGGAACGGCGGGCTGAATGGCCATGCCGCATCGGGCGACAGGCGTTTCGCCACCGAGGCCTGGGCCGCCAATCCGGTCGCCGGCTTTTCCGCCGCCATCTACCTGCTCAATGCCCGTGCCCTGCTCGGACTGGTGGAGGCCGCGGAAACAGATGCGAAGACCAAGGCCCGCCTGCGATTCGCGGTGGAGCAATGGATGGCGGCTTCGGCGCCCAGCAACTTCATGTGCCTCAATGCCGAAGCGCAGAAGCGGGCCATCGAGACCAAGGGCGAAAGCATCGCGCGCGGCATTCAGAACCTGCTCAAGGACATCCAGCAGGGCCATGTGTCCATGACCGACGAGAGCGTGTTCGAGGTCGGGCACAACGTGGCCATGACCGAGGGCGCCGTGGTGTTCGAGAACGAGCTGTTCCAGCTCATCGAATACAAGCCGTCGACGGGCAAGGTCCACGAGAAGCCTTTCCTGTTCGTGCCGCCTTGCATCAACAAGTTCTACATCCTCGACCTGCAGCCTGAGAACTCGGTGGTGCGCTACATGGTGGAGCAGGGCCATCGCACCTTCATGATGAGCTGGCGCAATCCTGACGATTCGCTCGCCGACAAGAACTGGGACGACTATGTCGACGGCGGCGCCATCGAGGCGATACGCGTCGTGCAGGAGATCACCGGCGCCAAGCAGATCAACGCGCTCGGCTTCTGCGTGGGCGGCACCATTCTCGGCACCGCGCTCGCCGTGCTGGCGGCCCGCGGGGAGAAGCCGGTGGCATCCCTGACGCTGCTGACGTCCTTGCTGGACTTCTCGCAGACCGGCGTGCTCGACGTTTTCATCGACGAGTCGTACGTCAAGTTCCGCGAAATGCAAATGGGCCGCAGCGGCCTGCTGAAGGGCCAGGAACTGGCATCGACTTTCAGTTTCCTGCGACCCAACGACCTGGTCTGGAACTATGTGGTGGGCAACTACCTGAAGGGCGAAACACCGCCGCCCTTCGACCTGCTGTACTGGAACAGCGACTCCACCAACCTGCCCGGGCCGATGTATGCCTGGTACCTGCGCAACACCTATTTCGAGAACAACCTGATCAAGCCTGGCCATTGCACCGTGGCAGGCAAGAAAGTCGACCTGCGCAAGGTGGACCTGCCCGTCTACATCTACGGTTCGCGCGAGGACCACATCGTGCCGATCGGTGGCGCCTACGGCTCCACGCAGGTGTTGCCCGGCAAGAAGCGCTTCGTCATGGGCGCCTCCGGCCACATCGCCGGCGTGATCAATCCGCCATCGAAGAACAAGCGCTCGTACTGGACCAACGACAAGCTGCCCAAGACCCAGGAAGAGTGGCTCAAGGGCGCAAAGGAACATCCCGGCAGCTGGTGGACCGACTGGTCCGCCTGGCTGAAACCGCACGCGGGCAAGCTGATCGCTGCGCCCAAGAACTACGGCAAGGGCAGCAAGTACAAGGCGATCGAGCCGGCGCCCGGCCGCTACGTCAAGGCCAAGGCCTAGCGCCCGTTCACCGAGGCCGGCCACCTATTCAAGGAGCAACCCATGGAAGACATCGTCATCGTTTCCGCAACCCGAACCGCCGTGGGCAAATTCGGCGGCGCGCTCGCGAAGATTCCCGCGACCGAACTCGGTGCCATCGTCGTCAAGGAGGCGCTGGCCCGCGCCGGCCTCGATCCGGCGCAGGTCGGCGAGGTGATCATGGGCCAGGTCCTGGCCGCGGGCGCCGGCCAGAACCCGGCGCGCCAGGCGCTGCTCAAGGCCGGCCTGCCCAAGGAGGTGCCCGGCCTGACCATCAACGCCGTGTGCGGCTCGGGCCTGAAGGCCGTCATGCTGGCCGCGCAGGCGATCGCCTGGGGCGACTCGGAGATCGTGGTGGCCGGCGGCCAGGAGAACATGAGTGCGGCGCCGCACGTGCTGCTGAATTCGCGCGACGGCCAGCGCATGGGCGACTGGAAGATGATCGACTCGATGATCGTCGACGGCCTGTGGGACGTGTACAACCAGTTCCACATGGGCATGACGGCGGAGAACGTCGCCAGGCAGCATGGCGTCACGCGCGAGCAGCAGGATGCGCTGGCCCTGGCCAGCCAGCAGAAGGCGGCCGCGGCGCAGGACGCCGGCAAGTTCAAGGACGAGATCGTGCCGGTGGCCATCCCGCAAAAGAAGGGCGACCCGCTGCTGTTCGACGCTGACGAGTTCATCAACCGCAAGACCGGCGCCGAAGCGCTGGCCGGCTTGCGTCCGGCGTTCGACAAGAGCGGCACGGTGACCGCGGGCAATGCATCGGGCATCAACGATGGCGCGGCGGCCGTGGTGGTGATGAGCGCGAAGAAGGCGGCTCAGCTCGGCCTCAAGCCGCTGGCGCGCATCGCCGCGTTCGGCACCTCGGGCCTGGATCCCGCGACCATGGGCATGGGTCCAGTGCCGGCCACGCGCAAGGTGCTGCAGCGCACCGGGTGGAACGCGGCCGACGTGAACCTGTTCGAGCTCAACGAGGCGTTCGCGGCCCAGGCGTGCGCGGTGAACAAGGAACTCGGCGTCGACCCCGCCAAGGTCAACGTCAACGGCGGTGCGATCGCGATCGGGCACCCCATCGGCGCGTCGGGCTGCCGTGTTCTCGTGACGCTTTTGCATGAGATGAAGCGGCGCGAAGCCAAGCGGGGTATCGCTGCGCTGTGCATCGGCGGCGGCATGGGGGTTTCCCTCGCCGTCGAGGGCCTCTGAAGCGGTACAAGAGCAATTCACTTACCAAGGAGAGTTTCGTGAGCCAGAAAATCGCATACGTGACCGGCGGCATGGGTGGCATCGGCACAGCGATCTGCCAACGCCTGCACAAGGAAGGCTTCAAGGTGATCGCCGGCTGCGGGCCGACACGCGACTACGTCAAGTGGCTGGATGAGCAGAAAGCGCTCGGCTACAGCTTCCATGCGTCCGTCGGGAACGTGGGCAACTGGGACTCGACGGTGGAGGCCTTCACCAAGGCCAAGGCGGAGCATGGGCCGGTGGACGTGCTGGTCAACAACGCAGGCATCACGCGCGACCGCATGTTCGTGAAGATGACGCGCGAGGACTGGGACGCGGTGATCGAGACCAACCTCAACTCCATGTTCAACGTCACCAAGCAGGTGGTGGGCGACATGGTGGAGCGCGGCTGGGGCCGCATCGTCAATATCAGCTCGGTCAACGGCGAAAAAGGCCAGGCCGGCCAGACCAATTATTCGGCGGCCAAGGCCGGCATGCACGGCTTCACCATGGCCCTGGCGCAGGAGCTGGCCAACAAGGGCGTCACCGTGAACACGGTGAGCCCCGGTTACATCGGCACCGACATGGTCAAGTCCATCCGCCCGGACGTGCTGGAGAAGATCGTCGCGACGGTCCCGGTCAAGCGCCTGGGCGAGCCGGCGGAGATCGCCTCGATCATCGCCTGGCTGGCTTCGGAAGAGGGCGCCTACTCGACCGGTGCCGACTTCTCCGTCAATGGCGGCCTGCACATGGGCTAGCCGCCCGGACTGCCCTCAATCCTCCACCAGGTCCTCGATGACCAGGTGGCGGTACTTCTGGGCGTAGGAGATCTTCGCCGACCGCAGCACGTCCATGACGTGCTCGGTCTCACGACCCGTCGGCGCGTGCACCAGCAAGGCGTGATGTCCTTGCTGGGCCAGGTGTTCGAAATGGCGCACGGTCTCGGCTTCCGTTCCCGGCGAGGGCATGCTGCTCTCCCGGATCGCGGTGGCGGCGATCTTCTCGTGGATCTCCTTCGGCGTCAGCAGGCTGATCGCATCGCCGCGCACGCCGCTGTGAATCAGCAGGTGCTCGGCGTCCTGCGCGTCCTTTTCCGTCGGGAACATGATGAACATGTGGCCGGTGGGGTAGAACACGCCACGCAGAGTCAGCATGTTCGGCTCGAGGGCAAAGGGCTTCATCCACACCTCCTGAAGGTGATCGCGCCATAGGCGCGGAACTAGGATCAATCCGGCCGAGCCAATTGTCAATCAGCGCGCGGAGCAACGCGGATGAAGTCGTGGGCGCCGATGTGACAGGGTGTTATGGATCAGCAGCGGGATCGGCGTCGAGCTGGTCAGCAATGGACGCGAATTCCGGATCGTGCTTCATCCGGGCGCGGATCTGGTGGGACAGGTAGGCCCGCGTGTTCGGAAACGGGAGTCCGGCCCAGGTCCGGCACATCTCCAGCATGGCTTCGCGGCGCCAGGTCCAGTCGATCCGGTCGCGCCAACGGTCCAGCCTGGATTCATGCACGGAAATCATGTCGACCCAGGCCTCGGGCTGCATCTGGCCGGGAGGGGCGTAGATCCACCGCCCGCCCCACATCCGGAACGTCTTGAAGCCCCAGGCTTCGAGCAGGCCCCGCACATCGTCGACCGAGCGGCCGGCGAGCTCCAGCGTCATCCCGTTGCTCTCGAACAGGATGATGGGGAGATCGGTGCGGATGGAGGATTCACCCGTCGACAGCGCGTCGTACTCGGCCCCCTCGATGTCCATCTTGATGAACGAGACCGGGGTGCCGGCCATCTCGAACACGCTGTCCAGGGGCATCGCCGGAACCTCGACGGCGCCCGGGTGCTCGCCGCGAAAATCGATCAGGCCGAACAGGCCGTTCTCAACGAAGCGGACCATGCCTTTCGAGGCACTGATGGCCGCCCAATGGGCCGTCAGGTTGCGGAACCCGTTGATCGCCGCCGATTGATTGATGAGGTCGACATGGAAGGCGTTCGCATCGATGGCCGTGACGTGCCGCCCGGCCGCGGCCGCGGCGATCGCGAAGGTGCCCACATGGGCCCCCAGGTCGATGACGTGGTCGCCGGCTTGGGTCACCTCGAGGAGCACCTCGGCCATGTAGCTGTTCGGCGTCTCACCGTTCAGATACGCCCGCACAATCGGGTCTTCGGACTCGGCATCGAGCCGGATCTGCGCTTCCAGCCTGGCCGGCAGCGCCATCGACCTTGTGACGATCTGGGGCTTCATGGTCGCTTCTGCTCCTCGCATGTCAGGCTGATCATTAGATGGGCGTTGGCCCCGGGCAGGTTGGCGGGCGCGTGTTAAAACCTGAAAGAATGCTTCGCAGATGAACAATGGCTTTGAAAGGTGGAGGCTGTCCGTCGCGCCGATGATGGATTGGACGGACCGGCACTGCCGCTACTTCCACCGGCTCCTGAGCCGGCATGCGCTGCTCTACACCGAGATGGTCACCACCGGCGCGCTGGTGCATGGCGACGTGCCGCGCCACCTGGATTTCAGTTCCCAGGAGCATCCGGTCGCGCTGCAGCTCGGCGGCAGCGATGCGGCTGAGCTGGCCCACAGCGCCCGGCTGGGCGAGCGCTGGGGCTATGACGAGATCAACCTCAATTGCGGCTGCCCGAGCGAGCGCGTGCAGCGCGGGTCCTTCGGCGCCTGCCTCATGTCCGAGCCGCAGCTGGTGGCCGATTGCGTCAAGGCCATGGTCGACGCGGTGTCGGTGCCCGTGACCGTGAAGCACCGCATCGGGATCGACAAGGGCGAGAGCTACGAGTTCGTGCGTGATTTCGTCGGGGCGGTGAGCGAGGCCGGCTGCGGCGTGTTCCTGGTGCACGCCCGCAACGCCTGGCTCAAGGGCCTGTCGCCCAAGGAAAACCGGGAAGTGCCGCCGCTGCGCTACGAAGTCGTGTACCGCCTCAAACGCGACTTCCCGCGGCTGGCCTTCGCCCTCAACGGCGGGATCAGGACCACGCCGCAGGTCCATGAGGCCCTCGAACACCTCGATGGCGCCATGATCGGGCGCGAGGCCTACCACCATCCCTGGTGGCTGGCCGAGTGGGATGCCGCCTTCTTCGGGGATGACGGTGCGGCCCGCACGCGCGAGGGCGTCGAACAGGCCATGGTCGACTACATGGCGCAGGAAGGCGCCGAGCGCGGGACGCCCTGGGCGTCCATCGCCCGCCACATGCTGGGCCTGCGCAACGGCCTGCCCGGCGCGCGCCGCTGGCGCCAGGTGTGGAGCGACCACAAGCTCAAGTCGCGGCACCCGCGCGAGGTGATGGCGCTGGCGCACGAAGCCGAGGCCCAGGCCGCGTAAGGCCCCTGGCGGGTCCGGGAGATTGCCGCCGGCCGGCCAAATGCTTTAAACTTAAACTATTGAGGCCGGAGCAATCCCATGAACATCGTCTGCATCGGCGGCGGGCCCGCGGGCCTGTACTTCGCGCTCCTGATGAAAAAGCAGGACCCGCGCCACGAGATCACCGTGGTCGAGCGCAACCGGCCCTACGACACCTTCGGCTGGGGCGTGGTGTTTTCCGACCAGACGCTGGGCAACCTGCGCTCTGCCGACGCCCAGACGGCCACCGAGATCCTCGGCGCCTTCAACCACTGGGACGACATCGAGGTCAACATCCGCGGGCGCAAGATCCTCTCGAGCGGCCACGGGTTCTGCGGCATCGGCCGCAAGCGCCTGCTCAACATCCTGCAGCGGCGTTGCGAGGAGCTCGGGGTCAGGCTGGTGTTCGAGACCGATGCCGGCGGCGACGAGGACTACCCGCACGCCGACCTGGTCATCGCCAGCGACGGGCTCAACAGCCGGATCCGCACACGGCATGCCGCCACCTACGAGCCCGACATCGACCTGCGCCGGTGCCGCTTCGTCTGGCTGGGCACGCACAAGCGCTTCGAGGCCTTCACCTTCGCCTTCGAGGAAACGCAGCACGGCTGGTTCCAGGCGCACGCCTACCAGTTCGATGGCGACACCTCCACTTTCATCGTCGAGGCGCCGGAGGAGGTCTGGCTGAAGGCGGGGCTGGACCGCATGGGCAAGGAAGAGTCCATCGAGTTCTGCGAGCGGCTGTTCGCCAGGTACCTCGACGGCCACAAGCTGATGTCCAACGCCAGCCACCTGCGAGGGTCGGCGCAGTGGATCCGTTTTCCGCGCGTCATCTGCAAGACCTGGGTGCACCACAATGGCCGCGCGCCGGTGGTGCTGATGGGCGATGCCGCGCACACCGCGCACTTCTCGATCGGGTCGGGCACCAAGCTGGCCCTGGAAGACGCGATCGAACTGGCCCGCTGCATCGGCCGCTCGCCCAGCGACCTGGCCGGTGCGCTGCGCGACTATGAAGCCGTGCGCAGCGTCGAGGTGCTGCGGATCCAGAACGCGGCGCGCAATTCGACCGAGTGGTTCGAGAACGTGACGCGCTACGCGAATTTGCCGCCCGAGCAGTTCGCCTATTCGCTGCTCACGCGCAGCCAGCGCATCAGCCACGAGAACCTGCGCCTGCGCGACCGCCGTTATGTCGAGCGCTACGAGGACTGGATTGCCGAGCGGTCCGGCCGGCCCCGCGAAGGCGCGGGGCAGAGCGTGCCGCCGATGTTCACGCCCTTCACCGTGCGCGGCGTGACGCTGAAGAACCGCGTGGTGGTGTCGCCCATGGCCCAGTACTCGTGCGTCGAGGGCCTGCCCGCCGACTATCACCTGGCGCACCTGGGCGCCCGCGCCATGGGAGGCGCCGGCATGGTGGTGGCCGAGATGACCTGTCCCACGCCGGATGCGCGCATCACGCCCGCCTGCCCGGGTCTGTGGAGCGAGCAGCAGCGCGACGGCTGGAAGCGCATCGTCGACTTCGTGCACGAGCACACCGACGCCAGGATCGCGATGCAGCTGGGGCATGCGGGGCCCAAGGGTTCCACGCGCGTGCCCTGGGAGGGCGAGGACCAGCCGCTGGCCGAAGGCAACTGGCCCCTGATCTCGGCGTCGCCGCAGCAATACCTCGACGGTGTGAGCGACTGGTCGCGCGCGATGAACCGGGCCGACATGGACCGGGTGCGCGAGGACTTCGTGCGCAGTACGCGCTACGCGGCCGAAGCGGGGTTCGACTGGCTGGAACTGCACTGCGCCCACGGCTACCTGCTGTCGAGCTTTATCTCGCCGCTGACCAACCTGCGCACCGATGAATACGGCGGCTCGCTGGCCAACCGCCTGCGCTATCCGCTGGAGGTCTTCCAGGCGATGCGCGCCGCCTGGCCGCAGCACCTGCCGATGTCGGTGCGCATCTCGGCCCACGACTGGGTGCAAGGCGGCATCACGCCTGACGACGCGGTGGAGATCGCTCGTGCCTTCAAGGCCGCGGGCGCCGACATGATCGACTGCTCCTCGGGCCAGGTCAGCAAGAAGCAGCGGCCGGTGTACGGCCGCATGTACCAGACGCCCTTCGCCGACCGCATCCGCAACGAGGCCGGGATCGCCACCATCGCCGTCGGCGCCATCTCCGAGGCCGACCACGTGAACAGCATCATCGCGGCGGGCCGCGCCGACCTGTGCGCGATCGCCAGACCGCACCTGGCCAACCCCGCCTGGACGCTGATGGAAGCGGCCAAGATCGGCTACATGGACCTGCAGTGGCCGCGGCAGTACCGCTCGGGCAAGCAGCAGCTCGAGCGCAATCTCGAACGTGAAAAGCAAGCGGCCGCGCAGGCCCGGGAGACTGAAAATGAGCGATTCGTCTGAGCGCGTCGACCCCGCGCTCGCCGCCGGCAACCGCCGGCAGCTGGCCGGCTACGCCGCGACGCACTTCCGCTGGGAGACGAGCGGGCCGGTGGCGACCATCACCCTGAACCGCCCCGAGCGCAAGAACCCGCTCACCTTCGAGTCCTACGCGGAACTGCGCGACCTGTTCGGCCAGCTCAAATACGCCACCGACGTCCGCGCCATCGTGATCGCGGGGGAGGGCGGCAACTTCTGCTCGGGGGGCGACGTGCACGAGATCATCGGCCCGCTGGTGCGCCTGAAGGCACCCGAGCTGCTGATGTTCACGCGCATGACCGGCGACCTGGTCAAGGCCATGCGCGCCTGCCCGCAGCCGGTCATCGCGGCGGTGGACGGCGTGTGCGCCGGCGCCGGCGCCATCATCGCGATGTCCTCGGACCTGCGGCTGGGGACCGCGCGCAGCAAGACCGCGTTCCTGTTCAACCGCGTGGGGCTGGCCGGCTGCGACATGGGCGCCTGCGCCATCCTGCCGCGCCTCATCGGCCAGGGCCGGGCCAGCGAGCTGCTCTACACCGGCCGGGCGCTGGGCGGCGAGGAGGGCGAACGCTGGGGTTTCTTCAACCGGCTGTGCGCTCCCGAAGCGCTGCTGGCGGAAGCCGGCAAGCTGGCGCTGGACCTGGCGCAGGGCCCCAGCTTCGCCAACGGCATCACCAAGACCATGCTGCACCAGGAATGGGCCATGACCATCGAGCAGGCGATCGAGGCCGAGGCCCAGGCGCAGGCCGTCTGCATGATGACCGAAGACTTCCGGCGGGCCTATGAGGCTTTCGTGGCCAAGCAGAAACCGACATTCGAGGGCGACTGACGTGAGCGACACTTGCTACCTGGACTGGCCATTTTTCGAAGCGCGCCACCGGCAGCTGGCGCGTGAGCTCGAGGACTGGGCGGCCGGACACCTTTCAGGACACGGCAGCGGCGATGTGGACGCGCAGTGCCGCGCGCTGGTGCGCGAGCTGGGCCGGGGCGGCTGGCTGCAGCATGCGGTGGGCGACGCGATCGACACCCGCGCGATCTGCCTGCTGCGCGAGACGCTGGCGCGGCACGAAGGGCTGGCCGACTTCGCCTTCGCCATGCAGGGCCTGGGATCGGGCGCGATCAGCCTGCAGGGCACGCGCGAGCAGAAGGACCGCTACCTGGGGCGCGTGGCGCGCGGGGAAGCGATCGCCGCCTTCGCGCTGTCGGAGCCGGAAGCCGGCTCGGACGTTGCCGCGATGCAATGCAGCGCGCACATCGAAGGCGACCATGCCGTTCTCAACGGCGAGAAGACCTGGATCTCCAACGGCGGCATCGCCGACTTCTACGTGGTGTTCTGCCGCACCGGCGAAGCGCCGGGCGCGCGCGGAATCTCCGCTTTCATCGTCGACGCCGGCACGCCCGGCTTCGAGATCGCCGAGCGCATCGAGGTCATCGCGCCGCACCCGCTGGCGCGCCTGCGTTTCACCGACTGCCGCGTGCCATTGGCACAGCGCGTCGGCGCCGCGGGCGAAGGCTTCAAGGTGGCGATGCGCACGCTGGATGTGTTCCGCACCTCGGTGGCCGCGGCCGCGCTGGGTCTTGCCCGCCGCGCGCTCGACGAGGCCCTCAAGCGCGCCACCACTCGTCGGATGTTCAACCAGACGCTGGCGGACTTCCAGCTGACGCAGGCGAAACTGGCCCAGATGGCGACGACCGTCGACAGCGCCGCGCTGCTGGTCTACCGCGCCGCCTGGCTGCGCGACCAGGGCGCCACGGTGACCAAGGAGGCGGCCATGGCCAAGATGGCGGCCACCGAAGGCGCCCAGCAGGTGATCGATGCCGCGCTGCAGATGTTCGGTGGGCTGGGCGTCAAGAGCGGCGAGACGGTGGAGCGGCTGTACCGCGAGATCCGTAGCCTGCGCATCTACGAGGGCGCGACCGAGGTGCAGCAGCTCATCATCGCGCGCGAACTGTTGAAGGAAGCCACTCCATGAGCCACCAGGTCATTCTTCCGGAGGGCTGGTCCCGCCCCAAGGGCTATGCCAATGGCGTGGTGGCGCGCGGCCGCATGCTGTTCATCGCCGGCATGATTGGCTGGGACGCCCAGGGGCGTTTCCCCAGCGACGATTTCGCGGCACAGGCCCGGCAGGCCCTGCAGAATGTCGCCGCGGTGCTGCGCGAGGCCGGCGGCAATCCCCAGGACATCGTCCGCATGACCTGGTACCTGACCGACAAGCGCGAATACCTGGCTGCTTCGCCCGAGATCGGGCGGGCGTTCCGCGAGATCATGGGCTGCTACGACATCGCGATGACCGCCGTCGAAGTGAAAGCCCTGATCGAGGACCGCGCCAAGGTCGAGATCGAGGTCACCGCGGTGCTGCCGGACTGAGCCAACGACCGCCGCGCTGATCCTGTGCCGCGCGCGGACGGGGATCAGCGCGTTCTGACTCCGGCGCTCACCACCTTCAGGAAGCGGTCCCGCGCCGGCTGGTCCATCTCCGGCATCCAGGCACAGAAGACGTCCGACTGCCGGCCGCCACCGGCCAGCGGCCGGAACACCGCGCCGGCCATGCCGGTCGTGCGCAGCGGCGCCGGCACCACGGACACGCCCATTCCCTGCGACACGACCGCGAGCACCGACAGCCAGTGCCGCACTTCGTGCCGCACGCGCGGATAGAAACCCGCGGCCCGGCACATGTCGATGATGCTGGCGTAGGAGTCCGGCGAGACCTGGCGCGAGAACAGCACGAAGGGATCCTCGCTCAGCAGCGCCAACGGCACTTGCCGCTTGCGCGCTGCCGGATGCCCCTCGGGCAGGCAGCAGACGAAGGGTTCCGATCCGACGGGGATCGATTGCAGGGCCGCGGGCAGCTTGTCCGTCTGCAGGAACCCCACGTCCAGCTGGTCATGCATCAGGGCCTCGATCTGCTCCTGGGAGTTGAGCTCCCTCAGCTCGATCTCGATGCGCGCGTGTTCTGCCTGGAAGCGGTGCAACCAGGAAGGCAGGCCACGGAACAGCATCGAGCCCACGAAACCGATGCGCACCCGGCCGAGCGCCCCGGCTGCAACTTCGCGCGCATGTACCTTTGCCTCCTCGGCGCGGGTGACCAGCGCCTGGGCCTGCACGCGGAATGCCTCGCCGGCAGCGGTGAGCTTCACGCGCTTGCTGTCGCGCTCGAAGAGACGGGTGCCCACCGCTTCCTCGAGCTGCTGGATGGCCACCGACAGGGGCGGCTGCGACATGGCCAGGCGCTGCGCGGCACGGCCGAAATGCAGTTCCTTCGCTAGCACCAGGAAGCACCGCAGGTGCCGGAATTCCATCGGGGCAGTCATAGGCAAGACGTATCGACGAAGCTGAAATTCGAATTGGACGCGAATGATCGCATCGCCCACACTGCGTCGCAAGCAGGAGACCAAGCCCCATGAACACTCCCCATCCGGTGCCCGACCAGCGCGGCGCCAACCTCTACGAAGCCGACGCGCAACTGCAGGCCTTGCTGCCGCTGTACCTCCCGGCTGAGCTCCTGGCCCTGCTCGAGCCCCACCTGTCGCGGCTGGGCGGCCTGGCGGGCGGCGTGCTCGATGAGCTTGCGGCCGTGGCGGACCGCAATCCCCCGACCCTGGAGCACCGCACCCGCGCCGGCATGGACGCGCAGCGCATCGTCAAGCATCCGGCCTATGTCGAGCTGGAGCGCGCCGCCTTCTCCGAATTCGGCCTCGCCGCCATGTCGCATCGCGGCGGCGTGCTGGGCTGGGACCGGCCGATGCCGGCCGCTGCCAAGTACGCGCTTTCCTATCTCTTCGTGCAGGCCGAGTTCGGCCTGTGCTGCCCGCTGTCGATGACCGATTCGCTGACGCGCACGCTGCGCAAGTTCGGTGATCCGGCGTTGGTGGCGAAATACTTCGACCGCCTCACCACGCAGGACTTCGACCAGCTCCATCAAGGCGCCATGTTCATGACGGAGCAGGGGGCCGGTTCGGACATCGCGGCGACGGCGGTGCGGGCCGTGCCCGAGGGCAGCCACTTCCGGCTCTACGGCGACAAGTGGTTCTGCTCCAACCCGGATGCGGGGCTGGCCATGGTGCTGGCCCGCATCGACGGCGCCCCCGCCGGCATGAAGGGCGTCTCGCTGTTCCTGCTGCCGCGCACGCTGGACGACGGCAGCGCCAACGCCTACCGGATCATCCGCCTCAAGGACAAGCTGGGCACGCGCTCGATGGCCAGCGGCGAGATCCGGCTGGAGGGCGCGCAGGCCTGGCTGGTGGGCGAGGCCGGACGCGGCTTCCAGCAGATGGCCGACATGGTGAACAACTCCCGGCTGTCCAACGGCATGCGCGCCGCCGGCCTCATGCGCCGTGCCTATGGCGAAGCGCTCTACGTGGCGCAGCACCGGCAGGCGTTCGGCAAGCGCCTGATCGAGCTGCCGCTGATGCGCCGCCAGCTCGCCAAGCTGCTGCTGCCCACCGAGCAGGCCCGCACCATGCTGTTCCAGACGGCCGAAGCGCTGCGCCGCTCCGACGCCGGTGAAGCGGGCGCCTATGCCCTCGCGCGCATCCTGACCCCGCTCATCAAGTTCCGCGCCTGCCGCGATGCGCGCAAGGTGACCGGCGATGCGATGGAAGTGCGCGGCGGCTGCGGCTACATCGAGGAGTGGAGCGATCCGCGCCTGGTCCGCGATGCCCATTTGGGCTCGATCTGGGAAGGCACGAGCAATATCGTGGCGCTGGACGTGATCCGCTCGGTGCGCCGCGAAGACTCGCTGACCGCGCTGGAACGACACCTCCGCGGGCTGCTGGCGGAGGCCGCCCTGCATCCCAGGGCGCGGGACACGATCGAAACCGCCCTGCAGCGCAGCCTGGCGCTGGCGTCGCAGGTGGCCGAAGCGGCCGGCACGCTGGACCATGCGGCCCGCGAGGCGGCCAGCGCGCTCTACCACGCGACCACTGGCATCGCCATGGCCTGGGAGGCCACGCGCATGCCTTCGCCCACGCGCATGCGCATGGCGCAACTGGTGATCCGCCAGCGGCTGCTGCCCCGCAACCCGTACGACGCCCAGGAAGAGGAGCCCTGGCTTTCCGAACTGCTCGAACCGGCGCCCCGGGCGCAAGACCGCCTCGAAGCCATCCACCTCTTCTAAGGAGACAGCCATGAACCGACGCCAAGTCCTGACCTTGACCTGCCTCGCCGCCGCGCTTCCCGCGGCCGGCGCCTGGGCGGCCGACTTTCCCAGCAAGCCCGTTTCGCTGGTCGTGCCTTTCGCGCCCGGTGGCCCCACCGATGCCATGGCGCGCACGCTGGGAACCGCCCTGAAGGCGCAGCTGGGCCAGCCCGTCATCGTCGAAAACAAGGCCGGCGCCGGCGGCAACGTCGGAGCGGAAGCGGTGGCGCGCGCCGAGCCCGACGGCCACACGATCCTGTTCGGCACTTCGGGCCCGCTCGCCATCAACGGCATGCTGTACCAGAAGATCAACTACGACCCGGTGCGCAGCTTCAGCCCGGTGATCCAGGTCGGCTACCTGCCCAACGTGCTGGCGATCAATGCATCCATCCCGGCGCGCAACCTGAAGGAGCTGATCGCCTACATCAAGGCCAACCCGGGCAAGCTCAGTTATGCCTCGTCGGGCAACGGCGCGTCCTCGCATCTGGCCGGCGCCCTGTTCAACATGCGCGCGGGCACCGACGTGCAGCACGTCCCCTATCGCGGCACCGGCCCGGCGCTGAACGACCTGCTGGCCGGCCAGGTGGCGATGGCCTTCACCGATGTGCTCACTGCGCTGCCACACGCCAAGGCCGGCAAGCTGCGCATCCTGGGCGTCACGACCGCCACGCGCTCGCGCGCGCTGCCCGAGGTGCCCACGCTGATGGAGCAGGGCCTCAAGGATTTTGACGTGAGCGTGTTCTTTGGCATGGTCGTGCCCGCCGGCACGCCGCAGGCCACCGTGACCCGCCTCAACGCAGCCTTTGCCCAGATCCTGCAGCAGCCGGCGGTGCGCCAGAGCCTCCAGTCGCAGGGCCTCGAACTGCCGAACGACCTGACGCCCGCGCAGTTGGCGGTCTATATGCGCAAGGAGCAGGAGAAGTGGCGCGACGTGATCGCGGCCTCCGGCGCCAAGGCGGATTGAACATGGGCCAAGCCGACCCCTCCACGCCCGGCGCGCTCGCCGGCATCCGCGTCGTCGACGCCTCGCGCATCCTGGGCGGTCCGTTCTGCGGCCAGGTGCTGGGCGACCACGGCGCCGATGTGCTCAAGATCGAGCCGCCGCAGGGCGACGACACGCGCACCTGGGGGCCACCCTTCAGCACGGCCGGCGTCGCCTCCTACTACATGGGCCTGAACCGCAACAAGCGGACCATGCGACTGGACTTCGCCAGCGACGAGGGCCGGGAAGTGCTGCTGTCGCTGCTCGCCCAGGCCGACGTCTTCATCGAGAACTTCAAGACAGGCACGCTGGAGAAGTGGGGCCTGGGCCAGGACGTCTTGGCCGAGCGCTTCCCGAGGCTGGTGCACTGCCGCGTCTCCGGCTTCGGCGCGGATGGTCCGCTCGGCGGCTTGCCGGGTTACGACGCCGCCGTGCAGGCGCTGACCGGCCTGATGAGCGTGAACGGCGAGTCCGACGGGGGCGCGCTGCGGGTGGGCATGCCGGTGGTGGACATGGTGACGGGCCTCAACGCCGCGCTGGGCGTGATGATGGCGCTGCGAGAGCGCGAGCGCAGCGGCCGCGGACAGTTCGTGGAAGCGGCGCTCTACGACTCGGGCGTGTCGCTGCTGCATCCGCATGCGGCCAACTGGTTCATGGATGGCAGGACGCCGGAACGCACGGGCAATGCGCATCCCAACATCTACCCCTACGACAACCTGCAGACCGGCACCGAGCCGGTGTTCTTCGCCGTAGGCAACGACAAGCAGTTCGGAATCCTGTGCCGCCACCTGGGCGTGCCCAGCCTGGCTGAAGACGAACGCTACGCCACGGCGAAGGCCCGCTCGGTCAACCGGCAGATGCTGAAGACGGCCCTCGAGGCCCGGCTGGCGGCCTTCGATGGACCGGCGCTGGCCGAGCAGCTGGTTCGCAAGGGCGTGCCCTGCGCCGCGGTGTTGTCGGTGCCGCAGGCGCTGCAGCATGCGCACACCGCGCACCGCGGCATGCTGGTCGAGCTGCCCGGCGGCTACCGCGGCGTCGCCTCGCCGATTAAGCTGTCGCGCACGCCGGCAAGCTACCGCCACGCGCCCCTCACCGAGGGCGACGGTTTCCTGCCTACCTGAATACGCAATTTCTGGAGCACTTCATGGCCGCTGCCAAAGCCACCTTCCACTGGGCCGATCCGCTGCTGCTGGACCAGCAGCTGACCGACGACGAGCGCGCGGTGCGTGACGCCGCCGCGTCCTATTGCCAGGAGCAACTCGCTCCGCGCGTGCTCGAGGCTTTCCGCCACGAGACCACCGATGCCGCCATCTTCCGCGAGATGGGCGCGCTCGGCCTGCTGGGCGCCACCATCCCCGAGCAGTACGGCGGAGCGGGGCTGAACTACGTCTGCTACGGCCTGATCGCCCGTGAGGTCGAGCGCATCGACTCCGGCTACCGCTCGATGATGAGCGTGCAGTCCTCGCTGGTGATGGTGCCGATCTTCGAGTTCGGCAACGAGCAGACCAGGCGCAAGTACCTGCCCAAGCTGGCCAGCGGCGAGTGGATCGGCTGCTTTGGCCTGACCGAGCCCAACCACGGCTCCGATCCCGGCAGCATGGTCAGCCGTGCCCGCAAGGTCGACGGCGGCTACAGGCTCTCGGGCAGCAAGATGTGGATCACCAACTCGCCGATCGCCGACGTGTTCGTGGTCTGGGCCAAGGACGACGAAGGCGCGATCCGCGGCTTCGTGCTGGAAAAGGGCTGGAAGGGCCTGACGGCGCCCAAGATCCAGGGCAAGGTGGGCCTGCGCGCCTCCATCACCGGTGAAGTGGTGATGGACGAGGTGTTCTGCCCCGAGGAGAACGCCTTCCCCGAGGTGCGCGGCCTGAAAGGGCCCTTCACCTGCCTCAACTCAGCGCGCTACGGCATCGCCTGGGGCGCCCTGGGCGCGGCCGAAGACTGCTGGCACCGCGCGCGCCAGTACACCCTGGACCGCAAGCAGTTCGGCAAGCCGCTGGCGGCCAACCAGCTGGTGCAGAAGAAGCTGGCCGACATGCAGACCGAGATCACGCTGGGCCTGCAGGGCTGCCTGAGGCTGGGGCGCATGAAGGACGAAGGCACGGCGGCGGTGGAGATCACCTCGATCATGAAGCGCAACTCCTGCGGCAAGGCGCTGGAGATCGCCCGCACCGCGCGCGACATGCTGGGCGGCAACGGCATCAGCGACGAATTCGGCGTAGCGCGCCACCTGGTCAACCTGGAGGTGGTCAACACCTACGAGGGCACGCACGACGTGCATGCGCTGATCCTGGGCCGGGCGCAAACGGGGATCAGCGCGTTCTGACGGCTCTGGCCGGCGGCGGTGCCGGGCCGGCGGGCCGGATGTGGACCATTGGGGTACCGCTTGTAATTTCGGGCCCCCATCTTTACCTGCGAGCAACACGGCAGTTGCAAGAGGCTGAAATTGCTGAGTCAGCATGGCGCGCCAGCGCTATCGATGCGACCCAGCCTCCATGCCACGCCGCTTCCTCCAGATCCTGCTGCTTTACCTCCTGCTGTTCGTGATTTGCGGCGCGCACTGGTTCGTGCGCAAGTTCGGCCAGGTGGAGCCGGAGCAGTTGCTCTACCACCTTCAGGAAGCACCGGCCGCCATGGTGTGGTCGAACCACGCGCTGGCGCGCAACTTCATCGTCAACGTGGTGCTGGCGCCGGCCATCGGCCCCGCGCTGGTCATGCTGGTCATGCGGCTGGCGCCGTCGGCGTGGCGGATGCGAATGGGCGCGCGGATGACTGCCGCCGGGCGGGCAGTGTCGCACCCTGCGCTGCTGGCGACCTGCGTTGCCCTGGCGGCGGGCTGGGCCAGCACCCGGGTGCTGGCCTGGCCCTCCACGGATGTCGTGGGTGGGAAGGACTGGATCGCCGCCAGCTATCGTTGGCCGGCCAAGGTGGCGCCTCCGGCGCAGCGCAGGAACCTGGTGCTGATCTATGCCGAGTCCATGGAGGCGGACTATGCGCCGCCGCGGCTCGCCGACGGCCTGCTGCAGCCGCTGGCTTCGCTGCAGGGTGCCGCCGTGCCGCATTTCCGCCAGGCGCACGGCACCGGCTGGACCATGGCCGGCATCGTCGCCACGCAATGCGGCCTGCCGCTCAAGCCGCTGGGCATCTTCGGGCACAACGACCTGGGCCAGGTGAGCGACGCCTTCCTGCCCGGGGCGCGCTGCCTGGGTGACGTGCTCAAGGCCAACGGCTGGACCAACGTCTTCCTCGGCGGAGCGGCCGGCGAGTTTGCCGGCAAGGCGAACTTCTTCCGCACCCACGGCTACGACCGCGTCGTGGGGCGCGCGGACTGGTTGCGCGCCGACCCGGACGTGCTGCTCACCGATTGGGGCGTGCATGACGACTACCTGCTGCTGCAGGCGCTCGCCGAGTTGGCCAGGTTGCAGCGCGCGGGGCAGCCGTTCAACCTGACACTGCTGACGCATGCGGCGCACCCTCCGCACGGCTTTCCCTCGCCCTCGTGCCCGCGGCCGAACCACGACATGCAGGACGCGGTGCTGTGCACCTCGCTGCTGCTGCGCAACTTCGTCGAGACCGCTGAAAGGGCAGGGCTGCTGCGGGACACGCAACTGGTGATCACGGGCGACCACCTGCTGCAGCAAAGCGAGCTGAGCGACAGGCTGGGTCCGCTGTCGCAGCGCTCGATCTTCAACCGCTTCGTGCCGGCGCCCCGGGCTGGCATCCACGCGGAGGAGATCGACCATTTCGACCTGTTCCCATCGCTGCTGGCGGTGCTGGGCTTCGAGCTGGCGGACGGACAACTGGCACTGGGCTGCTCGGCCATCGGCGACGCGCCGTGTTCGTCGCTGGCCACGGACCCGCAGCTCGACGCCAAGCTGCGCGCGCACTCGGCCTTCTACGACGAGCTGTGGCTGTCGCCTCCCTAGCCCGGATGTTTCGCGAGGGCCTCGCGAAGTATCCGTGCGAGCGTCACAAGCCCAGTTCGTCGCACAGGGCGTTCATCCGGCTGGCCACTTCGGCGTCCATGCGGATGCCGCGTCCCCACTCCCGCTGCGTCTCGCCGGGCCATTTGTTGGTCGCGTCCAGCCCCATCTTGCTTCCCAGGCCGGCGACGGGGGATGCGAAGTCGAGGTAGTCCATCGGCGTGTTGTCGATGGTCATGGTGTCGCGCGCCGGGTCCATGCGGGTGGACAGCGCCCACATCACTTCGCGCCAGTCGCGCACGTCGACGTCCTCGTCCACCACGACAATCAGCTTGGTGTACATGAACTGGCGCAGGTGGCTCCACACGCCCATCATGATGCGCCGCGCGTGGCCCGGATAGGCCTTGCGGATCTGCACCACCGCCATGCGGTAGCTGCAGGCCTCCGGCGGCAGGTAGAAGTCGGTGATCTCGGGGAATTGGCGCTGCAGCAGCGGAATGAACAGCTCGTTCATGGCCAGCCCCAGCACGGCCGGCTCGTCGGGCGGCCGGCCGGTGTAGGTCGAGTGGTAGATCGGCTCGCGCTTCATGGTCATGCGCTCGATCGTGAGCACCGGGAACTCGGCCTGTTCGTTGTAGTAGCCCGTGTGGTCGCCATAGGGCCCTTCCATCGCGTGCTCGTAGCCGCTGGGATGCGCGGCGTCGGGACGGATGTGGCCCTCCAGCACGATCTCGGCGGTCGCCGGTACTTGCAGCGGCACGCCGATGGCGGCGATGACGTCGGTGCGGCCGCCGCGCAGCAGGCCGGCGAACTGGTATTCGGACAGGCTGTCGGGCACGGGCGTCACGGCGCCGAGCAGGGTCGCTGGATCCGCCCCGAGCGCCACCGCGACCGGATACGGCCGCCCGGGGTGGGCGAGGGCATGATCGCGGAAGTCGAGCGCGCCGCCGCGATGCGGCAGCCAGCGCATGACCACGCGCCGGTGGTCCAGCACCTGCTGCCGGTAGATCCCCAGGTTCTGCCGCGGCTTGTGCGGGCCGCGCGTGATCACGAGTCCCCAGGTGATCAGTGGCGCGACGTCGCCGGGCCAGCAGTGCTGGATCGGCAGGCGGCCGAGATCCACCTCGGGGCCTTCGAGCACCACCTGCTGGCATGCCGCGCTGGTGACTTCGCGGGGCGCCATGTGCCACAGCTTGCGCAGCATGTCGCCGCCCAGGCCCAGCATGTCCCTGAAGCCTTGGGGCGGCGCCGGCTCCTTCAGCCTGGCGAGGAGTTCGCCGAAAGCGCGCACCGAGCGCAGGTCGTCGATGCCCATTGCCAGCGCCACGCGCCGCGGCGTCCCGAACAGGTTGGCCAGCACCGGCATGCGATGGCCCGTGGGGTTCTCGAACAGCAGCGCGGGGCCGCCCACACGCAGCACGCGATCGGCCACGGCGGTCATCTCCAGGTGGGGCGAGACCGTCTGCGTGATGCGGCGCAGGTCTCCCGCTCGCTCGAGTTGGCCGATGAAGTCGCGCAGGTCGCGGTAGGGCATGGTCACGCGGCTCGGCCCACAACCGGCCAGCGCGGCGCGAGTTCGTGCGGCACGCCCAGCAGGTCGAGCACGCGTGCCACGCTCTGGTTCACGATGTCGTCGACGGAGTTCGGGTGCAGGTAGAACGCCGGCACCGGCGGGCAGACGATGGCGCCCATCTCGGTGACGGCGGTCATGTTGCGCAGGTGGCCCAGGTGCAGCGGCGTCTCGCGCGCCAGCAGCACGAGGCGGCGGCGCTCCTTCAGCATGACGTCGGCGGCGCGCGTGAGCAGGTTGTCCGACAGCCCGTGCGCCACCGCGGCGAGCGTGCGCATGGAGCAGGGCGCGATCACCATGCCGTCGCAGCCGAAGCTGCCGCTGGCGATCGAGGCCCCGACATCCGAGGCGTCGTGCACGAGGTCGGCGCAGGCGGCGAGGTCGGACATCGTCATGCCCAGCTCGTGCGCCACGGTGCGGGCACCCGAAGGCGAGACCACGAGATGCGATTCGATGCCACCGGCCGCGCGCAAGGCCTGCAGGGTGCGCAGGCCGTAGATGGCCCCGCTGGCGCCACTGATGGCGACCACCACGCGCCGCACGGCGCTCAGCCGCGCCATGGCGTGCGGCCGGGGCCGGCGGGCCGCGCGCGCCTGAAGCGGCCAAGGTCGAGCACCGGCAGATCCAGCGCATCGAGGGTGTTCTTCACGACCAGGCCCAGTTCCGTGTCGCCCTCCATCGACAGACGCCGGCTGAAGAACAGCGTGTCCGCATCTTCCTGGCGCTGCGCGAGCTGCAGGAAGTCCGGCCCGGTGGCCGCGATGGTGAGGTCGGTTTGCGGCTGGCGCGGGAGCGCGGCGAAGCGCTTGCCGTTCCAGGTGAAGTCCACCATCACGCCGGCATCCCGGATGTTGATGCGGAACTTGCGGTGAGCCAGCCGCGCGCGCACGTCCTCGGGCAGCTGCGGGGCGAGGCCCAGATTGAGCGCCGTGGCCAGCGCGAACGAGGGCGGGAACGAGGGCAGCCGGCCCAGCACCGCGGCGAGGGGCTTGGGGCATTCGGGGATGCTCAGCGCCTTGCTCATCGTGCCTCCGCGGCTGCGTTTTCCAGGCCGGCGCGGCCGTGCCAATAGCCGTTGCATTCGGCGCCCGGCAGCAGCGCCCGCAATTGCCGGTCGGCGTCCTCGGGCGAGCGCGTGCCCCGCCGCACCTCGTCGAAGAGGCCGATCACGTCCATCATTGATTTCGCCTGCGGGCTCAGGCGCAGCACGTCCACGCCGATCGCGGCGGCGCTTTCAAAGTCGCGCAGCAGGCTGTGCACCCGCGCCGACTGCGTCTGGATGCCATTGAGCACCAGGAAAGGCTCGCCTTCGCGCGTGGACAGCAGCATGCCGTCCGGATCGGCGATGCAGCTGAAGCGGCAGTCGTCCTTGGGCAGGTTGTGGTGGCGCGCGGTGAAGCAGCGTGCCGAGAAGGCCAGCGGCAGGCGGCCGAAGGCGAACACCTCGGTCTGCAGCCCGGGCGGACGGGACTGCTGCAGCACGGCGAGGTCCGTGCGTTTCATCTCCAGTGGCGCGACCCAGCGACGCGCCCCCAACCCGGCCATCCATTGCAGCGAGTCGGCGTTGTACAGGTTCAGGTGCGGGCCGGCGACGAACGGCGCCTTGCCACTGAGGCAGCGCACGGCGCCCATGTCGTTGGCCTCGACCTGGAACTCCTCTTGCTCGGCGATGCGATGCATCGAGGCGACGTCGCTGCCGGACTCGAGCAGCACCTGCGTGGACAGCACCACCTCCTTGCCCGCCTCGCGCAGCCGCTGCGCCACTTCGATCCAGTCGGGCAGGCGCATCTCATGGCGGCGCGAGCACACCACTTCGCCGAGGTAGACGATATCGACCGGTGAGGCCGCCACCTCCTTGTAGAAGCGCAGCAGCACGTCGCGCGGCCAGTAGTACTGGACCGGTCCCAGGGAAAGCTTCATCATCGTGGCGTCCTCACTTCCACGGCCGGTGGTAGGCGCCCAGCGTGTGCTGCTGGCCCTCGGCCAGCTGGTCCAGCTGCGCCATCCAGCCGGTCTTCACCGCATAGCGATGCTGCTCGCGCAGGCAATGGTCGATGGCTTCGCGCCAGACCTTGGTCACCTGGGCCACGTACGCCGGGCTGCGCTGCCGGCCTTCGATCTTGACCGCGCACACGCCCATCTTCATGAGCTGCGGCAGCAGTTCCAGGGTGTTCAGGCTGGTCGGCTCCTCGACCGCGTAGTAGCTTTGCTCATCGCCGACATCGAAGCGCCCCTTGCACAGCGTGGGGTAGCCGGCCTTCTCGCCGGGCGCGTAACGGTCGATCAGCAGGCCGCCCAGGCGCGCTTCCAGCCCGGCGGGGGTTTCCTGCCAGCGCACGTACTTTGCCGGGGAGCACACGCCATGCGTGTTGGGCGACTCACCCGTCACGTAGGAGGACAGCGCGCAGCGTCCTTCCACCATCACGCACAGGCTGCCGAAGCCGAATACCTCGATCTCCACCGGCGTGCGGTCCACCACCTGCCTGACCTGTTCCAGCGACAACACGCGCGGCAGCACGGCGCGCTGGATGCCGAATTGCTCATGGTAGAAGTTGATCGCCTCGTAGTTGGTCGCCGAGCCTTGCACCGACAGGTGCAGGCGCAGCCGCGGGTGCTTGGCCGCCGCGTATCGCATCAGGCCGGGGTCGGCCATGATCACGGCGTCCACGCCGAGGTCCACGGCGCGGTCGATGGCGTTGTGCCAGGGCTTCGGGTCGGCGGCCTGCGGATAGGTATTGATCGCCATCAATACCTTGCAGCCGCTCGAATGCGCATAGCTGACGCCGGCGGCGATGGCGGCTTCATCGAAGTTCAGTCCGGCGAAGTTGCGCGCGTTGGTGGCATCGCGCAGTCCGAGGTAGACGCAGTTGGCGCCGTGGTCGACCGCCTGCCGCAGCGCCGGCAGGCTGCCGGCAGGGCAGACGAGTTCGAAGGGGCGTGCGGCAGCCGCGCTGTCCGTCACGGTGGGGGCAGGTGACATCCGCGCACCTTAGGGCCGCGGCGCGAAAGCAGCTATGACCCCGGTCAAAGGTGCGTCGGGTGGCCTCGAATCGGCGGCGCGCTGCCACGGAATCCACCTTGACGTGGCGCAATCCGGCCGGTCAGGGGCGCAGCAGGCGGTGGCCTAACGCGCGGGCGTCACGCCCAGGCTGCCGGCGCCGTAGGCCGGTTCGTTGACGTCGCGAAAGGCGAGCATGGCGCCCATGCGCCGATCGGCCGGCGCGTCGAAGCCGACCTCGCCCTGGTAGCGCACCGGGTTGCGCCAGGTGCCGGTCAACATATCCCACAGCGGGAAGTCGCTGTAGTTGTACGCGTGCACGCCGCGGGCGTGGTGCAGGCAGTGCGCCTCGGGGCGCTGGACCAGGTAGCCCAGCCACGCGGGCGTGTTGACGTTCCAGTGCTGGAACAGGGCATAGAAGGCGGCCACATAGCCCGTGAGCGCGGCGGCCAGCGGGTCGAGCCCGAGCACGATGACGGTCACGAACAATTGCAGCAGGATCTGCAGCACCATCTCCACCGGGTGGAAGTGGAAGGCCCCGGGAATGTCGACGCGCTGGGGCGAATGGTGCATTTGGTGCGTGAGCCGCCACAGCACCGGCACCGCATGGTAGGCGCGATGCAGGGCGAAGGCGCCCGCCGAGAGCACCAGGTAGCCCACCAGCGCGCCGCCGGCCACGCCCAGGCCACTGCCGTCGATCCAGCGATGGCGCGCGAGCCATTCGGCGGGCAGCATCAGCGGCACCACGGTGGACAGGAATCCCGCCAGGACCAGGAAGCCCGCTCCGAGCCAGCTCCAGGCGCGGCGTTGCGGGAAGCGGCGCGCCGGCCACAGGCGCTCGGCAATGAACATCAGCAGATAGGTCACGGGGACCAGCAGTCCGACGATATCGATGGCTTGCATGGAGGCCTCCAGGCTGAATGGCGATGAACCCGGGTCTGGTCCCGCAGGGCCGGCCCGCCGAACTTACGGTGTAAGTCTGACCCAATATTAGCCTTACGATGTAAGATTGCAAGATGGTTCCACGGAAGGGCAGCACGGCCGAGTTCGAGCCGCTTTCGCGCGAGCGCATCGTGCAGGCGGCGCTGGAAACGGTCGAGCACGAGAGCCTGGCCGGCTTCAGCACGCGCAAGCTGGCCGCCCGTCTGGGCTGCGAGGCCATGAGCATCTACCACCATTTCAGGAGCAAGCAGCACCTGATGGATGCCCTGGTGGAGCATGCGATCGGCTCGGTCGACATCCCCATGCCCATCGGCGACCCGGCGCAGGACGAGCAGTCGCTGCGCCGCATGGTGGCGTCCTATCGCGCGATGGCACGGCGCTGGCCGGCGCTGTTTCCGCTGGTGGCGCTGCACCGGCTGAACACGCCTGCCGGCGTGCGCTTCATCGAGTCCCTGCTGCGCTTGATCCGGGCCGTGGAGCCTGATGTGGAGAGGGCGGCGCGCCAGTTCCGGGCCATGGGCTACTACCTGATCGGCGCTGGGCTGGAAGAGACGGCCGGCTACGCGCGCGGGCCGTCAGCGGCCGAACCCGTCAGCGAGGAGTACATCCAGCGCGAATGCCCGAACCTGGTGGCGGCGGCGCCGTACTTTCAGGAAGAGCAGTGGGACGCGACCTTCTGGTGGGGCGTTGATGCGCTGGTCGAAGGGGCGCGAGCCCGGGGCGCCGGAACGTCCCCGGCGCAGCCGAGCCGCAAGCTCAGGCGGCCGCCTCCAGCCCGTTCCTGAAGTGCTCCTGCATCCGCTTGACGGCGGACCTGGCATCGCGGCGCACAAGCGCGTCCATGATGGCGCGGTGCTCCAGCATCGACTCCTCCACGCGCCCCGACTTCAGCAGCGAGTTGTGGCGGTTGAGCTTCATCACCTTGCGCAGGTCGGCCACCATCTGGTCGCGCCAGCGGTTGCCGGCGATCTCCAGGATGCGCATGTGGAAGCGCTCGTTCAGCGCGAAGAACTTGTCGCGGTTGGCGCCGGCCGACTCCAGCTCCTGGTGAAGGGCCTGCAGTTCCTCGAGCTGGCTGGGGGTCGCCCGCTGCGCCACCACGCCGGCGGCGTCGCTCTCCAGCAATGAGAGCAGGTGATAGACGTCCGCGAGGTCCGACTCCGATACCTCGGTGACGTAGGCCCCGCGCCGCACCTTCATGGTCACCAGGCCTTCGGCGGCCAGCACCTTCAACGCCTCGCGCAGCGGCGTGCGGCTGATGCCGAACTCCTGGGCGATCTTGATCTCGTCGATCCAGCTGCCGGGCTGCAACTCGCGCTGGAAGATGCGTTGGCGGAGTAGTTCGGCGACCTCTTCATAGAGGGCGCGGGGGGCAAGGGAAACGGCGGAAGCCATGGCGGGATTCTAGAGCCAGTCCAATTCTTTATCAATAATTATGAATGTTGTATGATGCCGGCTTCAACTCGGCCTTGCGCTTCGCGAGACACTCCCCTTTCTATGAGCCAGCCTGACCCCAATTTCGCTCCTCCCGACCTTGCCGCTTGGGCGCTCGCCGCGGCCAAGTCCGCGCCCGGCGGGGATGTCAACGCCCTGAACTGGGTGACGCCGGACGGCATCACCGTCAAGCCCCTGTACACCGCCCGTGACGTGCGCGAACTGCCGCACGCCAACACCTTGCCCGGCTTCGAGCCCTACATCCGCGGCCCGCAGGCCACCATGTACGCCGCCCGGCCCTGGACCATCCGCCAGTACGCGGGCTTTTCCACTGCCGAAGAATCGAATGCCTTCTACCGCAAGGGCCTGGCGGCGGGCGGGCAGGGCGTGTCGGTGGCGTTTGACCTGGCCACCCACCGCGGCTACGACAGCGACCACCCGCGCGTGACCGGCGACGTGGGCAAGGCCGGCGTGGCCATCGATTCGGTGGAAGACATGAAGATCCTGTTCGACGGCATCCCGCTGGACAAGGTCTCGGTCTCCATGACCATGAACGGCGCCGTGCTGCCGGTGCTGGCCGGCTACGTGGTGGCCGCGGAGGAGCAGGGCGTTGCGCAGGACAAGCTGTCCGGGACCATCCAGAACGACATCCTCAAGGAGTTCATGGTCCGCAACACCTACATCTATCCGCCCGAACCCTCGATGCGGATCGTGGGGGACATCATCGAGTACACGGCGAGGAACATGCCGAAGTTCAACTCGATCTCGATTTCCGGCTATCACATGCAGGAGGCGGGCGCGAACCAGGCGCTGGAACTGGCCTTCACCCTGGCCGACGGCAAGGAGTATGTGAAGACCGCGCTGGCCAAGGGCCTGGACGTGGACGAGTTCGCCGGCCGCCTGTCCTTCTTCTGGGCGATCGGGATGAACTTCTATCTCGAGATCGCCAAGATGCGCGCGGCGCGTCTGCTGTGGTGCCGCATCATGAAGGGCTTCAACGCGAAGAACCCCAAGAGCCTGATGCTGCGCACGCACTGCCAGACCTCGGGCTGGTCGCTCACCGAGCAGGACCCCTACAACAACGTCGTGCGCACCACCATCGAGGCGATGGCGGCGGTGTTCGGCGGCACGCAGTCCTTGCACACCAACAGCTTCGACGAAGCGATCGCCCTGCCCACCGAATTCTCGGCCCGCATCGCGCGCAACACGCAGCTGATCATCCAGGAAGAGACGCACATCACCAACGTGATCGACCCCTGGGCCGGCAGCTACATGATGGAAAAGCTGACCCAGGACATGGCCGATGCCGCGTGGAAGATCATCGAGGAAGTCGAAGCCCTGGGCGGCATGACCAAGGCCGTCGATTCCGGCTGGGCCAAGCTGAAGATCGAGGCGGCGGCTGCCGAGAAGCAGGCCCGCATCGATTCCGGCAAGGACGTGATCGTCGGCGTCAACAAGTACAAGCTGGCCAAGGAAGACCCGATCGAGATCCTGGAAGTGGACAACCACAAGGTGCGCGAGCAGCAGATCGCGCGCCTGCAGAAGATCAAGTCCACGCGCGACGGCCAGAAGGTGCACGCCGCGCTGGAGGCGATCACTGCCGCTGCGCGCTCCGGCAGCGGCAACCTGCTGGACCTGAGCATCCAGGCGATCCGCCTGCGCGCCACGGTGGGCGAAGTGTCCGACGCGCTGGAGAAGGTTTTCGGGCGCCATCGCGCCGATACGCAAAAGGTGACCGGTGTGTACGCAGCTGCCTATGACTCGGCCGAAGGCTGGGAAAAACTAAAAATGGAAATCGCGAACTTCGCGCAAGAGCAGGGCCGCCGCCCGCGCGTGATGGTCGCCAAGCTGGGCCAGGATGGCCACGACCGCGGCGCCAAGGTCGTCGCCACCGCCTTCGCCGACCTGGGCTTCGACGTCGACATGGGGCCGCTGTTCCAGACGCCGGAAGAATGCGCCCGCCAGGCCATCGAGAACGACGTGCACGCCGTGGGCATCTCCACGCTGGCGGCCGGCCACAAGACGCTGGTGCCCGCCATCATCGAGGCGCTGAAGAAGCAGGGCGCCGACGACATCGTGGTGTTCGTGGGCGGCGTGATCCCGCAGCAGGACTACGATTACCTCTACCAGGCCGGCGTCAAGGGCATCTACGGCCCCGGCACGCCGATCCCCGCCAGCGCCAAGGACGTGCTGGAGCAGATCAAGAAGGCCGTCGCCCAATCGTGAGCCTCGCCGGCGTCATCGTCGGACAGCCCGGCGCGGCCCAGCGCCGAGCCATCGCCAAGGCGATCACGCTGCTGGAGTCCACGCGCGCCGACCACCGCACGCAGGCCGATGCGCTGCTGACCGAGCTGCTGCCGCACAGCGGCCGATCGTTCCGGCTGGGCATCAGCGGTGTGCCGGGCGTGGGCAAGAGCACCTTCATCGAATCGCTGGGCCTGGGCCTGATCGAGAAGGGCCATCGCGTCGCCGTGCTCGCGGTCGATCCTTCGTCCAGCCTGTCCGGCGGCTCCATCCTCGGCGACAAGACGCGCATGGAGCGCCTGTCGGTCGAGGAGAACGCCTACATCCGGCCCAGCCCCTCCGGCGGGACGCTGGGCGGCGTGGCCGAGAAGACGCGCGAGGCGATGCTGGTGTGCGAAGCCGCGGGCTACGACATCGTCATCGTGGAAACCGTAGGCGTGGGCCAGAGCGAGACCGCGGTGGCCGGCATGACCGACATGTTCGTGCTGATGCAGTTGCCCAATGCGGGCGACGACCTGCAGGCGATCAAGAAGGGCGTGATGGAACTGGCCGACCTAGTCGTCATCAACAAGGCCGACCTGGATCCCGACGCCGCTACCCGCGCGCAGGCGCAGATCACCAGCGCGCTGCGCATCTTTACGCAGCACGGGCGCGTGCGCGACTGGAAGCCGCAGGTGCTGCAGCTCAGCGCGCTCACCGCCAAGGGGCTGGACAGCTTCTGGCAGGCCGTCAGCGCCTACCGTGAAGCACGCGCCGCCAGCGGCGCCCTGGCCGAGCGCCGCCGCCACCAGGCAATCGCCTGGATGTGGGAGCGCATCGAGGCCGGATTGAAGAACGATTTTCGCGAGCACCCCGCGGTGCGCGAGCTGCTGCCCCGACTGGCGCAGGAAGTCGATGACGGGCGCCTGCCCGCCTCGACCGCCGCCCGGCAGCTGCTGGACGCGCGCCGCAACTGAAAGACCGGATCACCGGAGAACAAGCATGCATGACATCCTCGAACTTTTGGAAAAGAAACGCGCCGCGGCCCGCTCCGGCGGCGGCGAAAAGCGCATCGCGGCGCAGCACGCGAAAGGCAAGCTGACGGCGCGCGAGCGCATCGAGCTGCTGCTCGATGAGGGCACCTTCGAGGAGTGGGACATGTTCGTGGAGCATCGCTGCACGGATTTCGGCATGGCCGACAACAAGATCCCCGGCGATGGCGTGGTGACCGGCTACGGCATGATCAACGGGCGCATGGTGTTCGTCTTCAGCCAGGACTTCACCGTGTTCGGCGGCGCGCTCTCCGAGGCGCATGCCGAGAAGATCTGCAAGATCATGGACCAGGCGATGAAGGTCGGCGCGCCGGTGATCGGCCTGAACGACTCGGGCGGCGCGCGCATCCAGGAGGGCGTGGCCTCTCTGGGCGGCTACGCCGACGTGTTCCAGCGCAACGTGATGGCCTCCGGCGTGGTGCCGCAGATCAGCATGATCATGGGCCCCTGCGCGGGCGGCGCCGTGTATTCGCCGGCCATGACCGACTTCATCTTCATGGTCAAGGACAGCTCCTACATGTTCGTGACCGGTCCCGAAGTGGTGAAGACGGTGACGCACGAGGAAGTGACCGCCGAAGAACTAGGCGGCGCCTCGGCCCACACGACAAAGAGCGGCGTGGCCGACCTGTCGTTCGAGAACGACGTCGAAGCGCTGGTCATGCTGCGGCGCCTGTACAACTACCTGCCGCTGAACAACCGCGAGAAGCCGCCGGTGCGCCCGAGCAACGATCCGGCCGACCGCATGGACTATTCGCTCGACACGCTGGTGCCGGACAACCCGAACAAGCCCTACGACATGAAGGAGCTGATCGTCAAGACGGTGGACGACGGCGACTTCTTCGAGCTGGCGCCGGACTATGCCAAGAACATCCTGATCGGCTTCGCCCGCATGGAAGGCCAGACGGTGGGCATCGTGGCCAACAACCCCATGGTGCTGGCCGGCTGCCTGGACATCAAGAGCTCGATCAAGGCGGCGCGCTTCGTGCGCTTCTGCGACGCCTTCAACATCCCGGTGGTCACCTTCGTGGACGTGCCCGGCTTCATGCCCGGCACCAGCCAGGAGTACGGCGGCATCATCAAGCACGGCGCCAAGCTGCTCTATGCCTACGCCGAGTGCACCGTGCCCAAGGTCACGGTGATCACCCGCAAGGCCTACGGCGGCGCCTATGACGTGATGAGCTCCAAGCACCTGCGCGGCGACGTCAACTTCGCCTGGCCCAACGCCGAGATCGCTGTGATGGGCGCCAAGGGTGCGGTGGAGATCATCTTCCGCGAGGACAAGAACGATCCCGCCAAGCTGGCGGCCCGCGAGGCCGAATACAAGGCGCGCTTCGCCAACCCGTTCGTGGCCGGCGCGCGCGGCTTCATCGACGACGTCATCCTGCCGCACGAGACCCGCAAGCGCATCTGCCGCTCGCTGGTGATGCTGCGCGACAAGAAGCTGGAGAACCCGTGGCGCAAGCACGGGAACATCCCGCTGTGATCCTGTCCCGGCAGGCACCCGCTTCAGGGCCCGGCGCGGTTCGTCCGCTGCTGTGCCTGCTGCTGGGCGCGCTGCTGGTGCTGGATGCGCTGTTCCTCCTGGCCGAGCGTGTCTTCAGCCTGGGCGTGACCCTGCCGCTGGCCCTGGGCCTGGCCTTGTTGCTGCTCGGGATGCGCTGGACCTGGGTGCAAGCCTGGCTCGAAGACGCCCCGCACCGGCGGGCGCTGTGGAAAGGGCTCTGGCTTGCGTTCGCACTGTGGCTCATCAGCGTCCTGGCGTTCTGGTCGGTGCTGGCGAGCGCCGGACAGGCACCGGCGAATGCGTCACCGGCGCCTGCTGCCATCCTGGTGCTGGGGTCCGGCACTCCCGGGGCCAAGGTCTCGCCGACGCTGGCGGCCAGGCTCGATGCCGGGCTGGTCCAGGCGCGGCTGTATCCCGGCGCTGTCGTGGTGGTCAGCGGCGGCGTCGACCTCTACGAAAGCGTGAGCGAAGGCCAGGTCATGGGCGACTACCTGCGCGCCGCCGGGCTCGATGCCGGCCGCATCGTGCAGGAGGAGCGCAGTTCCAGCACGCACGAGAACCTGGTGCTGAGCAAGCCGCTGCTGCAGCGTCACGGCATCCAGGCCGCGCAGCCGATCCAGCTTGTCACCAGCGACTTCCACACCCTGCGTGCGGGCTGGATTGCCGAACGCGCCGGCTACGCCCGCATCACCACCATCGGCGCACCGACGCCGCTCTACATCCGCTACAACGCCTGGCTGCGCGAGTATTTCGCCGTTGCCAGCGGCTGGTTGTTGCGGGAATTCGGATGAGCCGACCGACAGGCTCAGAACCGACGAGAAGAAATCCAGAGGCACATCATGTTTGACAAAATCCTCATCGCAAACCGCGGCGAAATCGCCTGCCGCGTCATCAAGACCGCCCGCAAGATGGGCATCAAGACGGTGGCCGTCTACTCCGACGCCGACCGCGACGCGCGCCATGTGACGCTGGCCGACGAGTCGGTGTTCATCGGCGCCGCGCCCAGCCGGGAGTCCTACCTGCTGGCCGACAAGATCATCGCCGCCTGCAAGCAGACCGGCGCCCAGGCCGTCCACCCGGGCTACGGCTTCCTGTCGGAGAACGAGGCGTTCTCCAAGCGCATCGAGGAAGAGGGCATCACCTTCATCGGGCCCAAGCACTACTCGATCGCGGCCATGGGCGACAAGATCGCGTCCAAGAAGCTGGCCAAGGAAGCCAAGGTCAACACGATCCCCGGCTACAACGACGCCATCGAATCCGCCGAGCAGGCGGTGTCCATCGCCAAGGACATCGGCTACCCGGTGATGATCAAGGCTTCGGCCGGCGGCGGCGGCAAGGGCCTGCGCGTGGCCTTCAACGACAAGGAGGCCTTCGACGGCTTCACTTCCTGCCGCAACGAGGCCCGCAACAGCTTCGGCGACGACCGGGTCTTCATCGAGAAATTCGTCGAGGAACCGCGCCACATCGAGATCCAGGTGCTGGGCGACTCGCACGGCAACGTGATCTACCTGAACGAGCGCGAATGCTCGATCCAGCGCCGCCACCAGAAGGTGATCGAGGAGGCGCCGTCGCCCTTCATCAGCGATGAAACCCGCAAGGCCATGGGCGAGCAGGCCGTGGCGCTGGCCAAGGCCGTGAAGTACCAGAGCGCCGGCACGGTGGAGTTCGTGGTCGGTAAGGACCAGAGCTTCTACTTCCTGGAGATGAACACCCGCCTGCAGGTGGAGCACCCGGTCACCGAGTGCATCACCGGCCTGGACCTGGTGGAGCTGATGATCCGCGTGGCTGCCGGCGAGAGGCTGCCGCTCGCGCAAGCCGACGTCAAGCGTGACGGCTGGGCCATCGAGTGCCGCATCAACGCAGAGGACCCGTTCCGCAACTTCCTGCCTTCGACCGGCCGGCTGGTGCGCTTCCAGGCGCCCAAGGAAAGCATGTGGGCGGCCGACACGCAGCAGCTGAACGGCGTGCGCGTGGACACCGGCGTGGCCGAAGGCGGCGAGATTCCGATGTACTACGACTCGATGATCGCCAAGCTCATCGTGCACGGCAAGGACCGCAACGACGCCATCGCCAAGATGCGCGAAGCGCTGAACGCCTTCGTGATCCGCGGCATCTCCAGCAACATTCCCTTCCAGGCGGCGCTGCTGGCGCACCCCCGGTTCGTCGCCGGCGACTTCAACACCGGCTTCATCGCCGAGCAGTACGCGGGCGGCTTCAAGGCCGAGCAGGTGCAGCACGACGACCCCGACTTCCTGGTGGCGCTGGCGGCCTTCACGCACCGGCGCATGCTGCAGCGCGCCAGCGGCATCAGCGGCCAGCTGCGTGGCCACGAATACAAGGTCGGCGAGGAGTTCGTGGTGGTCAAGCTCGACGCCGCGGGCCAGCACCAGCGCCAGCCGGTTCGGGTGACCGACTACGAGGCCCAGTCCGGGTCCACCGTGGTGGAGGCCAACGGCCGCCGGTTCTCGATCAACAGCAACTGGCACCTGGGCGGCGCGCGCATCCGTGGCACGGTGGACGGCAAGTCCTTCACCGCGCAGGTGGAGCGCGGCGTGGCGAAGAACCCGCTGGCGACGCGCATCACGCACAACGGCACGCGGCTCGATGCCATGGTGCTGACGCCACGGGCGGCGAGGATGCACGCCCTGATGCCGTTCAAGGCGCCGCCGGACATGAGCCGCTTCGTGCTGTCGCCCATGCCCGGCCTGCTGGTCGACGTCGCGGTGCAGCCGGGCCAAAAGGTCCAGGCCGGCGAACGCGTCGCCGTGATCGAGGCGATGAAGATGGAGAACGTGCTGTTCGCCGCCGCCGACGGCGTGGTGGCCAAGGTGCTGGCGAACAAGGGCGAGAGCCTGGCGGTGGATCAGGCGATCGTCGAGTTCGAATGAGTTCGGTTGACCGCCGGCAGTTTCTCGGTCTCGCTGCTGCCGCCCTCGCCGGTTGCGCTGCGCCCGGCGCAGGGCAGGGCGAGCGCGAGCTGGTGCGCATCGGCATCGGCTCGTGCACGAACCAGGCGCAGCCCCAACCGCTGTGGAACACGGTCCTGGCGGACCGTCCCGGCCTGTTCATCTTTGGCGGCGACAACGTCTATGCCCCGCAGCCCTTCACGATCGCCAAGCTGAAGCAGGCGTATGCGGTCGAGGCGGCGGTGCCGGAGTTTGCGCGCCTGCGCCACGCCATGCCGCACATGGCGATCTGGGACGATCACGATTACGGCAAGAACGACGGCGGCGCCGAGTTCGAGCACAAGCAGGCGTCCAAGGAGGCCTTCCTGGAGTTTTGGGGCGCGCCCGCGGACGACACGCGCCGCACGCGCGAGGGCATCTACGACGCCAGGCTGTTCGGCCCCCCGGGCCGGCGGGTGCAGGTGATCGCGCTGGACACGCGCTGGTTCCGTTCGCCCTGGAAGATCACGGATGTGCGGGACCAGCCGGGGCGTGAGCGCTACCAGCCGGACAGCGACCCCGCCAAGACCATGCTCGGCGCGGCGCAATGGCGCTGGCTGGAGGAACAGCTGCGGCAGCCGGCCGATCTCAGGCTGCTCGTCTCCGGCGTGCAGGTGGTGACCGAAGGCCACGGCTGGGAACGCTGGGGCAACTTTCCGCTGGAACGCCAGCGCCTGTTCGACACCATCGCGCGCACGCGCGCCGAAGGTGTGGTGCTGCTCTCCGGCGACCGCCACATCGGCGCCATCTATCGGGAAGCGCAGGGCGCGCCCTATCCGATGTACGAACTGACCTCCAGCGGCGTCACGCATACCTGGCTGGACAACAAGGAAGCCGGGCCGAACCGGGTCGGCGATCCCTTCACGGAACTGCACTACGGCTTGGTCGAGATCGACTGGCCGGGGCGCCGGGTGTCGCTCCAGTTGAAGGACATCCGCGGGGAAGCCCGACGCACGCAGTCCATTGCATTCGACGAATTGAAAGCACGCACATGACACGTCCCTTCAAGGTGCTGGGCATCCAGCAAATCGCCATCGGCGGCCCCGACAAGCAGAGGCTGCAGAAACTTTGGGTCGAGATGTTCGGCCTGGAAGTCACCGGCACGTTCAGGAGCGAAAGCGAGAACGTCGACGAGGACATCTGCGCGATCGGCAGCGGCCCCTTCAAGGTGGAGGTCGACCTGATGCAGCCGCTCGACCCGGACAAGAAGCCGGCGGTGCACCAGACGCCGCTGAACCACGTGGGCCTGTGGATCGACGACCTGCCCAAGGCGGTGGAATGGCTGTCCGCGCAGGGCGTGCGCTTCGCCCCGGGCGGCATCCGGCGCGGGGCCGCGGGCTTCGACATCTGCTTCCTGCACCCCAAGGGCAACGAGCAGAGCCCGATCGGCGGCGAAGGGGTGCTGATCGAACTGGTGCAGGCGCCAACTGAAGTCGTCGAAGCTTTCGCCAAACTGACAGCCGCCGGCGGGTGAGGCTCCACCTGAGCCGATTTTTCGGCTCAGTCACGGGGAAACCCGAGGAAGCGCGTTCGCTGCCGCAGGCGTAGACTGGTCCGGGGTCACAAGCCCCTCGCTTTCGCGACAGGAGACCAGCTTGCAGCGAACCGACATTGCGAATCCGGCCTATTTCCACAAGGTCGTCGATTGCCAGTGGGCCTGTCCGGCCCACACTCCCGTCCCCGAATACATCCGACTGATCGCGCAGGGCCGCTACAGCGACGCCTACATGATCAACTGGGTGTCCAACGTCTTTCCGGGCATTCTTGGCCGCACCTGCGACCGGCCCTGCGAGCCGGCCTGCCGGCGCGGCCGGGTCGAGGACCAGAACGCGCCCACGCCCGAGCCGGTGGCGATCTGCCGGCTGAAGCGGGTGGCGGCCGATTTCAAGGATGAGGACGTGCGAAGCCGCATGCCGCAGGCCGGGCCGCCGAACGGCAAGCGCATCGCCTGCGTCGGGGCCGGACCTGCGTCGCTCACGGTGGCGCGCGACCTGGCGCCGCTGGGCTACGAAGTCACGGTCTTCGATTCAGAGGCCAAGGCCGGCGGTTTCATGCGTACGCAGGTCCCGCGCTTTCGCCTGCCCGAGGAAGTGATCGACGAGGAGTGCGGCTACATCCTGGACCTGGGCGTGAAATTCGTCGCCGGCCAGCGGATCGACTCGATGAAATGGCTGATGGGGCAGGGCTACGACGCCATCTTCGTCGGCTGCGGCGCGCCGCGCGGGCGCGACCTCGATATACCGGGGCGGCGCGAAGCGGAGACGCAGATCCATATCGGCATCGACTGGCTGGCCTCGGTGTCGTTCGGCCATGTGACGAAGATCGGCAAGCGGGTCATCGTGCTCGGCGGCGGCAATACCGCGATGGATTGCTGCCGTTCGGCGCGCCGTCTGGGCGGCGAGGACGTGAAGGTGATCGTGCGCAGCGGCTTCGAGGAAATGAAGGCCTCGCCCTGGGAGAAGGAGGATGCCATGCACGAGGGCATCCCCATCATTAACTACCACGTGCCCAAGGCCTTCGTCCATGAGGGCGGCCGGCTTACCGGCATGAGCTTCGAGATCGTGCGTGCCGAGTACGACGCGCAGGGCCGCCGCCAGCTGGTGCCCACCGGCGAGCCCGAGGTCTTCTTCGAATGCGACGAGGTGCTGGTGGCGGTGGGCCAGGAGAATGCCTTTCCCTGGATCGAGCGCGACTGCGGCATCGCGTTCGACAAGTGGGGCCTGCCGGCCCTGCGCAAGGACAGCTTCCAGTCCAGCGTGCCGACGGTGTTCTTCGGCGGTGACTCGGCCTACGGGCCGAAGAACATCATCACCGCCGTGGCGCATGGCCACGACGCGGCGGTGTCGATCGACCGCCTGCTGCACGGCGAGGACGTGTCGGTGCGTCCCATGCCCATGACCAACCTGGTGTCGCAGAAGATGGGCATCCACGAGTGGAGCTACGACAACGACACCTCCTACGACCTGCGCTTCAAGGTGCCCTGGGCCAAGGCCGAGCGGGCGCTGGCCAGCATCAAGATCGAGGTCGAGCTCGGGTTCGACGTGGCCACGGCGTTCAAGGAAGCCCAGCGCTGCCTGAACTGTGACGTGCAGACCGTCTTCACCGAGAGTACGTGTATCGAGTGCGATGCCTGCGTGGACATCTGCCCCATGGACTGCATCACTTTCACCCAGGACGGCGACGAAGAGGAGCTGCGCCAGCGCCTGAAGGCTCCCGCGCTGAACCTGGCGCAGTCGCTGTATGTGTCGGCGGAACTGAAGACCGGACGCATCATGGTCAAGGACGAGGATGTGTGCCTGCATTGCGGCCTGTGCGCCGAGCGCTGCCCGACCGGCGCTTGGGACATGCGCAAGTTCCTGCTGAAGACCACGCCGGCCGGACCGCGCTGCCGGGACACGAAGGTGCGCGAGGGGGTGCCGGCATGAGCATGCAACGCATCGAATCGATCAACGACTTCGTCGTCAAGTTCGCCAACGTCAACGGCTCGGGTTCCGCCAGCGCCAACGAGCTGTTCGCCAAGGCGATCCTGCGCATGGGCGTGCCGGTCAGCCCGCGCAACATCTTCCCGAGCAACATTCAGGGCCTGCCGACCTGGTACGAGGTGCGGGTGTGCGAGCAGGGCTGGCTGGGCCGGCGCGGCGGCATCGACCTGATGGTGGCGATGAACCCGCAGACCTGGGATGCGGACCTGGCGGAGATCGAACCGGGCGGCTATTTGTTCTACGACAGCACCCGGCCGCTGCCGCCTTCGAAGTTCCGCGACGACATCACGGTGATCGGCATGCCGCTCACCGAGATCTGCAATGCGGTCTACTCCGATGCCCGCCAGCGCCAGCTGTTCAAGAACATCGTTTACGTGGGCGCGCTGTCGGTGCTGCTCGAGATCGAGCCCGAGGTGATCGAAAAGCTGTTCGGCGAGCAGTACCGCGGCAAGGAGAAGCTGCTGGCCTCCAACGTGCAGGCGCTGCACCTGGGCCGCGACTTCGCCAGGGAGCACCTGCGCGCGCCGCTGGGCATCCGTGTGCGGCGCGCCGACAAGGTCGGCAAGCGGATCTTCGTCGACGGCAACAGCGCGGCGGCGCTGGGCTGCGTCTACGGCGGCGCCACGGTGGCGGCCTGGTACCCGATCACCCCGTCCTCCTCGGTGGCCGAGGCCTTCCAGAAATACTGCGCCAAGTTCCGGGTCGATCCGGCCACTGGCCAGAACCGCTACGCCATCGTGCAGGCGGAGGACGAGATCGCCTCCATCGGCATGGTGGTGGGCGCGGGATGGAACGGCGCGCGCGCCTTCACCGCGACGTCCGGGCCGGGCGTGTCGCTCATGACCGAGTTCATCGGCCTGGCCTATTTCGCCGAGATCCCGGTGACCATCATCAACGTGCAGCGCGGCGGGCCGTCCACCGGCATGCCCACGCGCACGCAGCAGGCCGACATCATTTCCTGCGCCTATGCATCGCACGGCGACACCAAGCACGTGCTGCTGTTCCCACAGGACCCGCGCGAATGCTTCGACCACGCGGCGGCCGCGCTGGACCTGGCCGATCGCCTGCAGACCCCGGTGTTCGTGATGACCGACCTGGACATCGGCATGAACCAGCGGCTGTGCGATCCCTTCGAGTGGGAGGAAGGCCGTCCGTACGACCGCGGCAAGGTCATGAGCGCCGAGGAACTGGAGGCCGGCAAGGATTTCGGCCGCTACAAGGACGTGGACGGTGACGGCATTCCCTGGCGGACCTTGCCCGGCACGCATCCGACCAAGGGCAGCTACTTCACGCGCGGCACCACGCGCGACGCCTACGCCCGCTATTCCGAGCGCGGCCCGGACTACGTCTACAACGTCGAGCGCCTGCTGCGCAAGTTCGAGACGGCGGCGACGCTGGTGCCACAGCCGGTGCTGCAGCCGGCAACGAACCGCACGCCGCTGGGCGTGATCTATTTCGGCTCGACCACCCCGGCCATGCAGGAGGCGCTGGAGGACCTCACCGCGTCCGGCATTCCGATCGACGCGATGCGCCTGCGCGCTTTTCCCTTCCCGGACAGCGTGGCCCGCTTCATCGAAGAGCACGAGGCGGTGTTCGTGGTGGAGCAGAACCGCGATGCGCAATTGCGCAGCCTGCTGGTGAACGAGCTGGACATCGACCCGGCACGGCTGATCCCGGTGCTGCATTTCGACGGCACGCCGATCACGGCGCGCTTCATCACGCGGGCCGTCACCGAGCATGTGCGCGGCGGCGCCAGAGGCCTGGTCGGCGGCCGCCCGCCGGTCGTGGTGCCGCCGATCGAAGCTCCCGGCACGGAGGTTGCCAAATGACGTACATTGCCAAGCCCCGGCTGCGCCACCCGACGCTGGAGACGAACAAGGTCGGTTACACGCGGCGCGACTACGAGGGCAAGATCTCGACGCTGTGCGCGGGCTGCGGGCACGACTCGATCTCCGCGGCCATCATCCAGGCCTGCTGGGAACTCGACATCGAGCCGCATCGCGTGGCCAAGCTGTCGGGCATCGGCTGCAGTTCGAAGACGCCCGATTACTTCCTGGGCGCCTCGCACGGCTTCAACACCGTGCACGGCCGCATGCCCTCGGTGCTGACCGGCGCCAACCTCGCCAACCGGGACCTGCTGTACCTGGGCGTGTCGGGCGACGGCGATTCGGCCTCGATCGGCCTGGGCCAGTTCGCCCACGCCATGCGGCGCGGCGTCCGCATGGCCTACATCGTCGAGAACAACGGGGTGTACGGGCTGACCAAGGGCCAGTTCTCCGCCACGGCCGACCAGGGCTCCAAGAGCAAGAAGGGCGCGATCAACAGCGACAGCGCGGTCGACCTGGTCGGCATGGCCCTGCAGCTGGGCGCCACCTACGTGGGCCGGGCCTTTTCCGGCAACAAGGCGCAGCTGGTGCCGCTGATCAAGGGCGCGATCACGCACGGTGGCGCAGCCTTCATCGACGTGATCAGCCCCTGCGTGGCCTTCAACAACCACCCGGGCAGCACCAAGAGCTACGACTACGTGCGCGAGCACAACGAGGCGGTGAGCCGCATCGACTTCATTTCGTCGCGGTCGGAGATCACGGCTGAGTACGCGCCCGGCGAAGTGGTGGACGTGCGCCAGCACGACGGGTCGCTGCTGCGCCTGCGCAGCCTCCATCGGTCCTATGATCCTACGAACCGCCATGCGGCGATGATTTACATGCAGGAGCACCAGGCGCGGGGCGAAGTGGTGACCGGGCTGCTGTACGTCGATCCGCTGGCCACCGACCTGCACACCGCGCTGAACACCAGCGAGCAGCCGCTCAACGCCATGGATGCGACGCAGCTGTGTCCCGGGGCCGGGGTGCTGGAAAAACTCAACGCTTCGCTTCGCTAGTCCTTGAAAGAGCCGGTTCAACTGCAGGAGGCGCATCATGGCCGAGCGCACCGTCTTCCAGTCGATCTCGCAAAAGCGCGTGCTCAGCGTGCCGCCGCAAGCCACGGTGCGCGAGGCCGCTTGCGCCATGACCCGCGTCAAGTGCGGCAGCGTCCTGGTGATGGAGCCACCGGACACCCTGCTGGGCATCCTGACCGAGCGTGACCTGATGACCCGGGTGCTGGCGCGCGGCGTGGATCCCGAGCGCGCGACCGCACGCGAGGTGATGACCCCCAAGCCGATCTGCGTGAAACCCGAAACGCCGGTGTCCGAGGCGGTGGTGATCATGCTCGAGCGCGGCTTCCGGCACTTGCCGATCGTCAACGCCCAGGGGCGTATCCTGGGCGTGTTTTCCATTCGCGATGCCCTGCCGCGCGAGATCGGCACGGCGATCGGCATCGCGGAGTTCAACGAGCAGGTGAACGACGCCCTCGGCTGAGCTCGGACCCCGGCACTAGAAGCTCGCCGTCAGCGTCACGCGTGCCGTGCGTGGCGCCCCTTGGCTGATGTTGTTGTCGCCGTCAGCGGTCGGCTGGTACTTGCGGTTGCCCAGGTTCTCGAGGTTGAGCGCCGCGCGCGCCTTGCCGCCCGCGAAGCCGTAGTACAGCGCGCCATCGAAGCGGGTGAAGGCCGGCAGCCGCACGGCGTTGCTGATGGAGGCGTAGGACTCACCCTGGTAGACGACGCCCAGGCCCAGGCCCCAGCCGGCCGCCAGCTCGAACCTGTTCCAGGCCGACAGCGAGTTGCGCGGCACCAAGGCCAGCCGGCGGCCGGCGGGAATGGGGGTCGCGGCGGGGTCGGTGCCGGTGTTCAGTGACTTGCTCACCTTCGCGTCCAGGTAGGCGTAGCCCGCATAGACCTGCCAGGACGGCAGGACGTTGCCCTGCAGCCCCAGTTCCACGCCCTGCGTGCGCTGCTGGCCGGTCTTCACGAACTGGCCGTTCCCGGAGGGATCTCGCGCGCGCACGTCGTTCTTGTCAAGGCGGAACACGGCCGCCGACAGGCTGAGGCTGGGCAGCAGGTCCCAGCGCGCGCCCAGTTCCAGGTTGGTCGACTTCTCCGGCGCCAAGTCGGCGGTGCTGGTGGCCAGGCTCAGTTGCTCGCCGGAAGGCAGGAAGGCATAGCTGTAGCTGGCGTAGTAGGTGGCGCGGGCGTCGGGGGTCCAGATCAGGCCCAGGCGGGGACTGAACTCGCGGTCGGTGCGCTGCAGGTCGGCCGGCGTCACGGTGGTGCGACGGTCATCGAAGTCCACCTTGAAGACGTCATAGCGCAGGCCCGCCACCAGCTTCCAGCGTTCGCTGAAGGCGGCCTGGTCCTGTGCATACAGGCCGAGGATGTCGGAGCCCACCCGGTTGTTCGCATCGGTGCCGCGAAATCCGAAAGAGGTGGCCGTGGCCACCGGGTTGCTGGCCGGGATGCCGGCGATGCTGCCTGCGCTGCTGCCGAAGAAGCCGGTGCGCCGCTGGTTGCGGCTGTCCTGGTGGCCCAGTTCCACACCGCCCAGCACCGTGTGGCGCATGCCGCCCGCGTCCAGCGTGGCCACCAGGTCGGTCTGGTTGAAGACGTTGGTGCGTTCGTTGGCGTTGTTGTAGGCCGCGATGGAGAGGGTGTTCGCCGCGTTCACCGCACTGCCCGGATACACGTTCTGGTAGAACTTGTCGTAGCCGGTGGCACGGAAGCTGTTCTTCAGCTGGACGCCGCCGGCGAGCTCGTGCTCCAGCACCGCCGACAGGCTGTCGACGGTGGAGCGCGCCTCGCTTTGCTGCGCATTGCCGAAGAAGGTGCCGCGGCCGGTCTCGAAGGGCAGGCCGTTCTTCGACGGGATGCCGCGGTCGGCGGTGCGCGTGTCCTCGAAATGCTCCAGGCCGACCGTCAGGGCCGTGGCGGCATCCGCGCTCCAGGTGAGCACCGGGTTGATGCCCGCGCGACGCAGGCTCACGCCTTCGCGAAAGCTGCGCGCGTGCTCGGCGACCGCATTGACCCGCCAGGCCAGGCGTTCGCCCGCCTGGTTGCCCAGGTCGACGTTGGCGCGCACCTGCTCGTGGTCGCCCAGCGTGAGGCCGGCCTCGGCGACCCGTGAGAACCGGGGCTGCTTGGTCACGCGATTGACCACGCCGCCGGCGCCGCCGCGGCCGAACACCATGCCGCCGGGGCCCTTGAGCACTTCGACGCGTTCCAGGTTGTAGAGGTCGCGAAAGATCTGCGCGTCGTCGCGGATGCCGTCGACGTAGAAGTCGGCATTCGTGCTGTTGCCGCGAAGGACCACCTGGTCGCGGTTGCCTTCACCCTGGTGCACGTTGGCGCCGGGCACGTAGCGAAGTACATCGGCCATGCTTTGCATGGCCTGGTCCTTCATCAGGGCCGAGGGCACCACGGTGACGGAGGCCGGCACCTCCTTCAGGGGCGTGTCGGTCTTGGTGAAGGTCGCCGAGCGGGCCGCGCGATAGCCTTCCACGGGGCCGTCGGCCCGTTCGGCCTGGGCCCGGACGTCGATCTGGGTGAGGGTGGGGTCGGCAGCGAGGGCCGGGATTGCAGCGAGCGTCGCCAGAACGGCGGCCACGATTGGGCTGGGCGCAGGGGCACGCACCATGAGAAGTTCTCCTGGAAAGAGGTGCGGCTGGCTGGAGGGCCCGTGTCTGGCTGGCCGACAACGACAATGGATGAGGTGTAGTGACTGTCACTCAAACGAGAATTGCTCTCATTGAGTGGCGTCAAACTTCAGCCAGATGGGTCGTTGGTCTGGCGTTTGGCGCGCGCACGCGCCAGCGCGGCTTCGATCACCGCGCGCTTGCGCTTCTCTTCCGTGTCGACTTCGGTGCCGAGGGTTTGCGAGGGCAGGTCGGCCAGCTTGGCCAGCGCCTTCTGCTCCAGCCTTTGGTCGTGCTCGAGCGCCTCGCGCTGCAGCCGTGCCGTCCGGGCTTCGTAGCGGTCCAGCGCTTCATGCGCCTGCTGGAGCGACCACGCCTGCCAGCCGGTGCGTTCCCCGGTGACGTTTTCCAGTGAGATGCAGTCGACCGGGCAGACCGGCACGCAAAGTTCGCAGCCGGTGCAATACGGCTCGATCACGGTGTGCATCAGCTTGTTGCTGCCGACGATGGCATCGGTGGGGCAGGCCGCGATGCACAGGGTGCAGCCGATGCACCAGTTCTCGTCGATCACCGCCACCGTGCGCGGGCCCTCAGTCCCGTTCTCCGGGTTGAGTGGCAAGGCCGCACGGCCGGTCGCGCGCGCCAGCCGGACGATGCCTTCGGCACCGCCCGGTGGGCATTGGTTGATTTCGGCCTGCTCGTCGGCAATGGCCCGGGCGTAGGCGGCGCAATCCGGGTAGCCGCAGCGCGTGCACTGCGTTTGCGGCAACTCGGCGTGGATGCGTTGCGCCTGCGGGCTCACCTCGAACAGCTGTCGTCAGTCGGCCGGGACCAGGCGCGACTTCTTCGCCACGATTTTCACGCGCGGGCCGTCGTCGAACTGCTTGATGAAGTCGCGCAGCTGCGGATACACCATCTCGCGCCAGCGGCGGCCGCTGAAAATGCCGTAGTGGCCCGCGCCCGGCACCTCGAAGTGCTTCTGGCGCGACTTGGGCACGTTGTAGCAGAGGCCGTGGGCCGCTTCGGTCTGGCCCGAACCCGAGATGTCGTCCAGTTCGCCTTCGATGGTGAAGTGCGCCGTGGTCTTGATGTCCTCGGGGCGCACGCGCTCGAGTTCGCCGTCCTCGCTGATCACGTCCCAGGTGCCGTTCACCAGCGCGAACTCCTGGAAGACGGTGCGGATCGTGTCGAGGTAGTAGTTGGCGTCCATGTCGAGCACGGCGTTGTACTCGTCGTAGAACTGGCGGTGGGCATCGGCGCTGGCGTCATCGCCGCGGATCAGGTTGCGGAAGTAGTCGTAGTGGCTCGAAAGGTGCCGGTCAGGGTTCATGGCCACGAAACCGGTGTACTGCAGGAAGCCGGGGTAGACGCGGCGGCCGGCGCCCGGGAAGCTGTGTGGCACGCGGTAGATCACGTTGTTCTCGAACCACTCGTAGCTCTTGTTCATCGCCAGGTTGTTGACGGCGGTGGGCGACTTGCGCGCATCGATCGGCCCGCCCATCATCGTCATGGACAGCGGCGTGACCTCGCCACGCGAGGCCATCAGCGACACGGCAGCCAGCACCGGCACCGTCGGCTGGCACACGCTCATGACGTGGCAATTGCCGTAGGTCTGCTGCAGGTGGCGGATGCAATCCATCACGTAGTGCACGTAGTCGTCCAGGTGGAACTCACCGGCAGACATCGGGACATTGCGTGCGTTCTTCCAGTCCGTGATGTAGACCTTGTGGTCGCCCAGCATGGTGCGCACCGTATCGCGCAGCAGCGTCGCGTAGTGGCCCGACAGCGGCGCGACGATCAGCACCGCCGGTTGCTCCTTGAGCTTGGCCAGGGTCGCCGTATCGTCGGTGAAGCGCTTGAAGCGGCGCAATTCGCAGAAGGGCTTGTCGAGTTCCACGCGCTCGTGGATCGCGACATCGACGCCGTCCACGTTGACCGTGGTGATGCCGAAGACCGGCTTCTCGTAGTCCTTCCACAACCGGTACATCAGGTCGTAGCTGGCCGAGACGCGTTGTGCCAGGGGAAGCTGGCCGAAAGGCGACAGCGGGTTGCTATAGAGCTTGGACGCGGCTTGTGCAAAGTCCGCAAAGGGCTCCATCAGGCTGCGCTGCGTTTCGTAGATTTGGTAAAGCATGGGTCCCGTCCTTTGTGCAGTGCAATATAGCACTCGGACTTGGCGGCCGCACGCGGGTGAAAACACCAATTTGCGGGCCGTTGTGCGCCTGCACGACACGGCGCGGAAAAGTTGCGCCGATTGCGCTAAGTGCCCCATGTTCCCCCCCTGACGAGGGGGGGATTGGTGCGGTTACAGGACCTTGGCGATGGCTTGGCAGACGTAGTCGATGTTCTTGCTGTTCAGCGCGGCCACGCACATGCGGCCGGTGTCGGTGCCGTACACGCCGAATTCGCTGCGCAGACGCTCCATCTGGGGCTTCGTCAGGCCGGAATAGCTGAACATGCCGACCTGCTCGGCGATGAAGCTCATGTCGCGGCTGACGCCGGCCGCCTTGAGCTTGTCGACCATGGCCTGGCGCATCAGCTTGATGCGCTGGCGCATCTCGGCCAGCTCCTGTTCCCATTGGGCGCGCAACTGCGGGGTGTTGAGCACTGTGGCCACCACCTGGCCGCCGTGGGTCGGCGGGTTGCTGTAGTTGGTGCGGATCATGATCTTCAGCTGCGACAGCACGCGGGCCGCCTCGTCGGCGTTCTGGCAGAGCACCGAAAGCGCGCCGACGCGCTCACCGTAGAGGCTGAAGCTCTTTGAAAAGGAAGTGGACACGAAGAAGTCCAGGCCCGAGGCGAGGAACTTGCCGATGACGGCGCCATCCTCGGCGATGCCCTGGCCGAAGCCCTGGTAGGCCATGTCGAGGAAGGGCACCAGCTTGTTCGCCTTGATCGCGGTGACCACCTGGTCCCACTGCGCCGGCGTGATGTCATAGCCGGTCGGGTTGTGGCAGCAGGCGTGCAGCACCACGATGGTGCCGGCCGGCGCAGCGGCCAGCGCCGTGAGCATGCCGTCGAAGTCGATGCCGCGCCTGGCGGCGTTGTAGTACGGGTAGGACTCGACCGTGAAGCCGGCCTGGGTGAACAGCGCCCGGTGGTTCTCCCAGCTCGGGTCGCTGATCAGCACCTTGGCATCGGGGCTCACCTTCTTGAGGAAGTCGGCGCCGATCTTCAGGCCGCCCGTGCCGCCCAGCGCCTGCACCGTGGCGACGCGCTTGGACTTGACCGGCTCGCTGCCGGCCCCGAATACGAGGGCCTGGACGGCGGCGTCGTAGGCAGCGATGCCGTCGATCGGCAGATAGCCGCGGGCCTGGGGCTTTTCCATCATCTGCTGCTCGGCGGCCTGGACGCACTGCAGCAGGGGCAGCTTGCCGTTGTCGTCGTAGTAGACACCCACGCCAAGGTTGACCTTTTTCGGGTTGCTGTCGGCGTTGAACTGCTCGTTGAGACCCAGGATGGGGTCGCGCGGGGCCATTTCGACGGCGGAAAAGAGGGACATGAAATTCCTTCGAAGGGTGACGGGGTGCTGATGAACGAGCGGGGCCGGTCTTCGCCGCACCGCGGCCGGCGATGTTGTACGCTGTCCGGCTGCCTTTGATTTTAATGGGGGTTTTCCCGAACCAGCCCAGCCAGTCCATGCCAGAAATCGATGAAGCCATCACCGAAACGAAGGGCGGGGAGTTCGTCTCCTTTCCCGATTCGCCCTTCGAGCTGTACCTGCCGTACCCGCCGGCGGGCGACCAGCCCGCGGCCATCGACAAACTGGTCGAGGGCGTGCGCGACGGCGAGGTCTTCCAGACGCTGCTGGGAGTGACCGGATCGGGCAAGACCTTCACCATGGCCAACGTGATCGCCCGGCTCGGGCGGCCGGCCATCGTGTTCGCGCCCAACAAGACGCTGGCGGCCCAGCTGTACAGCGAATTCCGCGAGTTCTTCCCGCGCAACGCGATCGAATACTTCGTCAGCTACTACGACTACTACCAGCCCGAGGCCTACGTCCCGCAGCGGGACCTGTTCATCGAGAAGGATAGCTCGATCAACGAGCACATCGAGCAGATGCGCCTGTCGGCCACCAAGAGCGTGCTGGAGCGGCGCGACACGGTGATCGTGGCCACGGTGAGCGCGATCTACGGCATCGGCGCGCCCGAGGACTACACCCAGATGCGTTTCATCACGCGGGTGGGGGACAAGATCGGCCAGCGCGACATCATCGCGCAGCTCATTCGCATGCAGTACACGCGCAACGAGCAGGACTTCACCCGCGGCACCTTCCGCGTGCGCGGCGACACCATCGACATCTTCCCGGCAGAACACTCGGAGCTGGCGATCCGAATCGAGCTGTTCGACGACGAGATCGAGTCGCTGCAGCTGTTCGACCCGCTCACCGGCCGCATCCGGCAGAAGGTGCCGCGCTTCACGGTCTACCCCTCCAGCCACTACGTCACGCCGCGTGAGAAGGTGCTGTCCGCGGTCGAGACCATCAAGCTCGAACTGGACCAGCGGCTGAAGGAGCTGGTGGGCGACGGCAAGCTGGTGGAGGCGCAGCGGCTGGAGCAGCGCACCCGCTTCGACCTGGAGATGCTCAGCGAACTCGGCCACTGCAAGGGCATCGAGAACTACACCCGGCACCTGTCCGGCGCGCCGCCGGGGGCGCCGCCCTCCACGCTGACGGACTACCTGCCGCGCGACTCGCTCATGTTCCTCGACGAGAGCCACCAGATGATGGGCCAGCTCGCCGCCATGTACAACGGCGACCGTGCCCGCAAGACCACCCTGGTGGAATACGGCTTCCGCCTGCCCTCGGCGCTGGACAACCGGCCGCTGAAGTTCGAGGAGTTCGAGACGCGCATGCGCCAGGTGGTCTTCGTGTCCGCCACGCCGGCGGAGTACGAGAAGACCCATGCCGGCCAGGTCGTGGAGCAGGTGGTGCGCCCCACCGGGCTGGTCGATCCGCAAGTCGAGGTGCGGCCCGCGACGCACCAGGTGGACGACGTGCTGCAGGAGATCCGCATCCGCGCGCAGCGACACGAGCGGGTGCTGATCACCACCCTGACCAAGCGCATGGCGGAGCAGCTCACCGACTACCTCAGCGACAACGGCGTCAAGGTGCGCTACCTGCACAGCGACATCGACACGGTCGAGCGGGTGGAGATCATCCGTGACCTGCGCCTGGGGGCCTTCGACGTGCTGGTGGGCATCAACCTGCTGCGCGAGGGCCTGGACATCCCCGAGGTGTCGCTGGTGGCCATCCTCGACGCCGACAAGGAAGGTTTCCTGCGCGCCGAGCGCTCGCTGATCCAGACCATCGGCCGGGCCGCGCGACACCTGCACGGCAAGGCCATCCTGTACGCCGACCAGCACACGGAATCCATGAAAAAGGCGATGGGCGAGACCGAGCGCCGGCGCGCCAAGCAGATCGCCTACAACGAGGCGCACGGCATCACCCCGCGCAGCATCGTCAAGAAGGTGCGGGACCTGATCGACGGCGTCTACAGCGAAAAGGCCAGCAAGGAACAGGAGAAGCAGGAGCTGCAGCGGGCCATCGCGCAGGACATGTCGGAAAAGGACATGGCCAAGGAGATCAAGCGTCTGGAAAAGCAGATGTTCGAGCATGCGCGCAACCTGGAATTCGAAAAGGCGGCGCGCGTGCGCGACCAGCTGGCACTGCTCAAGGAGCAAACCTTCGGGGCATCGGTGCACGACAGCGTGGCCGCCCCCCCGCCGACCGGGAAAGGCTGACCGGTGGCCGCGAGGTTGTCCGTGCTCATGGTCTGCATGGGCAACATCTGCCGCAGCCCGACGGCGGAGGGCGTGCTGCGCCACCTGCTGCTCGAGGCTGAGCTCGCCGACGCCGTCCGGGTCGATTCGGCCGGCACGCTGGGCTACCACGCGGGCTCAGCGCCCGACGCCCGCAGTCAGAAGCACGCAAGCCGGCGCGGCTACGATCTGTCGGGATTGAGGGCGCGGCAGGTGAGGGTCGGCGACTTCGAGGAGTTTGACCTGATCCTGGCCATGGACTGGCAGAACCTCGAGGAACTGCGCGATTTGTGCCCGCCCCGGCACCAGCACAAGCTGAGGCGGCTGATGGAGTTCGCGCCGCCCGGCCTCGGCGAAGAGGTCAGTGATCCGTACTACGGCGGCGCCGGCGGCTTCGAGACCGTGCTGGACCATGTCGAACAGGGCTGCCGCGGGCTGCTCGTCCATCTTCGCGAGCGGCTGGAACTTCCCCGCTGACTTTCCCGCTGAGCTTCGCCTCTATTACCCGAGCCCGCCAGTGGGTTTTCTGGTATACTTGACGAAATTAGTCAGGAAAGAACCCCAGCAGGCGAAGTCCGGGCGCAGGCGCCGGGACCGATGACTCCGGCGAGCCGGAGCACACAGGAAACAGGTCAAGCAGAAGGAGCTTGCGATGCGTCTCACGACCAAAGGCCGCTTTGCGGTCACCGCAATGATCGATCTGGCGCTGCGCCAGAACAATGGCCCTGTCACGCTGGCGGCGATCAGCCAGCGCCAGCAGATTTCGCTATCTTACCTTGAGCAGTTGTTCGGCAAGCTGCGCCGGCACGAGCTGGTCGAGTCCACCCGCGGGCCGGGCGGCGGCTACACGCTCGGCCGCAAGGCCTCGGAGATCACCGTGGCTGACATCATCGTGTCGGTGGACGAGCCGATCGACGCGACGCAGTGCGGCGGCAAGGAGAACTGCAACGACGGCAGCCGCTGCATGACGCACGAGCTGTGGGCGCAGTTGAACCAGCGCATGGTCGAGTTCCTGGACTCGGTCAGCCTGCAGAAGCTGGTGGACGAGCAGCTCGCCAAGGGCGTGCAGGTCGAGGACAAGCCGGCCGTCAAGCGCGCGATCTCGTCGCAGCCTGTGGTCAAGCCCATCCGCGTGAACGCGCCGAATTCGGTGTTCGCCTTGGGCAACTCGTTCGCTAAATCTTGACCAGGCACAACCACCCTGCAGGCTTCAGAGCAGGAAACTGAACACGATGAGCACCACCCCGCATTTCCCGATTTACATGGATTACGGCGCGACCACGCCGGTGGATCCGCGCGTCGTCGACGCCATGATTCCCTGGCTCGGCCAGCACTTCGGCAATCCGGCTTCGCGCAGCCACGCCTGGGGCTGGGAGGCCGAAGAGGCCGTGGAGAAGGCGCGTGCGCACGTGGCTGACCTGATCAACGCCGACCCGCGCGAGATCGTCTGGACTTCGGGCGCCACCGAGTCGGACAACCTGGCGATCAAGGGCGCCGCGCACTTCTACAAGACCCGCGGCAAGCACCTGATCACGGTCAAGACCGAGCACAAGGCGGTGCTCGACACCATGCGCGAGATGGAGCGGCAGGGCTTCGAGGTCACTTACATGGACGTCAAGGAAGACGGCATGCTGGACCTGGAGGCGCTCAAGGCGGCCATCCGGCCCGACACCATCCTGATCAGCGTCATGTTCGTGAACAACGAGATCGGCGTGGTCCAGGACATCCCGACCATCGGCGCGCTGTGCCGCGAGAAGGGAATCATCTTCCACGTGGACGCAGCGCAGGCCACCGGCAAGGTCGAGATCGACGTGCGCAAGATGCCCATCGACCTGATGAGCCTGGCTTCTCACAAGAGCTACGGCCCCAAGGGGATCGGCGCGCTGTACGTGTGCCGCAAGCCGCGCGTGCGCATCGAGCCGCAGACGCATGGCGGTGGCCACGAGCGCGGCATGCGCTCGGGCACGCTGCCCACGCACCAGATCGTGGGCATGGGCGAGGCCTTCCGCCTGGCCAAGGTCGAGATGGCCAAGGACGCCGAAAAGGCCAAGGCGTTGCAGAAGCGGCTGCTCGACGGCCTGGGCAGCATCGAACAGGTTTTCATCAACGGCAGCCTGGAGCACCGGGTGCCGCACAACCTGAACATGAGCTTCAACTTCGTCGAAGGCGAGTCGCTGATCATGGGCATCAAGGGCTTGGCGGTGTCGTCCGGCTCCGCCTGCACCTCGGCCTCGCTGGAACCGAGTTACGTGCTGCGCGCGCTCGGCCGCAGCGACGAACTGGCGCACAGCAGCCTGCGCATGACGATCGGCCGTTTCACGACCGAGGAAGAAATCGACTATGCCGTCAATGTGATCCGGCAGAACGTCGCCCGCCTGCGTGAACTGAGTCCCCTGTGGGAGATGTACCAGGACGGGATCGACATCTCGACGATCCAATGGACGGCGCACTGAGCAAGGAGAACCACAATGTCCTATTCGCAAAAGGTCGTTGACCACTACGAGAACCCGCGCAACGTCGGCTCCTTCGACAAGGGCGACGAGACGGTCGGCACCGGCATGGTCGGGGCCCCCGCCTGCGGCGACGTGATGAAGCTGCAGATCAAGGTCAACCCGTCCACCGGGGTGATCGAGGACGCGCGCTTCAAGACTTACGGCTGCGGCTCGGCCATCGCGTCGAGCTCGCTGGTGACCGAATGGGTCAAGGGCAAGACGCTGTCCGAGGCGGCGTCGCTGAAGAACAGCCAGATCGCCGAGGAACTGGCGCTGCCGCCCGTGAAGATCCACTGCTCGATCCTGGCTGAGGACGCGATCAAGGCGGCGGTCGAGGACTACAAGAAAAAGCACTCGAACTGAAGGTTCGCTGGAAGTAATGGCCATCTCTCTGACTGAAGCAGCGGCAAGGCACGTGACCAAATACCTCGCCCGGCGCGGCAAGGGCCTGGGGGTGCGCCTGGGCGTCAAGACCACGGGCTGCTCGGGGCTTGCCTACAAGCTCGAATACGTGGACGAGGCCGCGCCGGAGGACATCGTGTTCGAGGAGCACGGCGTCAAGGTGCTGGTGGACCCCAAGAGCCTGGCCTACATCGACGGCACGCAGCTGGACTTCGTCCGCGAGGGCCTGAACGAGGGCTTCAAGTTCATCAACCCCAACGAGCGCGACCGCTGCGGCTGCGGCGAGAGCTTCCGAGTTTGAGACTGGCGCCGGGCGCCACGGGAACCGCCTTCACTGTGGTGCCGGCGGTTTTTTCATCTTTGTCATGAACCTGAACCTGCAATCCACCGACTTCGAGCTGTTCGGCCTGCCGCTGCAGTTTGCGCAGGACCGGGAGGCCATCGACGCCCGCTGGAAGGAACTGCAGCGCGAGGCGCATCCCGACCGGTTTGCCGCGCAGGGCCAGGCGGCGCAGCGCATCGCCATGCAATGGTCGGTGCGGATCAACGAGGCCTACCAGCGCCTGAAGGATCCCCTCAAGCGCGCGGCCTATCTGTGCGAGCTGCGTGGCGCCCCGGTGGACGCCCAGAGCAACACCGCCATGCCGGCCGATTTCCTCGTGGAACAGATGGCGTGGCGTGAAGCCCTGGAGGAAGCGCGCAACGAAGAGGAGCTGGACCAGCTCGACGGCGAACTGCATATCGCGCGGCGTGAGGCCCTGCAGCGCATCGAGCACCTGCTGGACGAGCGCAGTGATGCCGCGGCCGCGTCGCAGCAGGTGAGGGCGCTCATGTTCATCGAGCGCTTTGGCCACGACGTGCAGGTCCGCTTCGAGCAGTTGGGACAATAGGGTTATTGGAGTCATGTCGCTGCTGCAAATTTCCGAACCCGGCCAGACGCCCGATCCGCACCAGCGGCGTATTGCCGTCGGCATCGACCTGGGCACCACGCATTCGCTGGTGGCGTCGATGCGCAGCGGCATCGCGCAGTGCCTGCCGGACGAGCAGGGCAGGGTGCTGCTGCCTTCGGTGGTGCGCTATCTCGAGCAAGGCGGACGCCGGATCGGCCACGAGGCGCAGGCGGCGCAGGCCGAGGACGCCGAAAACACCATCGCCTCGGTCAAGCGCCTGATGGGGCGCGGCATCGCCGACATCGCCGGCCGCGACAAGCTGCCCTACCGCTTCGTGGACAAGCCGGGCATGGTGACGCTGCACACGCGCGCCGGGGAGAAGTCCCCGGTCGAAGTCAGCGCCGAAATTCTCGCCACCTTGCGCCAGCGCGCCGAAGACAGCTTCGATGCGGATCTCTATGGCGCCGTGATCACGGTGCCGGCTTATTTCGACGAGGCGCAGCGCCAGGCCACCAAGGACGCCGCGCAGCTGGCCGGCCTGAATGTGCTGCGTCTGATCAACGAGCCGACGGCCGCGGCCATCGCCTATGGCCTGGACAACGCCAGCGAGGGCATCTATGCGGTGTACGACCTGGGCGGCGGCACCTTCGACATTTCCATCCTGCGCCTGACCCGGGGCGTGTTCGAGGTGATCGCCACCGGTGGCGACTCGGCGCTGGGCGGCGACGACTACGACCGGGCGCTGTCCGACTGGATGCTGCAGCGCGCCGGCCTGCAGTTGGCCAGCGCGCGCGACAAGGCAGCCATCCATGCGCTTGCGCGCGCGGTGAAGGAGCAGCTCTCCGATCACGAGCGCGCGACGGCCACGGTGCAGGCCGATGATCGCAGCGCGCAACTGGAGGTCAGCCGCGCCGACTTCGAATCGGCCACCGCGGACCTGACCGCGCGCACCATGGCCGCGGTGCGCAAGGCCTTGCGCGATGCCAAGCTGGCCCGCGACGAGGTCAAGGGCGTGGTACTGGTCGGCGGCTCCACCCGCATGCCGCAGGTGCGTCAGGCGGTGGCCGAGTTCTTTGGCCGCGAGCCCCTCATCAACCTGAATCCGGATGAAGTAGTGGCGCTGGGCGCGGCGATCCAGGCCAACCAGCTCGCCGGCAACAGCACCTCGGGCGATCTCCTGCTGCTGGACGTGATTCCGCTGTCGCTGGGCATCGAGACCATGGGCGGCCTGGTGGAGCGCATCGTGCCGCGCAACGAGACCATTCCCACGGCCAAGGCGCAGGACTTCACCACCTACAAGGACGGCCAGACCGCCACGGCCCTGCACGTGGTGCAGGGCGAGCGCGACCTGGTGCAGGACTGCCGCAGCCTGGCCCGCTTCGAACTGCGCGGCATCCCGCCGATGGCGGCGGGCGCAGCCCGCATCAGGGTCACCTTCACCATCGACGCGGACGGGCTGCTGTCGGTGACCGCGAAGGAGCAGACCAGTGGCGTCGAGGCTCGCATCGACGTCAAGCCTTCCTACGGCCTCTCTGACGATGAAATTGCCCGCATGCTGCGCGAGAGCTTCAGCACCGCCGAACAGGACGTGCAGGCGCGAGCGCTGGCCGAAGCCAGGGTGGAAGCCGAGCGCATGTGGCTGGCCACCCAGAGCGCACTCCAGGCCGACGGCGACCTGCTGCCTGCGGACGAGCGCGCCGGAATCGATGGGCTGATGGCGTCGCTGCGCGCCACCGCCGAGAACAGCAGTGACGCGGCCGCGATCGAGGCGGCGACCAAGGCGCTCGCGCAGGGCACCGAAGGTTTCGCCGCCGCGCGCATGAACCGCAGCATCCAACAGGCCCTGGCCGGCAGGAACGTGGAGACTTTTTGAAGATGCCGCAAGTCAAGATCCTTCCCCATCCCGAGTACTGTCCCCAGGGCGCCGAGTTGAAGGCGCCGGCGGGCACCTCGATCTGCGAGGCGCTGCTGGACAACGGCATCAAGATCGAGCACGCGTGCGACATGAGCTGCGCCTGCACGACCTGCCACGTGATCGTGCGCGAGGGCTTCAACTCGCTCAACGAGATGGACGAAAACGAAGAAGACCTGCTGGACCGGGCCTGGGGCCTGGAGCCCAATTCGCGCCTGTCCTGCCAGGCCATCCTGGCGCAGAAGGATCTGGTGGTAGAGATTCCCAAGTACTCGATCAACCACGCCAAGGAAAAGCACTAGCCGCACCAGCGCCTTCCTGGCCTGGAAGCTCAGCTGATCGAGTAGCCCCCGTCCACCGGGATCGCGGCGCCGGTCACGAAATTCGAGGCGCTGCTGGCCAGGAACACCGCAATGCCCGCGAGATCCGCGGGTGTGCCCCAGCGGCCCGCCGGGGTTCGCGCGAGCACCCGCTCGTTCAGGCCGGGAACCTGCTCGCGGGCCCCACGCGTCAAGTCCGTGTCGATCCAGCCGGGCAGCACCGCATTGGCCTGGATGTTCTCGGCGGCCCAGGCGGTGGCGAGGGAGCGCGTGAACTGCACGATGCCGCCCTTGCTTGCGCCATAGGCCGCTGCGTACGGTGCGCCGAAGATCGACATCATCGAGCCGATGTTGATCACCTTGCCGCCCTCGCGCTTGAGCAGGCGGTGCGCGGCCTGGCAGCACAGGAAGGCGCTGGTCAGGTTGGTGTCCATCACGTGCCGCCACTCGTGCAGGGTGAGTTCATCGGGGCGCTTACGCACCGTGGTGCCGGCGTTGTTCACCAGGATGTCGAGGCGGCCATGACGCCTTTCGAGCTCGGTGAACAGCTGCTGCACCAGGCCCTCGTCGGTCACGTCGGCCTCGATCGCATCGGCGCGGCCGCCTGCGGCGCGCAGCGCATGCGCCGCCCCGCGCGATTTTTCCGGGTCGCGCGCCGCGATCACAACGAGTGCGCCGGCAGAGGCCAGGCCCCGCGCCATGCCCAGGCCGATGCCGCCGTTGCCGCCGGTGACCAGTGCGACTTTTCCATTCAGGTCGAACATCGCCATGCGTTTTCCCCGCGGGCATCGCGCCCAACTCAAGCATAATCGCCCGCGTGCGCCAGATCGTCCTCGATACAGAAACCACGGGTCTCTCAGCCGAAGGCGGCGACCGCATCATCGAAATCGGCTGCGTCGAGCTGCTGGCCCGCAAACTCACGGGCAACAACCGGCATTTCTACCTGAATCCGGAGCGCGACAGCCACGAAGACGCGCTCAAAGTCCACGGCATCAGCAACGAGTTCCTGCGTGACAAGCCCAAGTTCGCGGCTGTCGCCGACGAGCTGATGGAGTATCTGGCCGGTGCGGAAATCATCATTCACAACGCCGCGTTCGACGTCGGCTTCCTGAACAAGGAACTGGAGCTCCTCGGACGGCCCGCGTTCCCGAGCTTCGTGGCCGAAGTCACGGACACGCTGGTGATGGCCAAGGAGATGTACCCCGGCAAGCGCAACAGCCTGGACGCGCTGTGCGACCGGCTCGGGGTCGACAACTCCTCCCGCACGCTGCACGGCGCCTTGCTCGACGCCGAGCTGCTGGCGGACGTCTACATCAACCTCACGCGCGGCCAGGACACGCTGCTGATCGACGTCGCGTCCGAAGAAGCGGTGGGCGGCATCGTCACGCGCGTGGACCTCAGCGCCTTCACCTTGCCCGTGCTGCTGGCAAGCGACCAGGAGTCTGCGGCGCACGACGAGGTGTTGAAGCAGTTGGATAAAGCGAGCGGCGGCAAGACCGTCTGGAGGTCGCTCATCCAAGCTATGGCATAATCCAAGGCTTTCCGGCGACGGAAAAATCGGGTGATTAGCTCAGCGGTAGAGCACTGCCTTCACACGGCAGGGGTCACATGTTCGATCCATGTATCACCCACCAAATTCATCAAAGAAGTCAGGCACTTAGCGGAAACGCTCAGTGCCTTTTTTCTTGCGTACGGAAAAGGTACGGAAAACCGACGCTGCGAGAAGCAGCACGGCCTTTCGGCGCAATGTCGCTGCTTCACACATCGCCCCATGCAGACGCTGGCGTGGCTGGGCTGCCTGGCCGGGGCAGCGGAAACCACGTTGACGGCGCCGTCATCGCGGCGATAAGGTTTGCTCTTCACATGCTTCCCAGCAAGGAGAGCGCCATGCGTCAAGCCCTAGTCCTGATCGCCGGCACGGTTTTCGCCGCCACCGCCTGGGCCCACAACTGCCCCAACGAGATGAAGGCCATCGACGCCAAGCTGGCGACCAAGCCGGCCCTGTCCAAGGATGTCGCCGATAAGGTGGCCAAGATGCGCGCCGACGGCGAAGCCCAGCACAAGGCCGGCAAGCACGACGATTCGATGAAGAGCCTGGGCGAGGCGAAGAAGCTGCTGGGGATCTGAAACCCTGCGGGGATGCCGGGGTCGCTGCACTGAAGGCAGAGGCAGACAGGCTTTTCGGCCGCAAACAGAGAGCTGCACACGGTGAGCTCTCAACGCAACTAGCGGGTCTACGACGCCGGGTCAGCGGCCTTGACCGCTGGCGCGGTCGGCGTTGGCAGAACTGTCCCAGGCGGCAGGCGCCAGCGGCCGCGTCGAAGGCTCACTCACCCCCCGGCAGCGGCTTCTTCGCCAGCAGCGTCCCCAACAACTCCATGGGCAGCGGAAACACCAGCGTGGAGGCCCGGTCGCCGGCCACCTGCGTCATGGTCTGGAGGTAGCGAAGCTGCATGGCCTCCGGCTGCTGTGACAGCATGCGCGCCGCGTCCAGCAGTGCGGCCGCGGCTTGTTTCTCGCCGTCGGCGTGGATCACCTTGGCGCGGCGCTCGCGCTCGGCCTCGGCTTGTCGCGCGATGGCGCGCACCATGGACTCGTTCAGGTCGATGTGCTTGATCTCCACGTTGGTGACCTTGATGCCCCAGCCGTCGGTCTGCGCGTCCAGGATGCGCTGCACATCGATGTTCAGGCGCTCGCGCTCGGCCAGCATGTCGTCGAGTTCGTGCTTGCCGAGCACCACCCGCAGCGTGGTCTGTGCCAGCTGGCTGGTTGCCATCAGGAAGTTCTCCACCTGGATGATGGCCCGCTGCGGATCGACCACCCGGAAGAACACCACCGCATTCACCTTCACCGAGACGTTGTCGCGCGAGATCACGTCCTGCGGCGGCACGTCCATCGTGACGATGCGCAGATCCACGCGAACCATCTTCTGCACCGCGGGGATCAGCAGCACCAGTCCGGGGCCCTTGACTTTCCAGAAGCGCCCGAGCTGGAACACCACTGCGCGCTCGTACTCGCGCAGGATGCGCACCGACATCGCGAACAGCACCAGCAGCAGCACAGCCACCGGAAACAAGACGCCGCCAAGGCCAAGGCTCAATGCATTCATGATGCGACCACTCCCTTTTCGTTTTCCGGCTGGACGTCCAGCGTCAGGCCGTGCGAACCGAGCACGCGCACGCGCTGCCCCGGAACCAGCGCCTGGGCACTCGCCACCTTCCAGCGCTCACCCATGACTTCGGCCCAGGTCTCTCCCTGTGCCGCTTCCAGCACCCGGCCCATTGCGCCGACCATCGCGCCGCTGCCGCTGACGACGGGCTGGCGCCGCGTCTTCAGGGCGGCGCCGCTGGCCAGCGCCACCAGCACCAGCGACACGGCCGCCAGCGCGAGCACCAGCGACAGCGGCACGCCATAGCCCGGGACGTCGACGTCGAACAGCAGGACGCTCCCCGCCGCCAGCGCGATCACGCCGCCCACGCCCAGGACGCCGAAGGTCGGCGCGAACAGCTCCGCCAGCAGCAGGCCGAGGCCCAGCACGATCAGCCCGAGTGCGGCGTAGTTCACCGGCAGCAGTTGCAGGGCGAAGGCGGCCAGCAGCAGGCAGATGGTGCCGGTCACGCCCGAGATGCCGTGGCCCGGCGCGGCGAACTCGAAGAACAGGCCCCAGATGCCGATCATCATCAGGATCAGTGCCACGCTCGGATGAGCGATCGCCGACAGCAGCCGGTGGCGCCATCCCGGCAACTGCAACTCGTGGTGTGCGCCGCGACTGGCGATGCGGTGGTCCTTGCCTTGCACGCGCACCGTGCGGCCATCGGCCTGCGCCAGCAGGTCGGGCAGGTCCCGTGCGACCACATCGATCACCTTGGCCTGCGCAGCCTCGCTGGCCGTCAGGCTGACGGCTTCGCGCACAGCACGTTCGGCCCATTCGGCATTGCGTCCCCGCAGCTGCGCCAGGCCGCGGATGAATGCGGCAGCGTCGTGCACTGCCTTGGCCGTCATGGCGTCGCCCGGGGGTCGCGCCTCCGAACCCGCGCTGGCGGGGCGTTTGGCGGCGCCTTCGTCGTCCTTGGGTCCAGCACCGCCCATGGGCAACCCGATCGCCACGGGCGTCGCGGCGCCCAGGGTCGTGGCCGGCGTCATGGCCGCGATGTGCGAGGCATAGAGCAGGTAGGTGCCAGCGCTCGCGGCGCGCGCTCCTTGCGGCGTGACGAAGACCGCGACCGGTACCGGCGAATCGAGGATGGCCTGCACCACCTGTCGCATGGAGCTCTCCAGTCCGCCGGGCGTGTCCAGTTCGATCACCACCAGCGGCACGCCACTTTCGCCCGCGCGCCGCATGCCGCGCACCAGGTAGTCAGCGCTCGCCGGATCGAGTGCGCCCTGCAGCTTCAGCACGGCGACTGGCGCGGCCTGCGTTCCACCTGGGGCTGCGCTGAACACGAGTGCGGCCAGCAGCAGCGCATGCCGCAGCCACCGAGTCCAACGGCCCGGCGCTGGGGTGTTCAAGCGGGTGAAACCCATGAGGTCACTATGCGCTTGCCGCGACGCTCTTTCAATGGCGCTGGCAAGGCTGCCGCAGGCGCTTTTCCCGACACCCGAGCTCAACCATGGGCCCGGGCTCGTGCCACCCAAGCGCGAGCCGCTGCGCCACAATCGGCCTCATGAATTCGCTGATCCGAGTCGTCTCGGGAGAGTCGGCGCTGGTGCTCGACTCGCCGCACAGCGGCGTGAGCTACCCGGCCGATTTCCGGCATGCCTGTGAGCTGCGCGCACTGCGCCAAGCCGAGGACACCCACGTCGAGAAGCTCTACGACTTCGCACCCGCCATGGGCGTGGCGTGGATCGAGGCACTGTTCCCGCGCAGCTACCTCGATGTCAATCGAAACGTGACGGAGATCGACGCCGCCCTGTTTGACGAGCCCTGGCCCGATGCCATGGAGACCGAAGCCAAGGCACTGTCCAAGGTGCGGCTGGGCAAGGGCCTGGTCTGGCGCTGCACCGACGATGGCGTGCCGCTGTACGACCGGCACCTCTCGGTGCAGGAAGTGCGCAGCCGCATTGAGCACTGCTGGCAGCCCTACCATGAGGCCGTGGGGACGGCCATCGCCCGGGCCCATGCGCGCCACGGCTACAGCATCCACCTGAACTGCCATTCCATGCCGGCCGTGGCTGCGCAGTTCGCAACCGACTATCCCGGTCTGGTGCATGCCGATTTCGTCATCGGCGACCGCGACGGGACCAGCGCCGACCCGCAGCTGTCGCGCCGGATCTGCCGCTACCTCGAGTCGCTGGGCTACAAGGTCTCGTACAACCATCCGTACAAGGGCGTTGAACTGGTACGCCGTCACGGCGATCCTGCCGGCCAACGGCACAGCATTCAGGTGGAGGTCAACCGCAAGCTCTACATGGATGAGAAGACGCTGGAGTTGCACGCGGGGTTCGAAGGCCTGAAGGCGAACCTGCACAAGCTGATCGACATGCTGCTGGCGCTGGACCCGCGCCGCGACCTCTGATGGAGGCGACACCCCATGGACCGCGTTGACGCCCTGGTGGTCGGTGCGGGCGTCGTCGGCCTGGCGGTGGCACGGGCGCTCGCGATGACGGGCAAGGAAACCATCGTCTGCGAGTCGAACGCGGTCATCGGGCAGGGCGTGAGTTCGCGCAACAGCGAGGTCATCCACGCCGGCCTCTACTACGTGCCCGGCTCGCTGAAGGCGCGCCTGTGCGTGCGGGGCAAGGAACTGCTCTATGCGCTGTGCGCGAGCCATGGCGTGCCGCATCGCAATTGCGGCAAGCTGGTGGTGGCCCAGGACGAGTCGGAAGCCGCGGCGCTGCAGGCCCTGCGCGATCGAGCGCTGGCCAACGGCGTGCCGGTGGAAATGCTGGACAAGCGGGCGGCGCTGGCGATGGAGCCGGCGCTGCGTTGCGTCGCGGCCTTGTTGTCGCCCAGCACGGGCATCGTGGACAGCCATGCGCTGATGCTGGCCCTGCAGGGCGACCTCGAACGCGCCGGCGGGATGGTCGCATTGAGTTCCGCCGTCGATTCGGCAACGCTGGGGCGTGGGGGCGAGCCGCACGTGATTCGCATGGCCGACGGCAGCGAACTGGCCGCCGGTGTGCTCGTCAATTCAGCCTCGCTGCACGCCTGCGCCCTGGCGCGGCGCTTCATGGGCCTGGACGCCGCCTTCGTCCCGCAGGAGCACTTCGCCAAGGGCAACTACTACACGCTGGCCGGCCGGGCGCCCTTCAGCCGGCTGGTGTACCCGGCGCCCGCCGACGCCTGGCTGGGGGTGCACCTCACGCTGGACCTGGGCGGGCAGGCGAAGTTCGGTCCCGACCTCCAGTGGCTGGACACGCACGATGCCGACGCGCTCGACTATGAGGTCGATCCGCGGCGCGCCGACGGCTTCTACGCCGAGGTGCGGCGTTACTGGCCCGCGCTGCCGGACGGTGTCCTGCAGCCCGGCTACAGCGGCATCCGGCCCAAGATCCACGGACCGCACGAGAAGGCGCCGGACTTCCGCATCGACGGCCCCGGCGTGCACGGCGTGCCCGGCCTGGTCAACCTGTTCGGGATCGAGTCGCCGGGGCTCACCAGCAGCCTGGCCATCGGCGAACACATCGCGGGGATGCTCTCATGAAGCACATTGCCATTTGGGCCTGCTCCTGCGCGGCCACCGGTGCGGCGATGGCGCAGCAGACAACCGCCCTGCAACCGGTGACGGTGACCGCGACGCGCACGGAGGCGGCGCCCTTCGACGTGCCGGCATCGGTCTCGGTGATCGACGGCGAGCGCATGCGCTCGGCGGCCCGGCCCGAGATCAACCTGTCGGAGAGCATCTTCGTGGTGCCGGGCGTGGTCGCGCGCGACCGGCAGAACTACGCGCAGGACCTGCAGTTGTCCATCCGCGGCTTCGGCTCTCGTTCGACCTTCGGCGTGCGTGGCGTGCGCCTCTATGTCGATGGCATTCCGGCAACCATGCCGGACGGGCAGGGACAGCTCTCGCATTTCGACCTGGCGTCAGCCGGCCGCCTGGAAGTCTTGCGGGGGCCGTTCTCCGTGCTGTACGGCAACTCCTCGGGGGGTGTCGTCCAACTGTTCACCGACCCCGGCCAGGGACCGGCACAGGCCACGGGCACGCTGGCGCTCGGCAGCGACGCCCTGGTGCGCCCGGGTGTGCGGGTGACCGGCTCCACGCCCTCGCTGGGCTATGTGGCAAGCATCAACCATCTCGGCTACGACGGCTGGCGCGACCACAGCGAGGTCAGGCGCGACCTGGGCAATGCACGGCTGGATTTCCAGACCGGCGAGGGCCGGCAGTGGACCGTGGTGGCCAATGCGCTGGACCTGCGGGCCCAGGATCCCCTGGGCCTGACGCGCACGCAGTTCGACTCGAACCCGCGCAGCGTGGACCCGGCGGCGCTGCAGTTCGACACGCGCAAGACCGTGGACCAGCAGCAGCTCGGCCTGGTGCACGAGGCCCGCCTGGCGCAAGGCGACCTGCTGCGCTTCATGTTGTACGCCGGCCATCGCGACACCACGCAGTTCCAGGCGATCCCGGTCGCGCCACAGCTGAGTCCACTGCATCCCGGGGGCGTGATCGGGCTCGATCGCGACTACGCGGGCGCCGACCTGCGCTGGACGCGCCGCACGCAGCTTGGCGGCGGCCCCTTCGAAATGGTGGCCGGCCTGGCCTACGACCAGATGCAGGAGCATCGGCAGGGCTGGCAGAACTTCGTCGGTACCTCCCTGGGCGTGCAGGGTGCCCTGCGGCGCGACGAGGACAACCAGGTGAGCAACATCGACCCCTACCTGCAGGCCCTGTGGAAACCGGCGCCGCGGTGGACGGTGACGGCCGGGGTGCGGCACAGCAGCGTACGCTTCGAGTCGGACGACCACTACATCGTCCCGCCCAACGGGAACGACAGCGGCAGCGTGAACTATGGTGCGACGCTGCCGGCGGTGGCGCTGATGTATGCGCTGTCGCCGCAGGCCCATGTGTATGGCGCCTATGGGCGCGGTTTCGAGACGCCTACCTTCAACGAATTGGCCTACCGGCCGAGCGGGGCGCCGGGCCTCAACTTCGGCCTGCAGCCCTCGCGCAGTGACAACTTCGAGCTGGGCCTCAAGGGGCGCGCCGCCCCGGATGCGCTGCGCAGCGAATGGACCGCCGCCGTTTTCCAGACCAACACGCAGGACGAGATCGTCACGCAGACCAATGTGGGGGGCCGCAGCACTTTCCAGAATGCCGGCGCCACGCGCCGGCGAGGGGTCGAACTCTCGTGGCTGAAGGAACTGCCGTTGCAATGGCAGTTCCAGCTGGCGCAGACCTGGCTCGACGCGCGCTATCGCGATTCATTCACGACCTGCGCATCGACGCCGTGCACCACGCCCACCCTGGTCATTCCGGCCGGGAACCGCATCCCCGGCACGGCGCGCTCGGTGACGGGCGCGGAACTGGTCTGGCAGCCGCCCAAGGGCTGGCGCGCCGGTGCGGAGCTACGTTACTCCAGCGAGGTCTGGGTCAATGACGCCAACACCGAAGCCGCGCCGGCCTACACCACGGTCGCCGTGCACGCCGGCTATGTGATCGACTTCAAGGGCTGGCTGCTCAATGCAGCGGCGCGCATCGACAACCTGTTCGACCGCCGCTACGCCGGTTCGGTGATCGTCAATGAGGGCAACGGCCGCTACTACGAGCCGGCGCCAGGCCGCACCTGGATCGTCAAGGTCACCGGCACCTATGCCTTTTGAGCCAGAAGGCTCTCACCCTTGAGCGCGCGGGCGATTTCATCCACCAGGGCCGGCCCGCGGTAGATCAGGCCGGTGTAGATCTGGACCACATCCGCGCCGGCATCGATCTTGGCCAGCGCGTCCTTGCTGCTCAGGATGCCGCCCACGCCGATGATGGGGAAGCCGGGGCCGAGCACCGACCGCAGGCGGCGGATCACGCGGTTGCTGGCCTCCAGCACCGGGGCGCCGCTCAGGCCCCCGGCTTCCTGCGCGTGCGGCAAGCCCTGGACGGCATCGCGGCTCACCGTGGTGTTGGTGGCGATCACGCCGTCCATGCCGTGGCGCTTCAGCGTCGCGGCGATGAGTTCGACCTGGGCCTCGTCCAGGTCCGGCGCGATCTTGACGAAGACCGGTACGCGCCGGCCGTGCTGTGCGGCGAGCTTTTCGCGCTCGGCGGCGATCTCCGACAGCAGGGCGTCGAGCGCGGCGTCCGACTGCAGCGAGCGCAGGTTGCTGGTGTTCGGGCTGGAGATGTTGACGGTGACGTAGTCCGCATGCGGGTAGACGCCCGCCAGTCCCTTCAGATAGTCGCTGGTGGCCTCTTCGATCGGCGTGGCCGCGTTCTTGCCGATGTTCAGGCCCAGGATGCGGCCCTTGCGCCGGAACGAGGCGCGCTGCACGTTGGCGACGAAGGCCTCCAGCCCGTCATTGTTGAAGCCGAGCCGGTTGATGAGGGCGTTGGCTTGCGGCAGCCGGAACATGCGCGGCTTGGGGTTGCCGGGCTGCGGCTTGGGCGTCACGGTGCCCACTTCCACGAAGCCGAAGCCCATCGCGCCCAGGGCATCGATGCAGCGCGCGTTCTTGTCCAGCCCAGCGGCCAGCCCCACGCGGTTCGGGAACTTCAGGCCGGCCAGCGTCACGGGGTCTTCCACCAGGCCATTGCAGTAGGCCCACTCGAGCGGCGTGCCTTGCACGCGCGCCAGCGACTGCAGGGTCAGCTCGTGCGCGGTTTCGGGGTCGAGCCCGAACAGGAAAGGGCGGGCGAGCGAGTAGGGCAGCAGCGACATGGATAATCCGTTTAACTTCCGGATTGTCTCAAATGACCCAGGACGAACTCAAAGCGCTGGTGGGCCAGGCCGCGCTCCAATACGTGGTGCCCGGCCAGGTGGTGGGCGTGGGTACGGGCTCCACGGTGAACAAGTTCATCGACGCGCTCGCCACGATGAAGGACCGCATCCCCGGGGCGGTGTCCAGTTCGGTCGCATCGACCGAACGGCTGCGCGCGATCGGCATTCCCGTCTTCGACTCGAACGAGGTCGAGCGCATCTCCGTCTACATCGATGGCGCCGACGAGATCGACCACCGCGGGTTCATGATCAAGGGCGGCGGCGCGGCGCTCACGCGCGAGAAGATCGTGGCGGCGCAAAGCGAGCGCTTCATCTGCATCGCCGACGAGAGCAAGCTGGTCGAGGCGCTGGGGCGCTTTCCGGTGCCGGTGGAGGTGATCCCGATGGCTGCGCAGCGCGTGGCGCGCCAGTTCGCCGGCATGGGCGGGGTGGCCAAGCTGCGCATGAAGGACGGACAAGCGCTGGTAACCGACAACGGCCAGCACATCCTCGATGTCAGCGGGCTGGCCATCCGCGATCCGCTCGCCTTCGAAAGCGAAGTGAACCAGTGGCCGGGGGTGGTGACGGTGGGCGTGTTCGCCCACCAGAAAGCCGCCGTGTGCCTGCTGGGCACCGCGGCCGGGGTCAAGACACTGAACTTCTAGATCAGAACCGGATGCCTGCGGGATTTTCCGTCGGCATTTCGGTGGGAGCGGCCGTCCGGCCCGTGGGTGCGGCCGTGGCCTGGCGCGTAGGCGCCGGCGTGCGGGGGGAGTCGTCCAGGGCCACCAGCGGTGTCGCCGGGCTGGGCACATAGGAGGGCGGCAGCTGCGAGGTCCGGGGATAGCCGGCCGCGTCGAGGAACTGGGCCCATTCGATGTCGCTGTAGCCCCTGAGCTGCTGGCTGCCGATGGTCAGCACCGGCACCGTCGTGGCGCCCATGCGCTTGAAGGCCTCGCTGTCCTCATTGGTGGTCACGGTCTTCTCGGCGAAGGGGATGCCGCGTGCCATTAGCATGGAGCGCCCGGTAGCGCAGGTATTGCACCCGGGCGAGGTGTAGAGCGTCACGGGATAGCGGCCGGCCGCCTGGCGCAGTTCGAAGGGCAGTCCCGCGAGATTGGCGCCGCCGCTGCCCCGCACTGCAACCGGCGCCGCGTTGCCGGTGGGTCCCGTGGCGGGTGGCTGGTCGGAGAAAGTCACGCGCCCATCGGGTCCGACGATTTTGTAAATCTGTTGCGCGTTCGCATCGGGAGCGATGCCGGCCACGAGGACCAGAACGCCGGCGGCGACAAGACAGCGGGCCAAAACCATCGGAATCCACTCCTTCATTTGTCGGTTTTCTTCAGGCCATTCCCTGGTGGCGAAGCAACGCGTCCAGAGTGGGTTCGCGTCCGCGGAAGGCCTTGAACGATTCCATCGCCGGGCGGCTTCCGCCCGACTCGAGAATCGCCTGCCGGTATTTTCTCCCGGTTTCGACACTGGGCAAGCCATTTTCGTCCGCGCTTTCCTCGAAGGCGGCGTAGGCATCGGCGCTCAGGACCTCGGCCCACTTGTAGCTGTAATAGCCGGCCGCATAGCCGCCCGCGAAAATGTGACTGAATGTATGCGCGGTGCGGCTGAAGGCGGGCGGCTGGATCACCGCCACTTCGTCGCGTACCTTGGCCAGCAGCGGCATGAAGTCGCCCTGCGGGTCGTGCTCGGTGTGCAGCAGCATGTCGAACAGGCCGAACTCGATCTGGCGCAGCGTCGCCAGGCCGCTCTGGAAATTCTTGGCCGCCAGCATCTTGTCGAACAGGGCGCGTGGCAGCGGCTCGCCGCTGTCCACATGAGAGGTCATGTGGCGCAGCACCGCCCACTCCCAGCAGAAGTTCTCCATGAACTGGCTGGGAAGTTCAACCGCGTCCCACTCGACGCCGCTGATGCCCGACACGTCGAGTTCGTTCACGCGCGTGAGCATGTGGTGCAGGCCGTGGCCGAATTCGTGGAACAGGGTGATGACGTCGTCGTGCGTCAGCAGCGCCGGCTTGCCCTCCACGCCCTGCGCGAAGTTGCACACCAGGTGGGCCACCGGGGTCTGCAGGCGGCCGCTGTCCGGCCGCAGCCAGCGCGCGCGCACGTCGTCCATCCAGGCTCCGCCGCGCTTGCCCGTGCGCGCAGCCGGGTCCAGGTAGAACTGGCCCACCAGTTCCCCGTTGCGTTCGATGCGGTAGAACTCGACCAAGGGGTTCCAGGCCGGGGCCTGGTCACGCTGGATGGCGACCTCGAACAGCGTCTCGACGATCTTGAACAGGCCCGCCAGCACCTTGGGCGCCGTGAAGTACTGCTTGACCTCCTGTTCGCTGAAGGCATAGCGCTCCTCCTTCAGCTTCTCGCCGATATAGGGCCAGTCCCAGGCCTGCGGGTCACCGATGCCCAGCTTGACGGCGGCGAAGGCGCGCATGTCCGCCAGGTCCTTCAACGCATGCGGGCGCGCCCGGGCCGCGAGATCGCGCAGGAACGAGACCACCTGCGCCGGCGAGTCGGCCATCTTCGGCACGACCGACACCTCCCCGAAGTTGCCGTAGCCCAGGAGCTGCGACTCCTCACGGCGCAGGGCGAGGATCTCGCGCATCAGGGCCGTGTTGTCCAGGCGCGGCTCGCCCTGGTCGCTGGCGCGGGTGACGTAGGCGCGGTACATGCGTTCGCGCAGGGCCCGGTCGTGACCAAACTGCATCACCGGCAAGTAGCTGGGCATCTTCAGCGTGAGCTTGTAGCCGGCTTTGCCATCCTCCTGGGCGGCGGCGCGGGCGGCCAGGACCACGTCCGCGGGCAGGCCCGCGGCTTCGGCTTCACCGGCGTAGTAGGCAAAGGCGTCGGTGGCGTCCAGCGCGTTCTCGCTGAATTTCTGGCTCAGTTCCGCCAGCCGTTCCTGGATGGCGGCGTAGCGCTCCTTGGGGGCGCCGGATAGTTCGGCGCCACCCAGCACGAAATTGCGGATCGCATTCTTGTGCGCCTGCCGCTGCTCGGGATTGAGCGTCGCCGCGTCGATCGCCTTGTACTTGGCGTACAGGCGCTCGTCCGAGCCCAGCCGGGTCCAGAAGTCAGTGACCTTGGGCAGCGCTTCGTTGTACGCCGCGCGCAGTTCGGGCGTGTCGGCGACCGCATTGAGGTGGCTCACCACGCCCCAGCCGCGACCCAGCCGCTCGGTGGCGGCTTCGAGCACCTTGGCGATGGCATTCCAGTCGCTGGGGAAGTCGGCCTGCGTGACCTGCGCCAGCGCCGCGTCGGCGGCGGCCAGCAACTGGTCCACGGCGGAAGCCACGTGATCCGGCCGGACCTGGTCGAACCGGGGGAGATCTTCGAAGTCGAGGAGGGGATTGCTCATGTCGGTCATTGTGCGGCACCTGCACGAAGCTTGTGGCCAGCGAGGGAATTCTGCTGCGGCGGCTGCGGCGGCTGCGGCGGCTGCGGCTGCTGCGTCAGCGTCGCCTGCAATTCACTCTTCAACCACTCGATGAAAACGCGCGTGCGCAGCGGTAACAGGCGCGCGCTCGGGTAGACGATGCTCACGTTGCGGGCAGGCTCCTGGAAGCGCTGCAGCACCACACGCAGCCGCTGGTCGCGCACATGCTGTACGACCTGGTAGGACTGGAAGCGGCTCGGCCCCAGCCCCGCGGCGCAGGCTTCGAGGCGTGGCGCGCCCAGGTTGCACTCGAAGTTGCCTTGCACCGGCACCGAGAACGGTTTGCCATCTTCATCGGCGAAGTTCCACTGCCGGCCGTCCGCGCCGATGATGCAGTTGACCTTGGCCAGTTCGCGCGGGTGCCGTGGCACGCCGTGGCGGCGGAGCCAGTCGGGACTGGCTGCCACCACGAGGCCGATCTTCCCGACCGGCTGCGCCACCAGGCTCGAATCGGCGAGGTGGGCAATGCGCACCGCGAGGTCGTGGCCCTCGTGCACGATATCGACCACGCGATCGAACAGCGCGAGATTCACCCGCATCTTCGGGTAACGCTGGAGGAAGCGCGCCACCGCCGGCGCGACGTGCATGTGGCCGAACAGCACCGGGGCGGTCACGCTCACCGTGCCGCTGGGTTCGTCCACCTGGGTACTGCTCGCCAGCAGCGAACGGTCGGCCTCATCCATGTCGGCCAGGATGCGGCGCACACGCTCCAGGTACAGCCGCCCGTCTTCGGTAAGCGACAGGCGCCGCGTGGTGCGGTTGAGCAGCCTCACGCCGACCTGGGCTTCCAGCGCGGCGAGCTGCCGCACCACGGCAGGAAGCGAGGAATCCATGGCGTCTGCCGCCGCAGTGAGGCTGCCCTTGTCGACGATGGCCACGAAGGTTTCGAGTGCCCTGAACTTGTCCATCGGCACATGATTGCTCCGGCAATCGGAGCAGTCAAATCCGCCGGGACGTATTTATTGCGACGATCTTGCCGTCAAGAATCGGCCGGACACAGCGACCGCCACAGGAGATGCACATGGCCACACCATCCACAGCGCAGCCCGCGCGCCCCATCAAGCTTTACCGCTACGACCTATCGGGCCACTCCCACCGCGCAGAGCTGTTCCTCAACCTGCTGCGACTGCCGTACGAAAGCATCGACATCGACTTGCGCGCCAAGGCACAGAAGCGCCCGGAATTCCTGGCGCTCAACGTCTTCGGGCAGGTGCCGGTGATCGACGACGCGGGCACCGTGGTGCCCGACTCGAACGCCATCCTCACCTACCTGGCGCTGAAGTACGGTGCGCCTCACTGGTTGCCGCGCGAGCCCTTGGGCGCGGCGCAGGTCCAGCGCTGGCTGTCAGTTGCCGCCGGGCAACTGGCCTCCACGGCGGCGCGGGCGCGCGTGCTCAGGGTGTTCGAGCTGCCGGGCGATGGCAGCGTCGAAATCGCCGGCGCGAAGGCCCTGTTTGCCGTCGTGGAAGAGACATTCGGCGATCGGCGCCCCTTCCTCATAGGCAGCGACCCGACGATCGCCGACGTGGCGCTCTACAGCTACACGGCGCATGCACCGGAAGGCAACGTGCCGCTCGAGCCTTACCCTGCACTGTGCGCGTGGCTGGGCCGCATCGAGGCACTGCCGGGGTTCGTGCCGATGCGGGCCAGCGCCGTCGGCCTGCGCGCGGTCGCGTGAGGGCGCCCTCCATGTCGCAACTTTCCGGTTGGCCGCACCCGGGCGTCGCGCCTTTCCATGCCGGTGAACGCGCGGCACAGGCCAGGACCGGCGTCGCCGAACGCATGGCCGAAATCGGCCATCGCGCGATGCGCGGCGCGATGCCGCAGCAGCATCGTGATTTCTTTCCCCTGCTGCATTTCGTGGCGCTGGGTGCGGTCGATGCACAGAGCCAGCCGTGGGCGACACTGTTGGCGCGCGAGACCCCCGGCTTTGTGTTTGCGCCTGACGAAGCCACCTTGCAGGTGGATGCCCTGCCCCCGGCCGATGACCCGCTCGCGGACCTGTTGAACGTGGGGGCATCGCTCGGCCTGCTGGGCATCGAACTGCCGACACGCCGGCGCAACCGCGCCAATGGCCATGTGACCGTGCGCACGGACAAGGGGTTCTCGCTGGCCGTGCTGCAAAGTTTCGGAAACTGCCCGAAGTACATCCAGACGCGCGAATTGCTGCCGCCGGCCTGGCCGCGGCAAGCGCCTGCCGCCACGCGCCGGGGTCGGCAACTCGACGCCGGCATGCGCGCACTGGTGAACGCGGCCGACACGTTCTTCATCGCGACTCACGCGGCCGGGGAGGGCCCCAACGGTGGCAGCGACGTGTCGCATCGCGGCGGGCGGCCAGGCTTCGTCCGCGTGAGCGACGACGGGCGCTCACTGACCTGGCCAGACTTCACCGGCAACTCGTTCTTCAATACGCTGGGGAATCTCCTGGCGCAGCCGCAGGCCGGGCTGGTGGTGCCCGACTTCACGACCGGTGGGCTGCTCCACATCGCAGGCCGTGCCGAGGTCATGTGGGAAGGCCCGCAGGTACGGGCCTTCGCGGGCGCTCAGCGCCTGGTGACGCTGGATGTCGACGAGGCGCTGTTCAGGCCGGCGGTGCTGCCGTGGCGCTGGGACCTGGTGGAGCAGTCGCGAGCGCTGGAGGGTACCGGCACCTGGTAGCCCGCCCGGCGGCGCGAGCGACGTGCGAGCTGGACTTTCAGGGGCTCGCCCGCTCGGCCGCCTCGAGGGTGTTGACCAGAAGCATCGCCCGCGTCATCGGCCCGACCCCGCCGGGCACGGGCGTGATCCAACCGGCAACCTGCTTGACGCCCTCGAAATCGACGTCGCCACAGAGCTTGCCTTCGTCGTTGCGGTTCATGCCCACGTCGATCACCACCGCGCCGGGCTTGACCATGTCGGCCGTCAGCACGTTGCGCTTGCCGACGGCGGCCACGACCACGTCGGCCTGCAGGGTGAGCGCCTTGAGGTCGCGGGTGGCGCTGTGGCACATGGTCACGGTGGCATTCTTTCCCAGCAGCATCATGGCCATGGGCTTGCCGACGATGTTGCTGCGGCCGATGACGACCGCGTGCTTGCCGCGCAGCTCGTAGCCGATCGACTCGAGCATCTTCATGCAGCCATAGGGCGTGCAGGGCCAGAACCCGGGCCGGCCCACCATCAGCGCCCCGGCGCTGGCGACGTGGAAACCATCCACGTCCTTGGTCGGCGAGATGGTCTCGATGACCTTTTGCGAATCCATGTGCTTGGGCAGGGGCAGCTGCACCAGGATGCCGTGGACCTTGGGGTCGGCGTTGAGCGCCCGGACGCGCGCGAGCAGGTCCTCCTCGGACAGGCTGGCCGGATAGGTTTCCAGCGTGGCCGACAGGCCAGTTTCGGTGCTGTCGTTGACCTTGTGCCGGGTGTAGACCTGGCTGGCCGGGTCTTCGCCCACCAGGATGATGGACAGCTGCGGCTGGACGCCGCGGGCCTTCAGGCCTTCGGTGCGGCCTGCCACTTCGGCGCGGATCTGCCGGGCCAGCGCGTTGCCGTCGATGAGTTGGGCGGTCATGCGGTTCTCTTCGCCCGGACCAGCACGCCGGGCCACAGGCGCGGCCGGGGCCGCGGTTTCAGGTCTTGGAGGCGTTCTGCCCGAGGGCGATCTTCAGCAGGTCGGCCACGGTGTTGGCATTCAGCTTTTCCATGATGTTGGCACGGTGCGCCTCCACCGTCTTGATGCTGATGCCCAGGTCGTCGGCGATCTGCTTGTTCAGGCGCCCGGCGACGATGCGCTCGAGCACCTGGGCCTCGCGGCTCGTGAGCTTGGACAGCAGGGCGTCGCGGCTGGCGGCGCTCTGGTATTCGGCAAAGGCGCCCTTGGCGTGCTCCAGCATGCGCTCGACCAGGCTGACCAGCTCGTCTTCCTTGAAGGGCTTCTGGATGAAATCCATGGCGCCCTTCTTCATGGTGTTCACCGCCATGGGCACGTCGCCGTGGCCGGTGATGAAGACGATGGGCAGCGGCGACTTGCGCTCGATCAGGCGGTCCTGCAGTTCCAGGCCGGTCATGCCGCCCATGCGGATGTCGACGATCAGGCAGGCGACCTCGCGCGGGTCGTAGCGGGAAAGGAAGGATTCGGCGGAGTCGAAGCAGCGGACGCGATAGTCCTTGCCTTCGAGCAGCCATTGCAGCGAGTCGCGCACGGCCTCGTCGTCGTCCACCACATAGACCGTGCCTTTTTTGGGAATCAAGCTCATACCGCGACTCCGGCGTCCTTCTTCGCTATGTTGTTGGTAGCGCCGGAGACCGGAACCCAAAAGGAGAAACGGCAGCCGGCAACGTCGGCGCCATTGTAGATGTTCTCAGCCTGCATCCGCCCCTGGTGCGATTCAACGATGGTGCGGCATAGATTCAGGCCGATGCCCATGCCTTCGACCTTGGTCGAAAAGAAGGCCTCGTAGAGCCGTTCCATCACTTCCGGCGAAAGGCCCTGGCCGGTGTCGGTCACAGAGAATTCGATCACCTGCTGCTCGTCGACCTGCTGCGGGATGACGCGCAATTCCACGCCCCGGCGGGCCGCCGGCCGCCGCGCGTTGTCGATCGACTCCGCTGCGTTCTTCAGCAGGTTCACCAAGACCTGCTCGATCAGGATCGGGTCCACCATCACCTGGGGCAGGCGCGCGGCCACGTAGTGCGTGAGCCGGACGTTGCGGCGGCGCAGCTCGATCTCGGCCAGTTCGACCGCCTCGTTCACCATCTGGGCGATGTCGGCGAGTGTGCGGTTCGGCTCGCTGCGCTTCACGAAGGAGCGGATGCGCTGGATGATCTGGCCCGCGCGCTGGGCCTGGCGCGCGGTCTTCTCCAGCGCCGCCAGCAGGTCCTCGTCGCTGATCTGCTTGCGCTTGATGCGCGACACCAGGCCGTGGCAGTAGTTGTTGATGGCGGTGAGCGGCTGGTTCAGCTCGTGCGCCACGCTGGAGGCCATCTCACCCATGGTGACCAGGCGGCTGGCGGCCTGGGCGCGCTCAGCCTGGGCGGCGGACTGCTCCTCGGCATGGCGCCGCTGCGTGATGTCGGTGGCGATCACCATCTGGGCGAGGCGCCCGTCCACCCAATTGAGGTAACGCGAGCGCACTTCCAGCCACTTGCCCAGCTCGGGCACGTAGATTTCCGCATTCTCGGAGCGGGCGGTGGTCAGGGCCCCGGTGGGCAGGCCGACGAACGAATCCACGTCGTCCAGCGATTCGTCGCTGCGCGGGTGCTCGGGCACGCCGGCCTGGGCGACCATCTGCAGGTGGCCCACGGTCTGCACTCCGAACCATTGCCGGTACAGCTTGTTGGCGAACAGCAGTTCCTCGCTGCCCAGGGGCGCCACCGACACCGAGGCGTCGAGGGCCTCGAGCACGGTGGTGAAGCGCTCGTACGAGGCGGAAAGCTGCTCGCGGATGCGGTTCGGCTCGGTGATGTCGGTCATCGAGGTCATCCAGCCGGCCTGGTGGCCCTTGGCGTCGATCAGCGGCGACACGTACAGCCGGGCGTCGAACAGCGAGCCTTCCTTGCGCTTGACGCGCACCTGGATGCCACTGGGCGCGGCGCGGCCGTGGATCTCGTCGTCCAGCCGTGCCGCCAGCAGCTCGCGGTCTTCCTCGGGCCAATAGGGGAAGGGCGGGGTGCGGCCGACCAGTTCGGCCTCGCTCCAGCCGGTCATCTGGCAGAAGGCCGCGTTCACGTAGGTGATCCGGCCCTGCATGTCCAGCGCGCGCATGCCGGTCAGCATGGAGTTCTCCATCGCCCGGCGGAAGTTGGTCTCGGCGATCAGCGCCAGCTGCGCCTGCATGCGGCGTCGCGTGTGCCGCCAGTTGCCGATCAGCATCCAGGCCGTCATGGCCGACAGCACGCCGACCAGCCAGAACAGGCCGCTGCCGATCACGCCGAGCGAGGTCCGGTAGGCCTGTCCGCGAATCAGGAGGCCGTTGCCCACCGGCGAGACCGGAACTTCGTATTCGTTGTTCTGCGCCGCCCAGGGCAGGAGGTGCGTGGCCGCGTTGCGGGCAGGCACCGAGGTTCCCGCGAGCACGCGGCCCTTGCCGTCCAGCAAGGCCACCGCGTACTTGGCCGACACTTCGGCGGGCACGCCGTGGCGCAGCAGCCCGTCGATCGAGTACTCGGCGAGGATGACGCCGCCGAAACGCCCCTGGTTGGCCAGCGGGATGTGCAGTTGCAGCAACCCGTTGGCATCGGAGCTGGCCACCGGCTGCGCGTACACCGGCTGCTGCAGGTCGCGCACCAGGCCGAACATGGTCTCGGTTTCGCCGGGGCGCAGCACCTCGCCCGCCACGCGCAACTGGTGGTTCGAGACGCTGGGCGCGGCGTAGCTGGCGATGATCCGCCGCTTTTCATCAATCCAGCTCACGGCCTGCAGCTCGGCGTACTGGACCACCATGGATTCCGCCCGGCCCATGAACTCCTCGGGGTCGACGTCCTTGTTGGAGACGTCGCGGGCGATGCGCATCAGCTGCTCTTGCCGCTCCAGCAGGCGCAGGCGCACGCGCTGCTGCGCGTATTCGATGTCGCGCTTGACAGCCTCCTGCTCACGGTCCATTTCTTCCAGCCGCAGGTAGCCGAAGGCCGAAACGATGGCGGCGAGGAAAAGCAGCACCGCGACCAGCGGAGCCAGCATGGCGAACCGGTCCTGGCGGCCGGGGGTCTGGCCCTTCCACCAGCGTTGCCAGTAGTGTGCAGGCGCGGCCGGATCGTGGATTTCGGAGCTGAGGACGGAATCTTGCATCGACGTCCGAGTGTAGGCCCTCGGGGCCGCAACCCCGGCCGGGCGCCGGCGGAAGGGCGCACGGCAGGGCTTCTCGATATCACATTACAAAAACGCGTAGCATTATTTGAAATGTGACACGAACTATGAGACACTGACCGCACGCAGTCCAGCGCCGTACTAAATTAACTTGACGCGAAGTCGTTCCAGGAGACAAGCCCATGTCAGCCCAGCCCGATAACCTGTTCGGATCGGCCGCCAACGACGCCGATGCGCAGGAAACGCGCGAGTGGATCGATGCCTTCTCCGCGGTGATCCAGACCGAGGGCCGCGATCGCGGCCACTTCCTGCTGGAGCAGCTGCTGGAGCAGGCCCGGCAGGAGGGCATCGACATGCCTTTCTCGGCCACCACCGCCTACCTCAACACGATCGAGCCCGAGGACGAGGAGCGCTGCCCCGGCAACCTCGAAGTGGAGGAGCGGCTGCGCGCCTACATGCGCTGGAACGCCATGGCCATGGTGGTCAAGGCCAATCGCCTGCATCCGGAGGACGGGGGCGACCTTGGCGGGCACATCAGCTCGTTTGCGTCGCTCGCCACCATGTTCGGCGCGGGCTTCAACCACTTCTGGCACGCCGAGAACGAGAACCACGGCGGCGACTGCCTCTACATCCAGGGCCACAGCTCGCCCGGCATCTATGCGCGCGCCTTCCTGGAAGGCCGGATCAGCGAGGAGCAACTGCTGAACTTCCGCCAGGAAGTCGAAGGCAAGGGGCTGTCCAGCTACCCGCACCCCAAGCTCATGCCGGAGTTCTGGCAGTTCCCCACGGTGTCGATGGGCCTGGGGCCGCTGATGGGGATCTACCAGGCGCGTTTCCTCAAGTACCTGCACGCGCGTGGCATCGCCAACACCGAGAACCGCAAGGTCTGGGTGTTCTGCGGTGACGGTGAGATGGACGAAGTCGAGTCGCTGGGCGCGATCGGCGTCGCCGCCCGCGAGAAGCTGGACAACCTGATCTTCGTGATCAACTGCAACCTGCAGCGCCTCGACGGCCCGGTGCGCGGCAACGGCAAGATCATCCAGGAGTTGGAAGGCGAGTTCCGCGGCGCCGGTTGGAACGTGATCAAGCTGGTCTGGGGCAGCTACTGGGACCCGCTGCTGGCGCGCGACAAGGACGGCATCCTGCGCAAGATCATGATGGAAACGCTCGACGGCGACTACCAGGCCATGAAGGCCAACGACGGCGCCTTCGTCCGCAAGCATTTCTTCGGGCAGCATCCGAAGGCGCTCGAAATGGTCGCCAAGATGAGCGACGAGGACATCTGGCGCCTGCAGCGCGGTGGCCATGACCCGCAGAAGGTCTATGCGGCCTACCACAAGGCCGTGAACCACAAGGGCCAGCCCACCGTGCTGCTGATCAAGACCGTGAAGGGCTTCGGCATGGGCAAGGCAGGCGAGGGCCGGAACATCGCCCACCAGGCCAAGAAGCTGTCGGACGACGACATCCGCACCTTCCGCGACCGCTTCAACATCCCGATCCCGGACGAGAAGCTGGCGGAGGTGCCGTTCTACAAGCCCGAAGAGCACACGCCCGAGATGCAGTACCTGCACGAGCGGCGCAAGGCCCTCGGCGGCTACCTGCCCAAGCGCCGGGTCAAGGCCGACGAGCAGCTGAAGGTACCGGACCTGGACGCCTTCAAGTCCGTGACGGACGCGACCGCGGAAGGGCGCGAGATCTCCACCACGCAGGCCTACGTGCGCTTCCTCACGCAGCTGCTGCGTGACAAGGAGCTCGGTCCGCGCGTGGTGCCCATCCTGGTGGACGAGGCGCGCACCTTCGGCATGGAAGGCCTGTTCCGCCAGATCGGCATCTACAACCCGGAAGGGCAGAAGTACACGCCGCAGGACCGCGACCAGGTCTCCTACTACAAGGAAGACGTGTCCGGGCAGATCCTGCAGGAAGGCATCAACGAGGCCGGCGGCATGTCCAGCTGGATCGCGGCGGCCACCAGCTACAGCACCAGCAACCGCATCATGGTGCCGTTCTACATCTACTACTCGATGTTCGGGCTGCAGCGCGTGGGCGACCTGGTGTGGGCCGCGGGCGACATGCAGGCGCGCGGTTTCCTGCTCGGCGGCACCTCGGGCCGCACCACGCTGAATGGCGAAGGCCTGCAGCACGAGGACGGCCACAGCCACATCCTGGCGCAGACGGTGCCCAATTGCGTGAGCTACGACCCCACCTTCGCGCACGAGGTGGCGGTGATCATGCAGCACGGCCTCAAGCGCATGGTGGAAAAGCAGGACAACGTCTTCTACTACCTCACGCTGCTCAACGAGAACTATCCGATGCCGGGCCTGGAGGCAGGCACCGAGGAGCAGATCATCAAGGGCATGTACCTGTGCAAGCCCGGCCCGAAGCTCACCCCGCGAGTGCAGCTCCTGGGCAGCGGCACGATCCTGCGCGAATCGCTGGCGGCGCAGGACCTGCTGGAGAAGGACTGGGGCGTCGCGGCCAACGTGTGGAGCTGCCCCAGCTTCAACGAACTGGCGCGCGACGGCCAGGATGCCGAACGCTGGAACCTGCTGCACCCGACCGACACGCCGCGCGTGTCCTTCGTCGCCAGCCAGCTCGAAAAGCACACCGGCCCGGTGGTGGCCTCGACCGATTACGTCAAGGCCTATGCCGAGCAGATCCGGCCGTTCATCCCCAAGGGCCGCGCCTACCGGGTGCTGGGAACGGACGGCTTCGGCCGCAGCGATTTCCGCAGCCGGCTGCGCGAGCACTTCGAGGTGAACCGCCACTACATCGTGGTCGCGTCGCTCAAGGCCCTGAGTGAGGAAGGCACGGTGCCCGCGGCCAAGGTCGCCGAAGCCATCGCCCGGTACGGCATCAAGACGGACAAGATCAACCCCCTGTTCGCCTGACGGCCCGCAGGACAACCGGAGAACAAGAACATGGCGCTGGTTGAGATCAAGGTCCCCGACATCGGGGACTTCGCGGAAGTCGCCGTCATCGAGCTGCTGGTAAAGCCGGGCGACACCGTCAAGCCGGAGCAGTCGCTCGTCACGGTCGAATCGGACAAGGCCTCGATGGAGATTCCTTCGAGCCAGGGCGGCGTCATCAAGGAGATGCGCGTCAAGCTGGGCGACAAGGTGTCGGAAGGCAGCGTGATCGCGGTGATGGAGGCAGCGGACGTCGCGGCAGCGAGCCCCTCACCCCAACCCTCTCCCCAGCGGGGAGAGGGAGCAACCCTCCCTGAACCCGCGTCTGTGCCTTCTCCCTCTCCCGCCACGGCGGGAGAGGGCAGGGGTGAGGGTGGCCCCATCGAAGTCCGCGTCCCCGACATCGGCGACTTCAAGGATGTCGCCGTCATCGAGGTGTTGATCAAGCCCGGCGACGCGGTCAAGAACGAGCAGTCGCTGATCACGGTGGAGTCGGACAAGGCCTCGATGGAGATTCCTTCCTCGGCGGCCGGCGTGCTCAAGGAACTCAAGGTCAAGCTGGGCGACAAGGTCAATATCGGCGACCTGATTGCGGTGGTGGAGGGCGCGGCGGGTGCTTCCCCCTCATCCCCACCCGCTGCCCAGGCTCCGGTGGCTGCTCCCGCTCCCGGTCCCGCTCCCTCCCCGGCGGGAGAGGGCAAGCGGAGCCTTCCGACCGCGGCCCTGCCGCCGCATGAGCCCGCCGCGCCGAGCGGCCAGCTGCCGCACGCCTCGCCTTCGGTGCGCAAGTTCGCCCGCGAACTGGGTGTGCCGCTGGAGGAGGTGAAGGGCACCGGACCCAAGGGCCGGATCACGCAGGAAGATGTCCAGAGCTTCACCAAGGCGGTGATGAAGGGCGAAGCCGCCACCAAGGCGGGGGCGGCGGCCCGCGGCGGCGGCGCGGGTGGCGGCGAAGCGCTCGGCCTGCTGCCCTGGCCCAAGGTCGACTTCGAGAAGTTCGGGCCGACCGAACGCAAGGACCTCTCGCGCATCAAGAAGATCAGCGGCGCGAACCTGCACCGCAATTGGGTGATGATCCCGCACGTCTGCAACCACGACGATGCCGACATCACGGAACTCGAAGCCTTCCGGGTCCAGTTGAACAAGGAGAACGAGAAGAGCGGCACCAAGGTCACCATGCTCGCCTTCCTGATCAAGGCCTGCGTCGCAACCCTCAAGAAATTCCCCGAGTTCAACTCCTCGCTTGATGGCGAACAGCTCATCCTCAAGAACTACTGGCACATCGGCTTCGCCGCGGACACCCCCAATGGGCTGGTGGTGCCGGTCATCAAGGACGCGGACAAGAAGGGGATTCTTGCCATCAGCCAGGAAATGGCAGAGCTGGCCAAGAAGGCGCGCGACGGCAAGCTCAGTCCGGCGGACATGTCCGGGGCGACCTTCACCATCTCATCCTTGGGCGGCATCGGCGGGCGCTACTTCACGCCCATCATCAATGCGCCCGAAGTGGCGATCCTGGGGGTGTGCCGCAGTACCACCGAACCGGTGTGGGACGGCAAGCAATTCCAGCCGCGGCTGATGCTGCCGCTGTCGCTCTCCTGGGACCACCGGGTGATCGACGGTGCCTCGGCCGCCAGGTTCAACAGTTACCTCGGCGCTATATTGTCGGACTTCCGCCGCACCATGCTCTGAGGAACGCGCCGTGTTCCAGCTTGCGGCGATGGAGCCATAAGAACAATGACAACCGTTGTGGTGGTGCGAAAGAACGGGCAGATTGCCATCGCGGCCGACACCCTGGTGACCTTCGGCGACACGAGGCTGGCCAACCGGTTCGAAGACAACACCAAGATCTTCAAGGTCGATACCGATTGCGGCCCGACCTACCTCGGCATGGCGGGGACGGTGGCTCACTTTCCGGTGCTGCGCAAGGCCATCGGATCGATGCCGAGCGAGATCCTCAAGCTCGGCAGCAAGGACGATGTCTTCGACACCTTCACCAAGCTGCATCCTTACCTGAAGGACAACTTCTTCCTTCAGACCAAGGAGGAGGACAGCGACCCCTATGAATCCAGCCAGTTCAGCGTCGTGATTGCCAACGCCAGCGGCATCTATGGCCTGTACAGCTACCGCGAGGTGTTCGAGTTCAAGGAGTTCTGGGGCATAGGCTCCGGACGCAGTTTCGCGCTGGGCGCCATGCATGCGGCCTACAACCGGGCCAAGACGGCGCGCGAGGTCGCGGAGGCGGGCATCGCGGCGGGCTGTGAATTCGACCGCAATTCCGCGGCGCCCGCGGACATATTCACCCTGAAGATGAAGGAAGCCAAGAAATGAGGGAGGCCACTCGATGAGCCTGGTGGAGGTCAAGGTACCCGACATCGGCGACTTCAAGGATGTCGCGGTGATCGAACTGCTGGTCAAGCCCGGCGACTCGGTGAACGTGGACCAGTCCCTGGTCACCGTCGAAAGCGACAAGGCATCGATGGAGATTCCATCGAGCCAGGCCGGCGTGGTGAAGGAGCTGAAGGTCAAGCTGGGGGACACCGTTTCGGAGGGGTCGGTACTGGCGGTGGTGGAGGCTGCCGCTGCCACTTCTTCCCCTCCTGCGGCAACGCCGCCCGCCCCCTCACCCGCGGCGCCCCCACCCCAGCCCTCCCCCGGAGGGGGAGGGAGTTACTCGGGCGCGGTGGACTTCGAATGCGACATGCTCGTGCTCGGCGCAGGTCCCGGCGGCTATTCCGCGGCCTTCCGCGCCGCCGACCTGGGCATGAAGACCGTGCTGGTGGAGCGCTACGCCACGCTGGGCGGGGTCTGCCTGAACGTGGGCTGCATCCCGTCCAAGGCGCTGCTGCACGTGGCCGCGGTCATGGACGAAGTGAGCCATTTCGAGGCCTTGGGCATCAGCTACGGAAAGCCGGCGATCGACCTTGAGAAGCTGCGGGCGCACAAGTCCAAGGTCACCGGCAAGCTCACCGGCGGCCTCGCGGCAATGGCCAAGATGCGCAAGGTGACGGTGGTGCGCGGCAGCGGCGCCTTCCTGGACCCGCACCACCTCGAGGTCGAGGAAACTGCCGGCAGCGGCCGGGAGCAAACGGGCAAGAAGCAGACCATTCGCTTTCGCCACTGCATCATTGCCGCGGGATCGCAGTCGGTGCGGCTGCCGTTCATGCCCAAGGACGCCCGGGTGGTCGACTCCACCGGCGCGCTCGACCTGGCCAGCGTGCCCAAGCGCATGCTGGTACTCGGCGGCGGCATCATCGGCCTGGAGATGGGCACGGTGTACTCCACGCTGGGCACGCGCCTGGACGTGGTGGAAATGCTGGACGGGCTGATGCTGGGCGCGGACCGCGACCTTGTGCGGGTCTGGCAGAAGATGAACGCGCCGCGCTTCGACAACATCATGCTCAAGACCAAGACGGTCGGAGCCGAGGCGACCAAAGAGGGCATCCTGGTGCGCTTCGAAGGCGAGCAGGCGCCCAAGGAGCCGCAACTGTACGACCTGGTGCTGGAGGCCGTGGGCCGCAGTCCGAACGGCCTGAAGATCGGGGCCGACAAGGCCGGCGTCAAGGTCACCGAGCGCGGTTTCGTCCCGGTGGACATCCAGATGCGCACCAATGTGCCGCACATCTTCGCGATCGGCGACATCGTCGGCCAGCCGATGCTGGCACACAAGGCGGTGCACGAGGCCCATGTGGCGGCCGAGGCTGCCGCGGGCGAGAAGTCCGCATTCAATGCCCGGGTCATCCCGAGCGTGGCCTACACCGACCCCGAGATCGCCTGGGTGGGGCTCACCGAGGATCAGGCCAAGGCGCAGGGCATTGCACTGAAGAAGGGCCACTTTCCGTGGACCGCTTCCGGCCGGGCGATCGCCAATACGCGCGACGAGGGCTTCACCAAGCTGCTGTTCGATGCCCAGACGCACCGCATCGTCGGCGGCGGCATCGTGGGCACGCATGCGGGAGACCTCATCAGCGAGGTCGCCCTGGCCATCGAGATGGGGGCCGACGAAGTCGATATCGGCAAGACCATCCATCCGCACCCGACGCTGGGCGAGAGCATCGGCATGGCGGCGGAGATCGCCCACGGCACCTGCACCGACGTGCCGCCGCAGCGGAAATCCTAGTTCTGGGGCCTGGCGGGCTGCTGCTGAGCTTCAGCCGGCCCGAGATGCAGCACACGGCGGGCGCCGTCGAAGCGGCGCTGCCAGTATCCTTGGCCCATGTCCTCGACCCGCACCTGCGCGCCGGGCTTGGGGGAATGGATGAACTTGCCTTCGCCCACATAGATGCCCACATGGCTGAACGCACGCTTCATGGTGTTGAAGAACACCAGGTCGCCGGGTTGCAGATCCTTCTTGTCGATCGGCTGCGTCGCGGCCGCTTGGTCGCGGGCCAGGCGCGGCAGCACGAATCCGACCGTCCGTTCGTACATGGAGCGCACGAAACCGCTGCAGTCGAAGCCCTTGGCCTCATCGGTGCCGCCGCGGCGGTACGGCACGCCCAGGAATCCCATAGCCGTCATCACCAGTTCGGAGGTGCGGTCGGCCACGCGCGTGCGGACTTCATCGAACTGTGTCAGCAGCGCGGACTCGGCGATGAAGCGCCCCATGTCGTCGTCCGCCGTGGGCGGCGGCGCGGCCTGCACGCTGGTGCAGGCTGCGATCAGGGCGAAGCACAGCCATTTCCTCATGCGGCGCAGGATAGCTGTGTCTGAGCTTACAAGTCAAGTGAGGATTATCGCGTAAGCCCATGATTTCTAACCAAAAGTTTCACATTTCGTGGATGAGGCAGGCCGTCCCGGCCTTGGCTTTGGCGCTCGCCAGCCTTGCGCTTCTGATGCAGCCGGCACAGGCTCAGGCGCTGCGGGGGGAGCCGGTGGCGACCGGCCTGGAGCGTCCTTGGTCCGTGGCATTCCTGCCGGACGGCCGTTTCCTGGTGACCGAGCGCCCCGGCCGCATGCGGGTGGTCGATGCCGGCGGCAAGCTGGGACCGCCGTTGGGCGGGGTGCCCGAGGTGGTCACGGGCGGCCAGGCCGGCCTGTTCGACGTGGTGCTCGACTCGCAGTTCGCATCGAACCGCACCCTGTACTTCTGCTTCGCCGAGCCGGCATTTGCCGGCAACGGCACGGCGCTGGCCCGGGCCCGGCTGTCTGCCGACGCCTCCAAACTGGAAGACCTCAAGGTGATCTTCAGCCAGAAGCCGAAGGTCTCGAGCAGCCTGCACTTCGGCTGCCGGATCGTGGAAACGCGCGACGGCCTGCTGTTCCTGACCCTGGGGGAGCGCTTTTCGCGCAAGGAGCAGGCACAGCGCCTGGACAACCACATCGGCAAGATCGTGCGCATCACCAAGGAAGGCGCGCCGGCGCCAGGCAATCCCTTTATCGGGCGCGAGGGGGCCCTGCCCGAGATCTGGAGCTACGGTCATCGCAATTCGCAGGGCGCGGCGCTGGCGGCCGACGGCACCTTGTGGATGCACGAGCACGGTCCGCAGGGCGGCGACGAGGTCAACGTGGCCCTGCCGGGACGCAACTATGGCTGGCCGGTCATCACGTACGGCGAGAACTACGGCGGCGGCCCGGTGGGCGAGGGCCTCACCGCCAAGGAAGGCATGGAGCAGCCGCTGCACTACTGGGTGCCCTCGATCGCGCCCTCCGGCATGGCCTTCGTCACCAGCGACCGCTACGGTCCGGCCATGAAGGGCAATCTGTTCGTCGGGTCGCTGAAGTTCGGCTACCTGGCACGGCTCGAGTTCGCGCAGGGCAAGGTCACGCGCGAGAGCAAGGCCCTGCAGGTCGGCGAGCGTGTGCGCGACGTGAAACAGGGACCGGACGGCTGGCTCTACCTGGTGACCGACGAGGCCAGGGGCAGCCTGATCCGTGTGCTGCCGTCTCCATGATCCACTGAAAATCAAAGGAACCGACCAACCCATGCTTCTTGATGTCGACGATTGCCAGCTGGTGCTGGTGGACTACCAGGCCCGGCTCATGCCATCCATCCACGAGGGCGAGCTGGTGCTTCGCAATGCCGCGCGCCTGGGGCGCTGCGCCCAGCTGCTGGACGTTCCGGTCTGGGGCACCGAAGAGAACCCGCAGGGACTGGGTCCCAATGACCCCGAGGTCCGCGCGCTTTGCCGCAAGACGCTGGCCAAGATGCATTTCAGCGCCTGCGCCGAAGGCCTGGTCGAGCTGCTACGGCCGCCGGCCCGGCCCCAGGGCGGCAACGCGCGCAGCCTGCCCAAGCACCTGCAAAAGCCTGCTGCCGCGCCGGCACAGCGCGGCAGCGTGGTCATCGCCGGCTGCGAGGCCCATGTGTGCCTCATGCAGACCGCGCTCGAGCTGCTGGACGAGGAGTTCGAGGTCTGGGTGGTGACCGATGCCTGCAGCTCCCGCACCGAGCGCAACCGCGACGCGGCCTTCGACCGGCTGGCCGGCGCCGGCTGCGAGCTCGTGACGACCGAGATGGTGGCCTTCGAGTGGCTGCGCAGCGCGGGCCATCCGGCGTTCGAGGAGGTGTTGAGCCTGATCAAGTAGAAAGACAAAGGGGGCGCGGCGTCAGGTTCGGGCAAAGGGCGACATCCACAATCGCGCCGCTGTGTGACTGGACACCAGGAGACATCCGTGAAATTCGCAGATTTCCATCGCCGCTCCATCGAGGACCGGGACGCCTTCTGGGCCGAGCAGGCCCGGCTGATCGACTGGAAGAGCCCGCCGCAGGCGATCTGCGACAACAGCCGGCCGCCGTTCACGCGCTGGTTCGCGGGCGGTACCACCAACCTGTGCCACAACGCGGTCGACCGGCACCTGAAGGACCGCCCCGACCAGCCGGCCCTGATCTACGTTTCCAGCGAAACCGGCATCGAGCGCACCTACAGCTTCCGGCAGCTGCATGAAGAGGTGCAGAAGGCGGCGGCGGCGCTGCAGAGCCTGGGTGTCGGCAGGGGCGACCGTGTGCTGATCTACATGCCCATGATCGCCGAGGCCGCCTTTGCGATGCTGGCCTGCGCGCGCATCGGAGCGATCCATTCGGTGGTGTTCGGCGGCTTCGCCTCGGTGTCGCTGGCCTCGCGCATCGAGGATGCCACCCCCAAGGTCATCGTCAGCGCCGATGCCGGCTCGCGCGGTGGCAAGGTGGTGGCGTACAAGCCGCTGCTGGACGAGGCGATCCGCCTCTCCAGCCACAAGCCGCAGTCGGTGCTGATGATGGACCGCGGGCTCGCGCCCATGGAGCGGGCGGCCGGGCGCGACCATGACTGGGCCGAGGCCACGGCGCGGCACGCCGGCGCGCAGGTGCCTTGCGAATGGCTGGACGCCACGGACATCAGCTACACCATCTACACCAGCGGCACCACCGGCCGGCCCAAGGGGGTGCAGCGCGACGTCGGCGGCTATGCCGTGGCGCTGGCGGCCAGCATGAAGCACATCTTCCTCGGCGAGCCGGGGGAGACCTACTTCTCCACCAGCGACATCGGCTGGGTCGTCGGGCACAGCTACATCATTTACGGCCCCCTGATCGCGGGCATGGCGACCATCATGTACGAGGGGCTGCCGATCCGCCCCGACGCCGGCATCTGGTGGAGCCTGGTCGAGAAGTACAAGGTGACCGGCATGTTCAGCGCCCCGACGGCGGTGCGGGTGCTCAAGAAGCAGGACCCCGCCTTCCTCAGGAAATACGACCTGTCCTCGCTCAAGGCGTTGTTCCTGGCGGGCGAGCCGCTGGACGAGCCCACGGCGCGCTGGATCAGCGAAGGGCTGGGCGTTCCCATCATCGACAACTACTGGCAGACCGAAAGCGGCTGGCCCATCCTGACCATCGCCAACGGCGTCGAGCGCAAGCCGAGCAAGTTCGGCAGTCCGGGGGTGCCGATGTACGGCTACGACGTGAAGCTGGTGCATGAGTCGACCGGCGAGGAACTGCGCGCCCCCAACGAAAAGGGCGTGGTGGTGATCGAAGGTCCCACGCCGCCGGGCTTCATGCAGACGGTGTGGGGCGACGACGAACGCTACGTCAAGACCTACTGGCAGACCATTCCCGGCAAGAGGCTCTACAGCACCTTCGACTGGGGCATCCGCGACGAGGACGGTTACTACTACATCCTGGGCCGCACCGACGACGTGATCAACGTGGCGGGCCACCGACTCGGCACCCGCGAGATCGAGGAGAGCATCTCCAGCCACCCGAACGTCGCCGAAGTGGCGGTGGTGGGCGTGGCGGACCAGCTCAAGGGCCAGGTCGCCATGGCCTTCGCCGTGGCCCGCGACACCACGGGCCTGGCAGACGCCGCCGGCCGCATGAAGCTCGAAGGCGAGATCATGAAGCTCGTCGATGAACAACTGGGCGCGGTGGCGCGTCCCGCGCGCGTGCACTTCGTGAACCTGCTGCCCAAGACCCGCAGCGGCAAGCTCCTGCGCCGCGCGATCCAGGCCGTCGCCGAAGGCCGCGACCCGGGCGACCTGACGACCATAGAGGATCCGTCGACGTTGCAGCAGATCAAGGAACTGGTGGGCGGCAAATAGCTGACCGGCTCGGTCAGTTCAAAGAAGCGACCCCACCCCAACCCTCCCCCGGCGGGGGAGGGAGTGGGAAACGGTCTGCCCCCTCTCCCCCGCGGGGGAGAGGGATGGGGTGAGGGGGTTCGTGAAGACGGCCGCCGGCCGTGGGTTGCGGATGCGAACTGCCACGGAACGTGGCAGAATCGCGTCCGCAACCCACGGCCCTTCCAGCCACAGTCGCATCCGCCATCCGGTTCAGCCGTGTCGCGGAAGGTTTTTCAACCAGCCCAAGCCTCCTCCAGGGAGGCGGAGAGTAGCGCAGCATGAGCGAGACGAGCACCGTCTACACGGCCTACAAAGGCAATTCCTATCTGTTTGGCGGCAACGCCCCGTACGTCGAGGAGATGTACGAGAACTACCTTGCCAACCCCGGCAGCGTCCCCGCCACCTGGCGCGAGTACTTCGACGCCCTGCAGCACGTACCGGCCTCGGACGGCAGCAACGCCAAGGACGTTCCGCACCTACCGGTCATCAACGCCTTTGCCGAACGTGCCAAACAGGGCGGCACGCAGGTGGTGGTTGCGGCGGGCGCCGATTCGGAACTCGCCCGCAAGCGCACCGCAGTCCAGCAGCTGATCGCTGCCTACCGCAACGTCGGATCGCGCTGGGCCGACCTCGATCCGCTCAAGCGCGCCGAGCGGGAGAGCATCCCGGAACTCGACCCCTCTTTTTACGGCTTCTCCGACGCCGACCACGAGGCGGTGTTCAACACCAGCAACACCTTCTTCGGGCGCGACAGCATGTCGCTGCGCGAGCTGATCAACGCGCTGCGCGAGACCTACTGCGGCACCATCGGCGTCGAGTACATGTACATCAGCGACCAGACGCGCAAGCGCTGGTGGCAGCAGAAGCTCGAGTCCATCCGCAGCAAGCCGAACTTCAACGTCGAGAAGAAAAAGCACATCCTGGACCGGCTCACCGCCGCGGAAGGACTGGAACGTTTCCTGCACACCAAGTACGTGGGCCAGAAGCGCTTCTCGCTGGAAGGCGGCGAAAGCTTCATCGCCTCGATGGACGAGCTGATCCAGCGGGCTGGCACCAGCGGCGTGCAGGAGATCGTCATCGGCATGGCGCACCGCGGCCGCCTGAACGTGCTGGTCAATACGCTGGGCAAGATGCCGGCCGACCTGTTCGCCGAGTTCGAGCACACGGCCAAGGAGGACCTGCCGGCCGGCGACGTGAAGTACCACCAGGGCTTCAGCTCGGACGTGACCACCCCCGGCGGCCCGGTCCATCTGTCGCTGGCCTTCAACCCCTCGCACCTGGAGATCGTGAATCCGGTGGTGGAGGGCTCGGTACGCGCGCGCATGGACCGCCGCGCCGACCCCAAGGGCGCGCAGGTGCTGCCGGTGCTGGTGCACGGCGACGCCGCCTTCGCCGGCCAAGGCGTGGTGCAGGAGACCCTGGCGCTGGCCGAGACCCGCGGCTACTACACCGGCGGCACGGTCCATATCGTGATCAACAACCAGATCGGGTTCACCACCTCCGACCCGCGCGATGCCCGCTCCACGCTGTACTGCACGGACGTGGTCAAGATGATCGAGGCGCCGGTGCTGCACGTGAACGGCGATGACCCCGAGGCCGTGGTGCTGGCCACCCAGCTGGCCCTTGAATACCGGATGGAATTCAGCAAGGACGTGGTGCTGGACATCATCTGCTTCCGCAAGCTCGGCCACAACGAGCAGGACACGCCGGCACTGACCCAGCCGCTGATGTACAAGAAGATCGCGGCGCACCCCGGCACCCGCAAGCTGTACGCCGACAAGCTGGCCGCGCAGGGGCTGGGCGATACGCTGGGCGACGAGAAGGTCAAGGCCTATCGCGCCGCCATGGATGCCGGCAAGCACACGATCGATCCTGTGCTGACCAACTTCAAGAGCAAGTACGCAGTCGACTGGCACCCGTTCCTGAACAGGAAGTGGACCGACTCCGCCGACACGGCGATCCCCAATGCCGAGTGGCGCCGCCTGGCCGAGCGCCTCACGCATGTGCCCGAGAACTTCACGGTGCACCCGCTGGTGAAGAAGGTGCTGGAAGACCGCGCTGCCATGGGCCGTGGCGAGGTCAACGTGGACTGGGGGATGGGCGAGCACATGGCCTACGCCTCGCTGGTGGCCAGCGGCTATCCGGTGCGCCTGTCGGGCGAGGATTGCGGTCGCGGCACCTTCACCCACCGCCATTCCGTGCTGCACGACCAGAACCGCGAGAAGTGGGACGTGGGCACCTATGTCCCGCTGCAGAACGTCGCGGAGAACCAGGCGCCGTTCGTCGTGATCGACTCCATCCTGTCCGAAGAGGCAGTGCTGGGCTTCGAGTATGGCTACGCCTCCAACGACCCCAACACGCTGGTGATCTGGGAAGCGCAGTTCGGCGACTTCGTCAACGGCGCCCAGGTCGTGATCGACCAGTTCATCGCTTCGGGCGAGGTCAAGTGGGGCCGCGTCAACGGCATCACGCTGATGCTCCCGCACGGCTACGAAGGGCAGGGTCCCGAGCACAGCTCGGCGCGCCTGGAGCGCTTCATGCAGCTGTCGGCCGACACCAACATGCAGGTGTGCCAACCGACCACGGCCAGCCAGATCTTCCACCTGCTGCGCCGGCAGATGATCCGACCGCTGCGCAAGCCGCTGGTGATCATGACGCCCAAGTCGCTGCTGCGGAACAAGGACGCCACCTCGCCGCTTTCGGAATTCACCAAGGGCGGCTTCCAGACGGTGATCCCGGAGTCCAAGGAGCTCAAGGCCGACAAGGTCAAGCGCATCGTCGTGTGCTCGGGCAAGGTCTACTACGACCTCGCCAAGAAGCGCGAGGAAAAGGGTGCCGACGACGTCGTCATCCTGCGCGTGGAGCAGCTCTATCCCTTCCCGCACAAGGCCTTCGCCGCGGAGCTGAAGAAGTACCCGCAGGCGAGTGAGATCGTGTGGTGCCAGGACGAGCCGCAGAACCAGGGCGCCTGGTTCTTCATCCAGCACAACATCCACGAGAACATGCTCGAAGGGCAGAAGCTCGGCTACGCGGGCCGCCCGGCATCGGCCTCGCCCGCCGTGGGCTACTCGCACCTGCACCAGGACCAGCAGAAGGCGCTGGTCGATGCGGCGTTCGCCAAGCTCAAGGGCTTCGTGTTGTCCAAGTGAAAACAGGACTCGCCCCCGCTTCGCCGGGGTCGAGTCCTGGTACTTGCACGTCTAAATTCTGAAAGAACAAGCAATGGCTCTCGTTGAAGTCAAAGTGCCCCAGCTGTCCGAGTCTGTGGCCGAAGCGACCCTCCTGCAGTGGAAGAAGAAGCCCGGCGACGCCGTCGCCGCCGATGAAATCCTGATCGAGATCGAAACCGACAAGGTCGTGCTCGAAGTGCCCGCGCCGGCCTCCGGCGTGCTGGCCGAGATCGTGCAAGCCGACGGCGCCACCGTCGCGGCCGATCAACTCATCGCCAAGATCGATACCGAAGGCAAGGCCGCGGCCGCAGCGGCTCCGGCCCAGGCGGCGCCAGCTGCGCCGGCGCCGGCGCCCGTCGCAGCAGCTGCTGCCGCGATGTCCGGCGCAAAGTCGGACATCGCCATGCCGGCCGCCGCGAAGATGATGGCCGACAACCAGCTCGCCGCGGGCTCCGTGCCGGGTACCGGCCGCGACGGCCGCGTGACCAAGGGCGACGTCATCGGCGCACTGGCAGGCGGCAACAAGCCCGCGACCGCCCCGGTCGCCGCGCCCACCGGCGCGCCCAAGACCCTGCTGCCGGCCGTGGCGGCCCCGGTGTCCGCGCCCGACATGGGGCAGCGTCCGGAGCAGCGCGTTCCCATGAGCCGCCTGCGTGCGCGGGTGGCCGAGCGCCTGCTGCAGTCGCAATCGACCAACGCCATCCTCACCACCTTCAACGAGGTGAACATGGCGCCGGTGATGGAGATGCGCAAGCGTTTCCAGGAGAAGTTCGAGAAGGAGCATGGCGTCAAGATCGGCTTCATGAGCTTTTTCGTGAAGGCGGCGGTCCACGCGCTGAAGAAGTACCCGGTGCTCAACGCCTCGGTCGACGGCAACGACATCGTCTACCACGGCTTCTTCGACATCGGCATCGCCGTGGGTTCCCCGCGCGGCCTGGTGGTGCCCATCCTGCGCAATGCCGACCAGATGAGCTTTGCCGACATCGAGAAGAAGATCGCCGAGTTCGGTGCCAAGGCGCGCGACGGCAAGCTGGGCATCGAGGAGATGACCGGCGGCACCTTCTCCATCTCCAACGGCGGCGTGTTCGGCTCGATGCTGTCCACCCCGATCATCAACCCGCCGCAATCGGCGATCCTGGGCGTGCACGCGACCAAGGACCGCGCCGTGGTGGAGAACGGCCAGATCGTGGTGCGCCCGATGAACTACCTGGCCATGTCCTATGACCACCGCATCATCGACGGCCGCGAGGCCGTGCTGGGCCTGGTGGCGATGAAGGAAGCGCTGGAAGACCCCGCGCGCCTGCTCTTTGACATCTAAGGAGCAGCACATGGCCAAGCAATTCGACGTCGTCGTCATCGGCGGCGGTCCCGGCGGCTACATCGCCGCGATCCGCGCCTCCCAGCTGGGATTCACCGCGGCGTGCATCGACGAATGGAAGAACGCCAAGGGCGGCCCGGCGCTGGGCGGCACCTGCACCAACATCGGCTGCATTCCGTCCAAGGCGCTGCTGCAGTCCTCGGAAAACTTCGAACACGCGGGCAAGCATTTCGCCGACCACGGGATCAAGGTCAGCGGCCTGTCCATCGACGTGGCGAAGATGCTGGCCCGCAAGGACCAGGTGGTCGAGCAGAACAACAAGGGCATCGAGTTCCTGTTCAAGAAGAACAAGGTGTCCTTCTTCCACGGCCGGGGCTCCTTCGTGAAGGCCGAGGGCGGCCTCTACGAGATCAAGGCGGGCGAGGAGACGATCTCCGCCAAGCATGTGATCGTGGCCACCGGCTCCAACGCGCGGCCGCTGCCCGGCGCTCCCTTCGACGAAGAGAACATCCTGTCGAACGACGGGGCGCTGCGCATCCAGGGCGTGCCGAAGAAGCTGGGCCTGATCGGCTCCGGCGTCATCGGCCTGGAGATGGGTTCGGTGTGGCGCCGTCTGGGCGCGGAAGTCACCGTGCTGGAAGCGCTGCCCACCTTCCTCGGGACCGTGGACGAGCAGATCGCCAAGGAGGCGAAGAAAGCCTTCGACAAGCAGGGCCTGAAGATCGAGCTCGGCGTGAAGGTCGGTGAGGTCAAGTCGAGCAAGGCCGGCCTGAGCGTCGAGTACACCAACGCCAAGGGCGAGCCGCAAAAGCTCGATGTCGACAAGCTGATCGTCTCGATCGGCCGCGTGGCCAACACCATCGGCCTCAACCCCGAGGCCGTCGGCCTGAAGCTGGACGAGCGTGGCGCCGTGATCGTCGATGACGAATGCCGCACCAACCTGCCCAATGTCTGGGCCATCGGCGACGTGGTGCGCGGCCCCATGCTGGCGCACAAGGCCGAGGAGGAGGGCGTGGCGGTGGCCGAGCGCATCGCCGGCCAGCACGGGCACGTCAACTTCAACACCATCCCCTGGGTGATCTACACCAGCCCGGAGATCGCCTGGGTGGGGCAGACCGAGCAGCAGCTCAAGGCCGCCGGCGTCGCCTACAAGGCGGGCACGTTCCCGTTCATGGCCAACGGCCGCGCGCGGGCGCTGGGCGACACGACCGGCATGGTCAAGTTCCTGGCCGACGCCAAGTCCGACGAGATCCTCGGCGTGCACATCGTCGGCCCCATGGCCAGCGAACTGATCTCCGAAGCCGTGGTCGCCATGGAGTTCCGCGCTTCCGCGGAAGACATTGCGCGCATCTGCCACGCGCATCCGTCGCTGTCGGAGGCCACGAAGGAAGCCGCGCTGGCCGTCGACAAGCGCACGCTGAACTTCTGACGACCAGCCTTTGCGCGAGCACGTGCCTTCAGTCCGGGAAGTCTACGAAGCCGAGCTGAGGGCACGCGGCTTTCAGAGCGATCCCGCGCAGCTGCGCGCGGTGGAGGCGCTGGAGCGATGTGCCCGCGAATGGGCCGAGTTCAAGGAGCAGCGCTCCAACGTCTTCAAGAAGCTGATCAACCGGCCCGAGATCCCGCGTGGGGTCTACATGTACGGCGGGGTGGGCCGCGGCAAGAGCTTCCTCATGGATTGCTTCTTCACGGCCGTGCCGCTGCGGCGCAAGACCCGGCTGCATTTCCATGAGTTCATGCGCGAGGTGCACCGGCAGCTGGCCGAGCTGCAGGGCACCGTGAATCCGCTGGAAGCGCTGGGCGCGCGCATGGCACGGCGCTACCGGCTGATCTGCTTCGACGAGTTCCACGTCGCCGACATCACCGACGCGATGATCCTGCACCGGCTGCTGGATGCCTTGTTCTCCAACGGCGTCGGGCTGGTGACGACCTCCAACTTCAAGCCCGACGGGCTGTACCCCGACGGGCTGCACCGCGACCGCATCCTCCCGGCGATCGCGCTGCTGAACGAAAAGCTCGAGGTGATCAACGTCGACCACGGCGTGGACTACCGGCGGCGGGTGCTGGAGCACGTCAAGCTCTACCACACGCCGCTGGGGCCCGAGGCCGATGCCGAGCTGAACGAGGCCTTCACCCGGCTGGCGGAGACGCACGACGAAGAGCCGGTGCTGCACATCGAGGCGCGTGAAATCCGTGCGCGGCGCAAGGCCGGCGGCGCGGTGTGGTTCGATTTCCGGACCCTGTGCGGCGGTCCGCGGTCGCAAAATGACTATCTGGAGATCGCGACGCAGTTTCATACGGTGCTGCTGTCGGACGTACCGTACATGCCGGTGCGCATGGCTTCGGAGGCGCGGCGCTTCACCTGGCTGGTCGACGTGCTGTACGACCGGCGGGTCAAGCTGATCATGTCGGCCCAGGTTCCGCCCGAGGCGTTGTACACCGAAGGGCCCCTGGCCCATGAGTTTCCGCGCACGGTCTCGCGGCTGCACGAGATGCAATCCGCAGAATTCCTGGCGCTGGAACACCGAACCGTGGACACCCGACTGACATGAAACGCCACCTGTCATCCGTGCTGCTGCCGTTGCTGCTGCTGGCCGCGGCGGCCCACGCGCAGGACGAGGACGCGAACATCACCGCCGAGCGCGCCCGGCTGGCGGAAGCGCACAAGCAGGCCGAATCCCGGTACAAGGCCGAAGAGAAGGCCTGCTATTCGAAGTTTGCCGTCAACGACTGCCTGACAGCGGCAAGGGCGCAACGACGCAAGACCGTGGAAGAGCTCAGGCGCCAGGAAATCGTCCTCAACGACGCCGAGCGCAAGCGCAAGGCGGCCGAGCGCCAGCGCGTCCAGGACGAACGCAGCGCGTCGGAGGCCGAGCGGCAAGAGGCCGCGAAGGATCGAGCGGGTCAGGACCAGGGCCGCCAGGAGCGCGCGACCGGCAAGGCCGCCAGCCGCGACTCGCAGGCGGCGAGCGCCTCGGCCAAGGCCGCGCAGCGCCAGCAGGAACTGCAGCGGCGCGAAGCCGACAAGCAGGCCGCCCAGCGCCGCCGCGACGAGGAAGCGGCGGCGAACGTGAAAGAGCACGAAAAGCGCCTGGCCGAGGCGCAAGAGCGCAAGGACAAGCAGCAAAAGCGCATGGCGGAGCGCAAGAAGCCGCCGGCGAGCTCCTTGCCGGCGCCGCCCTGATCCGGCAGGAGGGCGCTAGCCTTCGAGCGGCTCGAACTTGGCGATGGCCAGCGACAGGTTGTCGCCGCCACCGTGCCCGCGGGAGCGGGCCTTCTCGATCAGGAACTCGCTGGCTTCGCGTGGCGACAGCGAGGACAGCACCGAACCCAGCTCGTTCGGGCTGAAGTAGTGCCAGATCCCGTCGCTGCAGGCCATCAGCACATCGCCGGGCCGCAACTGGGGAATGAAGTGGTGGTCCGACGGCGGATCGTCGTCCGCGCCCAGGCAACCCATCAGGATGTTGGACTGCGGATGCACATTGGCCTCTTCCTCGGTCAGCTCGCCGCGATCGACCAGCGTCTGCACATAGGAGTGGTCGAGCGAGCGCTTGACCAGCTTGCCGTTGTGGAAGTGGTAGATGCGGGAATCGCCGGCGTGCACCCAGTGGCAATCGCCGGCCGGATTGACCAGGAAGGCGGCGATCGTGCTGTGCGGCTCCTGCTCGGAGGCCAGCGCGGTGAGCTTGATGACGATGTGCGCCTCCTGCACGACCTGCTTGAGCAGGGTGCCGGCATCGTCATGGTCGGGCGAGTAGCGCTCAAACAACTGTTTGGCGGTAAGCATGACCTGGTCCGAGGCCTTGCGTCCGCCGCTGCGTCCGCCCATGCCATCGGCCACCACGCCGAGCACGCATCCGGTTGCCCGTGGATGGGTCAGCATGGACACCTGGTCCTGCTGGTACTCGCGATCGCCTTTGTGGATGCCTGTCGCGGCAATGAGTCGATATCCCTTGGTCGCCATGCTGCTGTCCAGAACGGGTGCTTCTTGAGAAAGCGCTCGAAGTGTGACTTCGAAAGCCTTATTATCAACCGTAGCCCATCATGATCCCAGCAGTCAATTGGAATCGAACCTGCATTCGCCGGAACGCCGCCTGATCGAGTTGCGCATGGAACACGCCGACCTCGATGCGCTGATCGACCGCGCCGGCCAGGAAAGCCCGGTGGACGAACTCATGATGCGGCGCCTGAAGAAGCGGCGCCTCTCGCTGCGCGACGAGATCGCGCGGCTCGAGTTGGTGCTCGACCCCAAGGAACCCGCCTGAGGAATGTCGCCCCCACGCTCCTCACTTCGTGGAGTCGCCGGCCCCCTCGCCTAGGGGCGGCCCGTCGGCGCCCAAGCACACCTTAGATGATCCAGGATAGCGTTCGCGAGGCATTCGCGCAGGGTGGCGTGCTGTCGCGCGCCGCCGACCATTTCCGGCCACGGACCGGACAAACCGAGATGGCGCTGGCGGTGGCGCGCGCCATCGAGCAAGGCGGAGCGCTGGTCGTGGAGGCTGGCACTGGTGTGGGCAAGACCTTCTCCTACCTGGTTCCGGCACTGTTGAGCGGCGAGCGGGTGCTGTTGTCGACGGCCACCAAGACATTGCAGGATCAGTTGTATGGACGCGACTTGCCGCGCCTGATGGAGGCCCTCGGGCTGCCGGCGCGCACCGCCTTGCTCAAGGGCCGCGGCAGCTACCTGTGCCTGCATCGCATGGAACTTGCGCGGCGCGACGCCAGCCTGCCGGACCGTGCTTCGACGCGCGCGCTGGCCAAGATCGAGCAATGGGCCCAGGTCACCCGGACCGGCGACCTGGCCGAATTGCCCGGCCTGGACGAGCGCTCGCCGCTGATCCCGCTGGTGACCTCGACGCGCGAGAACTGCCTGGGCGCGCAGTGCCCGCGCTGGCGCGCCTGCCATGTGAACCTGGCGCGCAAGGAAGCGTTGGCCGCCGACGTGGTGGTCGTCAATCACCACCTGTTCTTTGCCGACCTGGCGGTGCGCGAGTCGGGCATGGCGGAGCTGCTGCCCACGGTGCGCGTCGCGATCTTCGACGAGGCGCACCAGCTCAACGAGACCGGCGTCCAGTTCCTGGGCACCCAGCTCACCACCGGGCAAGGCCTCGATTTCGCCCGGGACATGCTGGCCGCCGGCCTGCAGCTGGCGCGCGGCCTGGTCGACTGGCAGCAGGTGGTGGCCGTGGTGGAGCGCGCGGCGCGCGACCTGCGACTGGCCGTGGGCCGGACGGCGCCGGGCGCGCGCCTGCGCTGGGTCGGCCCGGCCCCGGAAGGCGTGGACGCCGTGGCCTGGGCGGAGGCGCTCGACCGGCTTCGCCAGGCCTGCGCCCAGGCCATCGAGGCGCTGTCCACCGTCAGCGAGATCGCGCCGGATTTCGAGCGCCTGGCCGAAAGGGCGCAGGAGCTCGCGCGCCGGGCGGAGCGCTTTGCCGGGCCCTGCGATCCCGATGCCGTGCGCTGGGTCGATGCCGGCATGCAACTGCGGCTGGTGCAGTCGCCACTGGACATCGCGCAGGCGGTGCGCGACAAGCTTTTGCGCGAGGACGGTCCGGAGGCCTCCTCGCGCACCTGGATCTTCACTTCCGCCACGCTGGGCGACGACGAACGCCTGTCCTGGTTCACCCAGCCCTGCGGCCTGTCGCAGGCCGAGGTGCTGCGGGTCGAGAGCCCGTTCGACTACGCGGCCCAGGCGGCGCTCTACGTTCCGCGCGAACTGCCCCGGCCCAACGATCCCGGCCACAGCGCGCAAGTCGCGGCGCTGGCGGCCGAGGGCGCGCTGCGCCTGGGCGGACGCACCATGGTGCTGACCACCACATTGCGTGCGCTGCGCACCATCGGCGATGAATTGCAGAGCCGTTTTTCCGGCTCAGGCGAGCTCGAGGTGCTGGTGCAGGGCCAGTGGCCCAAAAGGCGGCTGATCGAGCGCTTCCGCGAAGGCGCGGCCAACGGCCAGCCCGGCTGCGTCCTGGTCGCTTCGGCCTCGTTTTGGGAAGGCGTGGACGTCCCGGGCGAGGCGCTGCAGCTGGTGGTGATCGACAAGCTGCCCTTTCCGCCGCCGGGCGATCCGCTGGTGGAGGCGCGATCGCAGCGCTTGCAGTCCCAGGGCCGCAGCCCGTTCAGCGACTACTCCCTGCCGGAGGCTGCCGTGGCGCTCAAGCAGGGCGCCGGGCGGCTGATCCGGCGCGAGTCGGACCAAGGCGTGCTGGTGGTATGCGATACGCGCCTGGCGACGATGAGCTATGGCCGCCGGCTGACCGCAGCCCTGCCGCCGATGCGCCAGCTTCAGTCCAGGAGCGAGTGGCTGGAAGCGCTGGAGCGCCTGGCAGGGCTTACCAGAACTTCCACCACGGATCCTGCGGTGACTTAGAGCCGCGCGAGAGGTACTCGCTGTTGGGGTAGCTCTTTTCCATCACCCGGCGCGAGTCGGCGGCCAGCTGGGGCATGCCCAGGGCCTCGTAGGAACGCATCAGGATGAACAGCGCCTCTTCCAGCGCCGGCACGTTCTGGTAGTCCGAGATGGCGTTCTGGGCGCGGTTGACAGCGGCCACGTAGGCGCCCCGGGTGTAGTAGTAGCGCGCGACGTGCACCTCGTATTGCGCCAGCGAGTTGACGATGTACGTCATGCGGGCGCGGGCATCGGCGGTGTACTTGGAGTCCGGAAAGCGCGAGGCCAGCTCCTTGAAGGACTCGAATGATTCCTTGGCAGCCTTCTGGTCGCGCTCGGACAGGTCCTGGCGGGCGATGAAGCCCATGAGGCCGAGGTTGTCGTTGAAGTTGATGATGCCCTTCAGGTACAGCGCATAGTCCAGCGCCGGGCTGGCGGGGTGCTGCTTCATGAAGCGGTCCAGCGTTGCCAGCGCGGCGGCGTGGTCGTTCGACTTGAACTGCGCGTAGGCCTTTTCGAGCTGCGCCTGCTGCGCCAGCGGCGTGCCGGCGGCGCGGCCCTCGAGCTTCTCGAACAGCGGGATGGCCTTGTCGTACGCGCCCGCGTTGACTTCGTCCTTCGCATCGGCATAGATCCGGTTCGGGCTCATCGCTGCCGTCTTGTCCTCGGACGTGGAGGAACAACCGGCCATGAGGGCGGCCACGGCCAGGACGAGGGTGCCGGTGGAAGGAAGGGGAAATCGGATGGTCACGCGCGGGCTCTCTGCCTGAAAGGCGTAAATATAAATCAGCGGACGCCGGGCTCAAGCGCCTGGGTGGCCAGCGACACCGCTTTCTTCACCCGCAGGCGCACGCCGGGGAAGGTCGCCACCACGAACTGCACGTTGAAGGTGGTGTCCTCGAGCTCGAACTGAAGCGAGCGCGAAAGCGCAGCCCCGGGCTCGGCGTGCACGGGCACTTCGGCCTGCACGAAGATGGCGTTGGCGGGTCCGCCGCTCACATGGGTGACGGCGCCCGGGCCTGCGCCGGGCGGTCCATCCGGATAGTCGAAGCTCAGGGTCAGGGTGTGGCGGCCGGCGGGTAGCGCGGTGTACGGCCCGAACAGCAGGGCGCCGGCGCGGCCTTCGGAATCGAACCAGGTCTGGCCGTCCACCACCACGGGCTTGCCGATCACGCTTTGCAGGCGGTTGAGGCGCTCCGGCCAGGCGAGTGCTTCGATTTCGCGGATACGCTCGCGCAGGCGCGCGGCCTGCGGCGCGCGCGGCGCCTTGCGCGCCTCGATCCACCAGATGAAGGAAGATTCCGGGCAGTCCTTCGCTTCGGCCGCCCGCCGCGCCAGCGGCCATTCGCCCTCCGGCGTCATTTCGGCGAAGGGCAGCAGCCGGCCGCTCGCGGGCGCCTCGCACAGCCACAGGCCCAGCTTGCGCTGCACATCGAAGCCCGCGAGCTCGAGCAGCTCGCAAGCCTCGGAAGGTGTCAGCTCGATCGTGTGCTCGGGATGGCTCCAGCCCAGGAGGGCCGTCAGCCGCCGGTTCGGGCTGTCGACGACCAGCAGCCCGCCGTCCTTCAGCACGCGATGGCTTTCCAGCAGGAAGTTGCCGATGTCTTCGGGCCAGAGGTGTTCGATGTTCTGTCCCGAAAACAACAGGTCGGCGCAGCCATCCGCCAGCGCTTCCATGTTGCCGGCGGTGTTGGCGATCCACTCCACGCCGGCGGGCAGGTCGTCCGGCTTGGGCGAATAGAACTCGATGCCGGTGTGCCGCCGGGGCCCGCACTTCTCGGCGATCCAGTTGAAGTACCAGGTGCCGGCGCAGCCCACGCTGACGAAATGGCCCACGTCCTTCGGCAGTTGCGCGAGCACCTGCCCGCGCAGGTGATGCAGCAGGTGGTTGATGTCGGGTTGTGGCACGCGGGGCACGCCCGCCGCGTCCAGCGCGGCCTGCACTTGCCGTGCCTGCCGCGAGCGGCGCTGTTCGTGCACGAAGTCGCGCACGACCGGGAGAAAGGGGCCCAGAAGCCGTTTGGCTGCCGTTTTGATCATGGTGTAGGTCTGGCTCGCGCCGATAATGGCGCGCCACGCAAGCAATACGCGCGTGGCGAGAACGGGGCAAATCATAATGGTCGCGGACACTTTCGACGAACCTGGCGAGCAGGACGCGGAATTGCGCCCGTTCGTCATCGACGCGGCGCACCATGGCCAGCGGCTGGATCGCGCGCTCGCCGCCCTGGTGCCCGAGTTCTCGCGCAGCTACCTGCAGCAGCTGATCGAGGCGGGCGCCGTCACGCTGGGCGCCGCCGTGGTCGCGCGCTCCTCGCACAAGGTGCGCGCCGGCGAGGCGGGCCGCATCGAGTTGCGGCCAACTCCGCAAAGCCAGGCTTTTCGTCCCGAGCCCATGGACCTGCATGCGGTGTTCGAAGACGAGCACCTGCTCGTGATCGACAAGCCGGCGGGCCTGGTGGTGCATCCGGCGCCCGGCAACTGGAGCGGCACGCTGCTCAATGGGCTGCTGGCACGCGACACCGCCGCGTCGCTGCTGCCGCGCGCCGGCATCGTGCACCGCCTGGACAAGGACACCAGCGGCCTGATGGTGGTGGCGCGCACCCGCGCGGCGATGGATGCCCTGGTCGCACTGATCGCCGCGCGCGAGGTCGCCCGCGAGTACGTCGCGCTCGCCCATCGGCCCTGGCAGGGTGGCCGCATCCGCCACGTCGATGCGCCGATCGGCCGCGACCCGCGCAACCGCCTGCGCATGGCAGTGGTCGAGGGCGGCAAGCCGGCCTTCACCACCTTGGAGCTGCTGCAGGATGCCGAGCAGGGCTGCTGGGTCCGCGCCAGCCTGCACACCGGCCGCACGCACCAGATCCGCGTGCACATGGCTCACATCGGCCATCCGCTGGTCGCCGATGAGCTGTATGGCGGCGCCGCGGCGGGTGCGCTCGGGCGACAGGCGCTGCACGCCTTCCGACTGGCCTTCCGCCATCCGTCCACGGGCGCCGAGCTCGAGTTCCGCTCGCAGCTCCCCGGCGATTTGCGGCAGGCCTTGGCATCCTGGGGCCTGCGTTACAATGACCCGGAATGGCTCACGAGCCACGCCCCCTGACCTGCGGGGCGGGCGCCGCGGAACCCGGTGTTCACGTCGGCGCGGCGATACCCAAGCGCCTGTTCATCCCGATTGGTTTGCGCGCCGGATGGCGCCTTTTCCTGGAACGGCCCAACAATGAATACGACGGATGCCAAGCGCGTCCTCGAAACTGCCTTGATCTGCTCGCAGCAGCCGCTGTCGGTGCGCGAGATGCGTGTCCTGTTCAGCGACGAGCTGGGAGCCGACACGATCAAGTCGCTTCTCGGGGACCTGCAGAACGAATGGACCCAGCGCGGCGTGGAACTGGTCCCGGTGGCCAGCGGCTGGCGCTTCCAGAGCCGGCCGCAGATGCGCGAATACCTCGACCGCCTGCACCCGGAAAAGCCCCCGAAATACACGCGGGCCGTGCTGGAGACGCTGGCGATCATCGCCTACCGGCAGCCGGTCACGCGCGGCGACATGGAAGACATCCGGGGCGTCACGATCAACGCCTTGATCCTCAAGCAGCTCGAAGACCGCGGCTGGGTGGAGGTGATCGGCCACCGCGAAGCCGTCGGGCGTCCGGCGCTGTTCGCCACCACGCGGCAGTTCCTGGATGACCTCGGGCTGGAGTCGCTGGACCAGCTGCCCATGCTCGAGAGCCCGACCCAGCAGGCCGAGCTCATGGCCACGCTCACCGCCGGTGAGGACGCCGCGCAGCCGGCGCTCCCGATGGAGCCGTCGGCCGTCGCCGACAACGAATCCAGCACGGACGGGAGCGACGGCCCCAAAGACGCCGCGCAAGAAGTCGAGACCTGACATGAACGAATCCCAGCCCAGCCCGGCCGCGCTGCCGGTGACCGAAGAGGACGCCCAAGACCTGCGAATGGCGAAACAGCCCGACTCGCCAACCAGCACCAAGCCGGTCCTGCCGCAAGCGGATGAAGCCGCCGCATTCTCGGACACGGACGAAGAAGGCGCGGAAGGCGAGGGCGAACTGGCAGACGACGATGCGGACGAGGACGGCAACCGCGAAGGCAGGCGCGCGCAGCGCCAGCCCCGCCCGCCGGCCGAGCCGGCGCCGCCACCGGTGAGCTTTGCCGACGTGGTGTCCGGGGAGTTCGACCAGCAGGCCGACGGTACCGAGGCGGCCGCTTCCAAGCGCGTGCTGGCGCCCCAGCCCGAGCAGCCCAAGCTGCACAAGGTGCTGGCCCAGGCCGGCCTGGGCTCGCGCCTCGAGATGGAGCAGCTCATCATGGAAGGGCGCATCTCGGTCAACAACGAACCCGCCCACATCGGCCAGCGCATCCAGTACGGCGACCAGATCAAGGTCAATGGCAAGCCGATCCGCGTGCGGATCGCACCGCCGCCGGCCCGGGTGATCGCCTATCACAAGCCGGTGGGCGAGGTCGTCACGCACGACGACCCGCAGAACCGGCCCACGGTGTTCCGCAAGCTGCCCAAGCTGCAGCAGGGCAAATGGCAGTCGGTCGGCCGGCTGGACCTCAACACCGAAGGCCTGCTGCTGTTCACCAGCTCGGGCGAGCTGGCCAACAAGCTCATGCATCCGCGTTTCGGGCTGGAGCGCGAGTACGCGGTGCGCGTACTGGGCGCGCTCAGCGACGAGGAAAAACAGCGGCTGCTCGAAGGCGTCGAGCTGGATGACGGCCGGGCGCAATTCGGCAGCATCGAGGCCGGCGGCGGCGAAGGCGCCAACACCTGGTACCGTGTGACGATTTCCGAGGGCCGCAACCGCGAGGTGCGCCGCCTGTTCGAAGCGCTGGGTCACGCGGTCAGCCGGCTGATCCGCATCCGCTATGGCGCGATGATGCTGCCGCGCGGGCTCAAGCGTGGCCTCTGGATGGAACTGGACGAGCGTGACATCCGGTCCCTGATGCAGGCCGCCGGTGACAACAACGCCGGCGGCGCGCCGCGCAGCGCGCGCGGCGAGCGGCCGGCCGAGGGCGAGCCCGGCGGCAATTCGCGCCGGCGCCGCCGCGGCGGACGGGGCCCCGGCCCCAGGGAAGGCCAACCGCGCGGCCAGGGCCAAGGCGGCCAAGGCGGCCAAGGCCAAGGTGGCCAGGGCCAGGGCGGCCAGGGCCAGCAGCGTCGCAAGGAGCGCGGCGACCGCACGCCGGGCGGAGCCCAGCCGGACCCGATGAAGACCTCGTTCGGTTACATCGGTGCCGACAGCTTCATGCGGCAGCGCGGACAGGGCCAAGGCCAGGGGCAAGGCCAGCGCCGGGGTAATTCCGGAGGCGGCGGCGGCCGCCGCGGCGGCCGCGGGCGCGGATGACCGCTTTGGCTTTCAGCATGCCGATCCAGCATGTCGAAAGCGTGAAATGCCCCCGCAGGGCGGTCATCGACTCCCGCGCAGGGCGAGGCTGATCGCCACACGAATTAGAATGGCGGGCTTTGCCGAAACTTTCGCATCCGGCAAAACCCTAAAACTCAAGAGCTCAGGAATACGCACATGGCTATCGAACGCACCCTCTCCATCATCAAGCCCGACGCCGTGGCCAAGAACGTGATCGGCCAGATCTATGCCCGCTTCGAAGCCGCGGGCCTGAAGGTCGTGGCCGCCAAGATGGCCCACCTGTCGCGCGGCGAGGCGGAGCAGTTCTACGCCGTGCACAAGGAGCGTCCCTTCTTCAAGGACCTGGTCGAGTTCATGATCTCCGGCCCGGTGATGATCCAGGCGCTGGAAGGCGAGAACGCCATCCTCAAGAACCGCGACCTGATGGGCGCCACCGATCCCAAGAAGGCTGCTCCCGGCACCATCCGCGCCGACTTCGCCGACAGCATCGATGCCAACGCGGTGCACGGCTCCGACGCCCCCGAAACCGCCAAGGTGGAAGTCTCCTTCTTCTTCCCGGGCATGAACGTCTATTCGCGCTGAGCGCGACCCCCCATGAAATGACGGCCAACCTTCTCGACTTCGACCTGGAGGGTCTGGCCGCGTTCTGCGAGCGCCTGGGCGAAAAGCGCTTCCGCGCGACCCAGTTGTTCCGCTGGATCCACCAGCGTGGCGCCGGTGACTTCGCCGAGATGACCGATCTCGCGAAGTCGCTGCGCGAAAAGCTCGCCACCTCCGCCCGCATCCAGGGCCTCACCGTCCTCACGCAGCAGGAATCGGCCGACGGCACCATCAAGTGGCTGTTCGACGTCGGCGCCGGCGATGCCGTCGAGGCTGTTTTCATTCCCGAGGACGACCGCGGCACGCTGTGCGTGTCCTCGCAGGCCGGCTGCGCCGTCGGCTGCCGTTTCTGTTCGACCGGCCACCAGGGGTTTTCGCGCAACCTGAGCACCGGCGAGATCGTGGCGCAGCTCTGGTTCGCCGAGCACTTCCTGCGCAAGCACCTGGGCACCGGCGAACGCGTCATCTCCAACGTGGTGATGATGGGCATGGGCGAGCCGCTGCAGAACTATGCCAATCTGGTGCCGGCACTGCGGACCATGCTGGACGACCACGGTTACGGCCTGTCGCGCCGGCGCGTGACGGTTTCCACATCCGGCGTCGTTCCCATGATGGACCGGCTCGGCGCCGACTGCCCGGTGGCGCTGGCGGTGTCGCTGCACGCACCCCATGACGAATTGCGCGACAACCTGGTGCCGCTCAATCGCAAGTACCCGATCGCCGAGTTGCTGGACGCCTGCAACCGCTACCTGGAGCACGCGCCGCGCGACTTCATTACCTTCGAGTACTGCATGCTCGACGGGGTGAACGACCAGCCGGAACATGCGCGCCAGCTGGTGGACCTGGTGAAGCGCCACGCAGGCCGCGGCGTGTCCTGCAAGCTGAATCTGATTCCTTTCAACCCCTTCCCCCAGTCCGGCCTGACGCGTTCTCCCCACAGCCAGGTGCTCGCCTTCGCGAAAATCCTGGGTGATGCTGGTATCGTCACCACTGTGCGCAAGACGAGAGGGGACGACATTGACGCCGCCTGCGGCCAACTGGCCGGCGACGTCAAGGATCGCACCCAGGTGGGCGACCGCATCGCACGCCAGCGCACCGTGATGCTGAAACCGGTGCCGGCAACCGCGGGCGCGAAGGAGACAAGAGAATGAGGAAGAGGGCGCCGGGTCGCTGGGACCCCGTGAGGTGCCTGGCATGGGCGGGCCTGGCCGGCGCGCTGCTGCTGGCGTTGGGGGGCTGCGCTTCGCAGCCCGGAAGCAGCCCGGGGGCGTCGGCCGACATCGTCACGCCTTCGGACGAAAGCGAGGCGCGCAAGCGCGCTCGCATCCGGCTCGAACTGGCCGTGGGCTATTTCGAAGAGGGCAAGACCGAGATCGCCCTGGACGAGGTCAAGCAGGTGATCGCCGCGGACCCGAACCTCGCCGATGCGCACAACCTGCGCGGCCTGATCTACATGCGCCTGAACGACCGGCGCCAGGCCGAGGAGAGCTTCCGCCGGGCGGCCTCGCTGAACCCGCGCGAGGCCAACATCCAGCACAACCTCGGTTGGCTCTATTGCCAGGAAGGCCGCTACCCCGATGCGCAGCGCGCGTTCGAGACGGCCATGTCCAATCCCACCTATGGCGGCCGCGCCAAGACCCTGATGGCCCAGGGTGTCTGCCAGGCGCGTGCCGGCCAGACCGCCGAGGCCGAGCGCAGCCTCGCGCGTGCGTACGAACTGGACGCCGCCAATCCGGTGACTGGCTACAACCTGGCCAACATCCTGTACCGGCGAGGTGAAACCGCGCGCGCGCAGTTCTACATCCGGCGCCTGAACAACAGCGAATACGCGAACGCCGAATCGCTGTGGCTGGGAATCCGGGTCGAACGCCGCATGAAGGACCAGGTGGCGATGCGCCAGCTGGGCGACCAGCTGAAGAAGCGTTACAGCGGATCCCGCGAGGCGCTGGCCTATGAGCGCGGAGCATTCGATGAGTGAGTTGGCAGCTTCTCCGGAAGCCGGCATCGGCGCCGATGGCGTCACGGCCGGCCTGCTGTTGCGGCGCGCCCGCGAGGCGGCCGGACTGCACGTGGCGGCCCTGGCGGTCTCGCTCAAGGTGCCGGTCCGCAAGCTCGAAGCGCTCGAAGGCGACCGCTACGACCTGCTGCCCGACGCGGTGTTCGCGCGGGCCCTGGCCTCCAGCGTTTGCCGCACGCTGAAGCTCGATCCGCAGCCGGTGCTGCAGCGCCTGCCGCAAACGGCGACGCCGCGGCTCATCCAGAGTACCGATGGCCTGAATGCACCGTTCCGCACGCCTGGCGATGCAAAGCCGAGCTGGATCGACCATCTGCGCCAGCCGGTGTTCCTGGCGGTGCTTGCGCTGTTGCTGGGCGCGCTGGTGCTGATTCTTGTGCCCAACACGCGCTTTGAAGACACACTCGCGCCGGCCGCAGCGCCGCAACCCGCGGCGGCAGTTGAAACAGTCGCGTTGCCGCCGGCTGCGGCGGCTACTCAGGCCGCGCCGCCGGACGCGCAGAATCCAACGACGGCGGCAGCGCCCGCGGCCGATGCAACTGCCGCCGCGCTTGCGCCGGCCGCGCCCGCTTCTGCCGCCGTTGCCGCAACGCCCGTCGCGCCTGCTGCAGCCGCCCCGGCGCCTGCGGCTGCCGCCGTGGCCCAGCCGGCCGCCTCCGCCGCCGCACCTGCGGCGGCTTTCACCGCCGCCGCGGCGCCGGCTCAGGCGGGCCTGGTGGTGATCCGCACCAAGGGCGAGTCCTGGGTGGACGTGACCGATGCCAAGGGCGTCGTCGCGCTGCGCAAGACGCTCACGGCCGGCGAGTCGGCGGGCGCCTCCGGGACGCTTCCCTTGCAGGTGACGATCGGCCGGGTCGACATGACCGAGGTGACGGTGCGGGGCAAGCCGTTTGACATGCGCCCGGTGTCGCGTGACAACGTGGCGCGCTTTGAAGTGAAATAGGCACTGCCAACAGCAGTGTGAACAGGCCGTAATGCAGGAATCTTTGCCGGTCGCCGCGGCATCGCCGCTGTCCCGCCGCACGCGGCAGGCGCGCGCGGTGTGGGGATCGAACGTCGTCACCATCGGTGGCGACGCGCCGGTGCGCATCCAGTCCATGACCAACACCGACACGCAGGAGGCCGTGGCCACCGCGATCCAGGTGAAGGAGCTGGCGCTGGCCGGCTCGGAGCTGGTGCGCATCACCGTGAACACGCCCGAGGCGGCGGCGCAGGTGCCGTACATCCGCGAGCAGCTGGACCGCATGGGCATCGATGTGCCGCTGGTGGGCGACTTCCACTACAACGGCCACCGGCTGCTCACCGAATTCCCCGACTGCGCCCAGGCGCTGTCCAAGTACCGCATCAATCCCGGCAACGTCGGCAAGGGCGAGAAGCGCGACCGCCAGTTCGCCCAGATGATCGAAGCCGCGATGCGCTGGGACAAGTGCGTTCGCATCGGTGTCAACTGGGGCAGCCTCGACCAGGAACTGCTGGCGCAGATGATGGACGAGAACAGCCGCCGCGCCGATCCCTGGGATGCCAAGGCCGTGATGTACGAGGCGCTGGTCACCTCGGCGATCGAATCCGCCCGGCAGGCCGAGAGCCTGGGCATGGACGGCTCGCAAATCATCCTTTCGTGCAAGGTGAGCGGCGTGCAGGACCTGGTGTCCGTCTACCGCGAACTCGCCCGCCGCTGCGACTACGCGCTGCACCTGGGCCTGACCGAGGCCGGCATGGGCACCAAGGGGACCGTGGCGTCCAGCGTGGCCATGGGCCTGCTGCTGCAGGAAGGCATCGGCGACACCATCCGCGTGTCCCTGACACCGCAGCCGGGCGAGCCGCGCACCCAGGAAGTGGTGATCGCCGCCGAGATCCTGCAGTCGCTCGGCCTGCGCAGCTTCGTGCCCAGCGTCACCGCCTGCCCCGGCTGCGGACGCACCACCAGCACGACCTTCCAGGAACTGGCCAAGCAGATCGACGACCACCTGCGCTCCAGCATGCCGGTGTGGCGCGCGAAATACCCCGGGGTCGAGACCATGAAGCTCGCCGTGATGGGCTGCATCGTCAACGGCCCGGGCGAAAGCAAGCACGCCGACATCGGCATCAGCCTGCCGGGCACCGGCGAGGCGCCGGCGGCGCCGGTGTTCATCGACGGCCAGAAGGCGATGACGCTGCGCGGGGACAATATCGCCCGCGACTTCCAGCGTATCGTCGAGGAATACATCGAGAAGCGTTTCGGCCACGTGGCCGATCACGCCTGAGTCATGACTTTGGAAATCAACACGGCCGCCAAGGCCGCCCCCAAGCCTGCCGGCGCCGACAAGATCAGCGGCGTCAAGGGCATGAACGACATCCTGCCGGCATCGGTGCCGCGCAAGGAGGTCCTGCCGCGCAACGCCACCTGGCAATGGTTCGATGACGTGGTGCGCCGCGTGATGGCGCGCTACGGCTACCAGTACATCGTGACGCCGGTCGTCGAGCCCACGCAGCTGTTCGTGCGCGGCCTGGGCGAGGTGACCGACATCGTCGAGAAGGAGATGTACTCCTTCGTCGATTCGATGAACGGCGACCGGCTCACGCTGCGGCCGGAAGCCACCGCGGGCATCGTGCGGGCGGTGGTCGAACACAACGCGCTGTACAACGGGCCGCTGCGCATCTGGACGACCGGGCCCATGTTCCGCCACGAGCGGCCGCAGAAGGGCCGCTACCGCCAGTTCCACCAGCTCGACGTCGAGGCGCTGGGCTTCGCGGGCCCCGAGGTCGATGCGGAGCTGATCCTCATGGGCCGCGCCCTCTGGCGCGAACTGGGCCTGGCCGAAGGCGTGCACTACCGGCTCGAGATCAACACGCTGGGCGAGCCCGAGGAGCGGCGCGCGCACCGCGCGGCGCTGATCGAGCACTTCGAGCGGCATGCCGAGCTGCTGGACGCCGACGCCAGGAACCGCCTGCACTCGAATCCGCTGCGTATCCTGGACACCAAGAATCCGGCCATGCAGGAGATCGTCGAGTCGGCCCCGAAGCTGATCGACTTCCTGGGCGCCGAATCCAAGGCCCACTTCGACGCCGTGTGCCGCCTGCTGGAGGCGGCCGGCCAGCCTTACCGGATCAACACGCGGCTGGTGCGCGGCATGGATTACTACAACCGCACCGTGTTCGAGTGGACCACCGAGCATCTCGGGTCGCAGGGCACGATCTGCGGCGGCGGACGCTATGACGGCCTGATCGGCCAGATGGGCGGCAAAAGTGCGCCGGCCATCGGCTTCGGCCTGGGCATCGAGCGCCTGCTGCTCCTGCTGGACGCCCTAGCACTGCAGGGACCGGATGTCGCGCCGGCGGCCTATGCAGTGTTCGGCTCGGACGGCACCCTGGCCCGGGCCATGCCGGTGATCGAGGCGCTGCGCGCCGGCGGGGTCGACGTCGTGATGCACAGCGGCGGCGGCTCGTTCAAGAGCCAGCTCAAGAAGGCCGACGCGAGCGGCGCGCGCTACGCCCTGATCTTCGGCGACGACGAGGTCGCGCAGGGCGCGGTCACCGTCAAGGCGCTGCGCGACGGCGCCGGCGCGCAGGAGCAGCGGCCGCTGGCCGAGGCCGCCGCCTGGGCGGCGCTGCTCAAGGCCTAAGGACTGTTGGGCTGGACAGGCCCTGACTACAATCTCGGGTTGCCGCACGCGCGGCCCCCACAAGAATCAAGCACACCCAATGGCCAAACATCTCGACCTCGAGGAACAGGAGCAGCTTGCCGAACTCAGGCACTTCTGGAACGAATGGGGCAACCTCATCACATGGATCCTGATCGTCGTGTTCGGGGCGATCGCCGCGTGGAACGGCTGGAACTACTGGCAGCGGACGCAGGCGGCGCAGGCTTCGGCGCTCTACGACGAGGTCGAGCGCGCCGCGATTGCCGGTGACACGGCCCGTGTCGAGCGCGCCTTCGCCGACATCAAGGACAAGTTCGCCCGCACCGCCTACGCCCAGCAGGCAGGCTTGCTGGCCGCCAAGGTCATGGCCGACAAGGGCAACACCGACGGCGTGAAGGCCGCGCTGGGCTGGGTGGCCGAGAAGTCCTCGGACGAGGGCTACCAGGCCGTCGCCCGCCTGAGGCTGGCGGCCATCGCCGTCGAGGCCAAGGCCTACGACGAAGCGCTCAAGCAACTGGCGGGCGGTTTCCCCAAGGATTTCGAATCGCTCGCCGCCGACCGGCGCGGCGACGTCTACAGCCTGCAAGGCAAGAAGGCGGAAGCCAAGGACGAGTACCTTAAGGCCTACAAGGGCATCGACGAGCGCAGCGACTATCGCCGCATCATCGAGGTCAAGCTTGCCGCGCTCGGGGTCGATACCCAGAGTATCGCGCCGGCGCCGGCCGGCGCCGCCTCCGGAGTGGCGAAGTCATGAGGCGCGCTTCCATCGTGACGGGCGGCCGCCGCCTGTGCATCGCGCTGGGCGTCGCGACGCTGACCGCCTGCTCTTCGCTGCCCCTGCCATCTTTCCTGAGCAGCTCCGAAAAGCCGAAGCCCGCCGAACTGACGCCGAATCCGGCGACCCTGGGCATGCGTTCCGCCTGGACGGCGCGCATCGGCGCGGTGGACATGCCGCTCACCGTCAACGCCAACGGCAGCAGCTTCGTGGTCGCCGGCAGCGACGGCTCGGTCGCTGCCTTCGATGCGGCGAGCGGACGTGAACTCTGGCGCGCCAGCGCCGGTGGCCCGATCGCCGCGGGCGTCGGCAGCGATGGCAAGGTCAGCGCCGTCGTCACCCGCGCCAACGACCTGGTGGCCTTCGAGGAAGGCAAGGAAATCTGGCGCCAGCGCCTGGCCGCCGGCGCGTACACCGCGCCCTTCGTGGCGGGCGCCCGCGTTTTCGTCCTGACGGCCGACCGCGCGGTGTCGGCGTTCGACGGCAAGACCGGACGCAAGCTCTGGTCGCAGTCGCGCCCGGGCGAACCGCTGGTGCTGCGCCAGCCGGGCGTCATGCTGGCCGTCGGCGATACCCTGGTGGTGGGCCTGTCCGGCCGCCTGGCGGGCTTGAATCCGCAGAACGGGCTGGGGCGCTGGGAGGCGCCGATCGCCACGCCCCGCGGCATCAATGACGTGGAGCGGCTGGTCGACTTGGTCGGCCGGGTGAGCCGCACGGGCGATGTCGTCTGCGCGCGCGCCTTCCAGACCAGCGTGGGCTGCGTCGACACCCGCCGCGGTGCCGTCGTCTGGTCCAAGCAGGCCAACGGGGCCGAAGGGGTCGATGGCGACGGCACGCTGCTGTTCGGCAGCGAAGCCGACGGCAAGGTGGTTGCCTGGAAGCGCGACAGCGGCGAGCGTGCCTGGACCTCGGAGATGCTGCTGCATCGGGGCCTGACGGCGCCTCTGTCGCTGGGCCGTTCCGTCGTCGTGGGCGACAGCTTCGGCTATGTGCACATTCTCTCGCGCGAGGATGGCAAGTTGCTGAACCGCGTGGCCACCGACTCGTCGGCCGTGGCGGCCGCCCCGGTGCTTGCCGGCAACACACTGGTCGTCGTCACGCGTAGCGGCGGCGTCTACGGCTTCGTGCCCCAGTAAATGTTGGCCCCCGCGCGTCTCACTTCGTGTAGTGCGCTGCCCCCCGAGGGGGCCCTCGCGCCTTGGGGCGGCCCGGCGGCGCCCAGGCGTAGCTGCTGATGAAGCCCGTTCTTGCGTTGGTCGGCCGGCCCAACGTCGGCAAGTCGACCCTTTTCAACCGAATCACGAAGTCGCGCGACGCGATCGTCGCCGACTTCGCCGGTCTCACGCGTGACCGGCACTATGGCAACGCCAAGCAGGGCCGGATCGAATTCATCGTGATCGACACGGGCGGCTTCGAGCCGACCGCCGAGAGCGGCATCTACATGGAGATGGCCAAGCAGACGCGCCAGGCCGTCGCCGAGGCCGACGTGGTGGTGTTCGTGGTCGATGCGCGCGGCGGGCTGTCCGCGCAGGACCACGACATCGCCAAGTACCTGCGCAAGCTGGGCAAGCCCACGGTGCTCGCGGCCAACAAGGCCGAAGGCATGACCGAGGGCATCCAGTTCTCGGAGTTCTACGAGCTCGGACTGGGCGAGATCCATCCGGTCTCGGCCGCGCACGGGCAGGGCGTCCGCAGCCTCGTGGAAGAAGCCTTCGCGACGCTGGACCTGCCGGAGCCGGAGGAGGAGGCGGAGGCCGAGGACACCGGCATCGTGAAGCTGGCGGTGGCCGGTCGGCCGAACGTCGGCAAGTCCACGCTGATCAACACCTGGCTGGGCGAGGAACGCCTGGTCGCCTTCGACCTGCCGGGCACCACGCGCGACGCGATCTCGGTGCCCTTCGAGCGCGAAGGCCAGAAGTTCGAGCTCATCGACACCGCAGGCCTGCGGCGCAAGGGCAAGGTGTTCGAGGCGATCGAAAAGTTCTCGGTGGTCAAGACGCTGCAGGCCATCGAGTCCGCCAACGTCGTGCTGTTGTTGCTGGACGCCACCCAGGGCGTGACGGACCAGGATGCGCACATCGCAGGCTACATCCTCGAGAGCGGCCGGGCCGTGGTCCTGGCCGTCAACAAGTGGGACGCGGTGGACGACTACCAGCGCCAGCAGGTGCAGCGCCAGATCGAGACGCGGCTGGCCTTCCTGAAGTTCGCCCCGCTGCATTTCATCTCTGCCATCAAGCGCCAGGGCCTGGGGCCCGTGTGGACCGCGATCGCGCAGGCGTACCGCTCCGCCATGGCCAAGATGTCCACGCCGGTGCTTACGCGGCTGTTGCTGGAGGCGGTGCAGTTCCAGCAGCCCAAGCGCTCCGGCATGTTCCGTCCCAAGCTGCGCTACGCGCACCAAGGCGGCATGAACCCGCCGGTGATCGTGATCCACGGCAACTCGCTGGAACATGTCACCGATGCTTACAAGCGATTCCTTGAGGGGCGCTTTCGCAAGGAATTCAATCTGGTGGGGACGCCCCTGCGCATCGAGATGAAGACCTCGCGCAACCCCTATGCGGCAAAGGACGCGGGCTGAAGCCTGCACCGGCCGGCTCCGCGCGACAGACCCGGCCCTTCATCAGCCTTCGCCTACTTGCACAGCGGTGTTGCTGTGGTAAGGTGCAGTTCCCAACAACACTTCCGACAGCGGAAAGAACACGGAGAATATCGTGAGCAACAAAGGGCAATTACTACAAGACCCCTTCCTGAACACCTTGCGCCGCGAGCATGTGCCGGTCTCGATCTACCTGGTCAATGGTATCAAGCTGCAGGGGCAGATCGAGTCCTTCGACCAGTACGTGGTCCTGTTGCGCAATACCGTGACCCAGATGGTTTACAAGCACGCCATCTCCACCATCGTTCCCGGCCGCGCCGTGAATTTCCAGGCGGCTGAAAGCAGCGAAGGCGGCGCCAGCTGAGCCGCAGCGTTCCGGGGATGCCCCCACCGCAGTCCACGATTTGATCCCTGATACGACCGAACGCCCGGCCGCGCCTGCCATCCTGGTGGGCGTGGATCTGGGCTTGCCCCATTTCGATTCCGAGCTGGAAGAGCTGGGCCTGCTGGCCGAGACCGCCGGCCTGCAGCCGGTGGCGCGCGTGGCCTGCAAGCGCAAGGCCCCGGACGCGGCGCTTTTCATTGGCCGCGGCAAGGCCGACGAGATCAAGGCGCTGGCCGATGAGCTCGGCGCCACCGAGGTCCTATTCGACCAGGCGCTCAGCCCGGGCCAGCAACGCAACCTGGAACGGCACCTGGACCGTCCGGTCAACGACCGCACCCTGCTGATCCTTGAGATCTTCGCGCAACGGGCGCGCAGCCACGAAGGCAAGCTGCAAGTCGAGCTCGCGCGCCTGCAGTACGTCAGCACCAGGCTGGTGCGCCGCTGGTCGCACCTGGAGCGGCAGACCGGCGGGGCGGGCGTTCGCGGCGGCCCGGGTGAAAAGCAGATCGAACTCGACCGCCGGATGATCGGCGACGCCATCAAGCGGACGCGCGAGCGGCTCGAGAAGGTCAAGAAGCAGCGCAGCACGCAGCGCCGCCAGCGCGAGCGGCGCGGGGCCTTCAACATCTCGCTGGTGGGCTACACCAACGCCGGCAAGTCCACGCTGTTCAACGCGCTGGTCAAGGCCCGGGCGTATGCGGCCGACCAGCTGTTCGCCACCCTGGACACCACCACCCGCCAGCTGTACCTGGCCGACCAGGACGGTAGTGCCGGACGGTCGGTCTCGCTGTCGGATACCGTGGGCTTCATCCGCGACCTGCCGCACGGCCTGGTCGATGCGTTCCAGGCGACGCTGCAGGAAGCGGCCGATGCCGACCTGCTGATGCACGTGGTCGATGCGGCCAATCCGAACCACCCCGAGCAGATTGCCGAGGTGCAGCGGGTGCTGCGTGAGATCGGGGCGGAGCATGTCCCGCAGCTGCTGCTGTTCAACAAGATCGACGCCATGCCGTCGGATCAGCTGCCCCGGACGCAAAGCGATGTCTACGACCTCGAGGGCGTTCGCGTGCCGCGTGTATTCGCCAGCGCCCGCACCGGCGCCGGACTGGGTGAGCTGCGGCGCCTGCTCGCGCGCGAAGTGCAAGGCCGCGACGCCCAGGAAACGGCAAACGATGCCGAATTTCACGAAACCAGCCGCCTGAACAGGCACAATTCGCACTGAAGAAACACAAGAGAACGACGCGCATGAACCTTCGACTACGCCGCCTGCCTTGGGCGGAGCTGAAAGGCCGGATCAGGGGAATGTTCAACCTGAACGATCCGCGTTGGGGACGGGGCGACGATAAGCAATCCGAGGGCAACCGGCCCGAGCGGCCGGACGACGGGCGCGGCCCCAACCAGGGGCCGCCCGACCTGGATGAGCTGTGGCGCGACTTCAACCGCAAGCTCGGCGGGCTGTTCGGCGGCAAGGGACGCCGCGGCGGCAACGACTACGGCGGCGGGCCGCCGGACATGAAGAGTGCCGGCATCGGCGCCGGGCTGGTGGCTGCGGTGGTGGTGCTGATCTGGCTGGGCACCGGTTTCTTCATCGTGCAGGAGGGCCAGCAGGCCGTCATCACGCAGTTCGGCCGCTACAAGGCCACCGTCGGCGCGGGCTTCAACTGGCGCCTGCCGTACCCGATCCAGCGGCACGAGAGCATCTACGTGTCGCAGATCCGCTCGGTCGACATCGGCCGCGACAGCATCGTCAAGGCCACCGGGCTGCGGGAGTCGGCGGTGTTGACGATGGACGAGAACATCGTCGAGCTCAAGTTCGCGGTGCAGTACCGCCTCAAGGATGCCCGCGCCTGGCTGTTCGAGAGCAAGGCCCCGGCCGAGGCCGTGGTGCAGGCGGCCGAGAGCGCGGTGCGCGAAGTGGTCGGCAAGATGCGCATGGATTCGGCCCTGGCCGAGGAGCGCGACCAGATCGCGCCGCGCGTGCGTGCGCTGATGCAGACCATCCTCGACCGCTACAACATCGGCGTCGAGGTCGTGGGCATCAACCTGCAGCAGGGCGGCGCGCGTCCGCCCGAACAGGTGCAGGCCGCGTTCGATGACGTGCTCAAGGCCGGCCAGGAGCGCGAGCGCGCCAAGAACGAAGCACAGGCCTATGCCAATGACGTGATCCCGCGCGCGGTCGGTGGGGCCTCGCGGCTGACGCAGGAAGCCGAAGGCTACCGCGCCCGCATCGTCGCGCAGGCGCAGGGCGACTCGCAGCGCTTCAAGTCGCTGCTGACCGAATACCAGCGCGCCCCGCAGGTGACGCGCGACCGGCTGTACCTGGAAGGCATGCAGCAGATCTACAGCAACGTGACCAAGGTGCTGGTGGAATCGCGGCAGGGATCGAACCTCTTGTATCTGCCGCTGGACAGGATCATGCAGCAGGTCACGCAAGGCGGCGCCGCGGCGCCGGGCGCCGGCGAGGCTCCGGCCACTGCGCCGCCGCCGCCGGTCACGAGCGGCTCCGCGCCCGACCCGCGCGGCCGCACCGACACGCGCAGCCGCGAACGCGAGACGCGCTGAGGGGGCCCAGAGATATGAACAGAATCGGTTTCATCGTTTCGTCCGCGCTGGTTGCCTTGGCGCTCCTCAGCTCCATGCTGTTCGTCGTGGACCAGCGCCAGTTCGGCGTGGTGTATGCGCTCGGGCAGATCAAGGAAGTGATCACCGAACCGGGCCTCAACTTCAAGCTGCCGCCGCCGTTCCAGAACGTTTCCTACATCGACAAGCGCCTGCTGACGCTGGACAGTCCCGACGCCGAACCCATGCTGACGCTGGAGAAGCAGCGCGTGGTGATCGACTGGTACGTGCGCTGGCGCATCACCGACCCGCTGCAGTACATCCGCAACGTTGGGCTGGACGAAGCCGCCGGCGCGAACCAGCTCAATCGCGTGGTCCGCAACGCATTCCAGGAAGAGATCAACCGGCGCACGGTGCGCGAGCTGCTGTCGTCCAAGCGCGAACAGCTGATGGCCGACGTCAAGCAGGAAGTGCTCGAGGTGGTGAAGGGCGCGCGGCCCTGGGGCATCGACGTGGTGGACGTGCGCATCACGCGCGCCGACTACGTCGAAGCCATCACCGAATCGGTGTACCGCCGCATGGAAGCCGAGCGCAAGCGCGTGGCCAACGAGCTGCGCTCTACCGGCGCGGCCGAGGGCGAGAAGATCCGTGCCGACGCCGACCGCCAGCGCGAGGTGACCATCGCCAATGCCTACCGGGACGCGCAGAAGATCAAGGGCGAGGGCGACGCCCAGGCCGCCGCGGTCTATGCCGAGGCCTTCGGTCGCGATCCTCAGTTCGCGCAGTTCTACCGCAGCCTGGAAGCCTACAAGGCCAGCTTCAACAAGAAGGGCGACGTGCTGGTGGTGGATCCGTCCGGCTCCGAGTTCTTCAAGGCCTTCCGGGGCGGCGGCGCGCCCGGCGCGGCACCCGCCAAGAAGTAGGGGCCTCAGGCCTTGGATTGGGGTGCGCTCTGGACGGCGCTGGCCCTCGTGCTGGTGCTCGAGGGCCTGTTTCCTTTTTTCTCGCCCGGCGGCTGGCGCCAGCTGTTCCTGCGGCTGCTGACCATGCAGGACGGGCAGCTGCGCTTCTTCGGCCTTTGCAGCATCCTGCTGGGGCTCTTCATGCTCTGGCTGGCATCGTAAGAAAAGCGCCCTTGTACCGCCCGGTACAATACTTTTTTTAACAGCGCCCGAAAACCATGTCCGCCTGGGTCCTGCCGGATCACATCGCCGATGTACTGCCTTCCGAGGCCCGGCACATCGAGGAACTGCGACGCGAACTGCTGGACACTGCGCGGGGCTACGGCTTCGAACTGGTGATGCCGCCGCTGCTGGAGCACCTGGAGTCGCTCCTGACCGGCACCGGCGAAGCACTGGACCTGCAGACCTTCAAGCTCGTCGACCAGCTCTCGGGCCGCATGATGGGCCTGCGCGCCGACACCACGCCGCAGGTCGCCCGGATCGACGCCCACCTGCTCAACCGGCGCGGCGTGGCGCGCCTGTGCTACTGCGGCCCGGTGCTGCACACCCGCCCCGACCGTCCGCACGCCACCCGTGAACCGCTTCAGTTCGGCGCGGAGATCTACGGCCATGCGGGCCAGGAAGCCGACCTCGAGGCGCTGCTGCTGGCGCTCGACTGCCTGAAGGCCACCCGGGTCGGCCCGCTCACGGTGGACATGGCCGACGTGCGCATCGTGCGCTCGCTGCTGGCCGGCGTACCGGTGGATTCCGCTGCCATCGGCCGCGTGCATGCGGCGCTCGCGGCCAAGGATGCCAGCGAACTGGCCGCGCTGACCCGCGACTTCCCCGCCGCCGCCCGCGAGGGCCTGCGCGCGCTGGTCTCGTTGTACGGCGACGAGAAGGTGCTGGCCGAGGCCGAAAAGGTCCTGCCGTCCTCGCCGGCGCTGCGCGAGGCGCTGGCCAACCTGCGCTGGCTCGCGGGCCATGTGCAGGGCGCCCGCATCGGGTTCGACCTGGGCGACCTGCGCGGCTACGCCTACTACAGCGGCGCCCGCTTCTTCATCTACACCCCCGGCGCCAGCGACGCGCTGGTGCGCGGCGGGCGCTATGACGAAGTCGGCGCGGTGTTCGGCCGCAACCGGCATGCCGTCGGCTTCAGCCTCGACATCAAGGAGCTCGCTGCCGTGGCGGCGAAGCGTCCGCTCAAGGCCGCGATCCGCGCGCCCTGGGTCGAAGGCGGGCCGGATGCCGCCGAGCTGCGCGAGGCGATCGCCGCCTTGCGCGGGCAGGGCGAGACCGTGGTCTGCGTGCTGCCGGGCCATGAAAGCGAAGTGGACGAGTTCCACTGCGACCGCCAACTGGCGCGCGATGGCGGCCGTTGGCGCGTGATGGCCCTCTGATCCCCTGAATTCTCTTTTTCGAAAGCCTGTGATGACGAAGACGAAGGGCCGCAATGTGGTCGTGGTCGGCACCCAGTGGGGTGACGAAGGCAAGGGCAAGCTGGTCGACTGGCTGACCGAGATGGCTCAGGGCGTCGTGCGCTTCCATGGCGGCCACAACGCCGGCCACACCCTGGTGATCAACGGCGTGAAGACGGCGCTGCACCTGATCCCCAGCGGCATCATGCGCCCCGGAGTGAAGTGCTACATCGGCAACGGCGTGGTGCTGTCCGCAGCCAAGCTGTTCGAGGAGATCGAAGGCCTGGAAAAAGCCGGTGTCGAGGTGCGTTCGCGCCTGCGCATCAGCGAGGCCTGCCCGCTGATCCTGCCCTTCCATTCGGCACTGGACATCGCGCGCGAGCAGTTGCGCGAGAAGGGCGGCACCGAGAAGATCGGCACCACCGGCCGCGGCATCGGCCCCGCCTACGAGGACAAGATCGCCCGCCGCGCCCTGCGCGTGCAGGACCTCAAGCATCCGCAGCGCTTCGCGGAGAAGCTGCGCGTGCTGCTGGACCTGCACAACTTCGCGCTCACCCAGTACTTGCACGCCAGTCCGGTCGAGTTCCAGCCGGTGCTGGACGAGTGCATGCGCCATGCCGAGCTGCTCAAGCCCATGATCGCCGACGTGTCGCGCGAGCTCAACGAGGCGCACCTGCACGGCGACAACCTGCTGTTCGAGGGCGCGCAGGGCACGCTGCTGGACGTGGACCACGGCACCTACCCCTATGTCACGTCCAGCAACTGCGTCGCGGGCAACGCGGCCGCGGGTGCGGGCGTGGGGCCGGGCATGCTGCACTACATCCTGGGCATCACCAAGGCCTACTGCACCCGCGTGGGAGGCGGCCCGTTCCCCACCGAACTCGACTGGCAGACGCCGGGCACCGTGGGCTGGCACCTTTCCACCGTGGGCGCGGAAAAGGGCGTCACCACCGGTCGCAGCCGCCGCTGCGGCTGGTTCGACGCCGCGCTGCTCAAGCGCAGCGCCCAGGTCAACGGCCTGTCGGGCCTGTGCATCACCAAACTCGACGTGCTCGACGGCCTGGAGGAACTGCAGCTGTGCACCGGCTACGAACTGGACGGGCAGCACATCGACATCCTGCCGTTGGGCGCCGACGACATTTCCCGCTGCAAGCCGGTGTACGAGACCATGGACGGCTGGAGCGAGAGCACGGTGGGCGTGACGCAATACGACAAGCTGCCTGTCAATGCGCGTTTGTACCTGCAGCGCATCGAGCAGGTGACCGGCGTTCCCGTCGATATCATCTCGACCAGCCCCGATCGTGACCACACGATCATGATGCGCCACCCCTACTTGGCGGACTGAAACGATGTTGACCGAAGACGGCAAACACCTGTACGTCAGCTACGACGAGTACCACAACCTGGTCGAGAAGCTCGCGATCAGGATCCACCAGTCGGGTTGGCAGTTCGACACCATCCTGTGCCTGGCGCGTGGCGGCATGCGCCCCGGCGACATCCTGTCGCGCATCTTCGACAAGCCGCTCGCCATCATGTCCACCAGTTCCTACCGCGCCGAGGCCGGCACGGTGCAGGGGCACCTGGACATTGCGCGCTACATCACCACGCCCAAGGGCGAGATCGCCGGCAAGGTGCTGCTGGTGGACGACCTGGCGGACTCGGGTGCCACGCTGCACTCGGTGCTCGAGATGCTGCGCACCAGCTACAAGCCCATCACCGAGCTGCGCAGCGCGGTGATCTGGACCAAGGGCATCTCGAAATTCACGCCTGACTACTCGGTGGAGTTCCTGCCCACCAATCCCTGGATCCACCAGCCCTTCGAAGCCTACGACAGCCTGCGCCCGCAGCAGCTGCTCGAAAAGTGGAAGGTCTAAGCGTTCACGTGGTTTGATCAGTGTGAAGAGGACCGGCAAAGCCGGATCGTCTTCACATGGGGAACCGCTCGGCGTGTGACTACGCGCGGCCAACGTGCCGCTGCGCGGGTAGGATGCTTGCATGAGCAAGCCGATCACGGACCTGATTCACCACCCTTACGTCCCGCCCGCGGGCTTCGCGGCCCCGCAGCCGGGCGTCTACAAGGCATCCACCGTCATCTTCCGCGACGTCGCGGCCATGCGCGCGCGCGACTGGAAGAGCAAGCAGGGCTACACCTACGGCCTGCACGGCACGCCGACCACCTTCATGCTGGAGGAGCGCATTGCCATGCTCGAAGGCGGCAGCCAGTGCGTGCTGGTGCCCAGCGGCCTGGCGGCGATCGCCAACGTCGGCATGTCCCTGCTCAGGTCCGGCGACGAGGTGCTGATTCCGCACAACGCCTACGGTCCCAACAGGGTCCTGGCCGAGGGCGAATTCAGGCAATGGGGCATCACCCACCAGCTCTATGACCCCATGCGCCCGGAGGACCTCGCGTCCCGCATCGGCTCGAAGACCAAGTTGGTGTGGCTGGAGGCGCCGGGCTCGGTGACCATGGAGTTTCCCGACCTGCCGCAACTGGCTCGCATCTGCCGCGAGCGAGGCGTGCCCAGCGGGCTGGACAGCACCTGGTCCGGTGGCGTGGCCTTCAACGGCTTCGACGCCGGAGCCGACATGGTCGTGCATGCGCTGACCAAGTACCCCAGCGGCGGTGGCGACGTGCTGATGGGCGCGATCGTCACGCGCGACGAGGCGCTTCACCTGCAGCTCAAGCTCACGCACATGCGCATGGGCTTCGGCATCGGCGGCAACGACGCCGAGGCGGTGCTTCGCTCGCTGCCGAGCCTGGCGGTGCGCTACCGCGCCCACGACGCCGCAGCGCGCCAGCTGGCCGGATGGTTGAAAGCGCGCCCGGAGGTCTCGCAGCTGCTGCATCCGGCTTTCGAGGGATCGCCAGGACACGAGCATTGGCGGGCACTGTGCGGCGGCAAACCGGGACTCAGCGGCGCCTCGGCGGAAGGACTCGCCGCGGGCCTGTTCTCGGTGGTTTTCCACGAGCGCTACAGCGTGGCGCAGATCGATCGCTTCTGCGATGCGCTGAGGCTCTTCAAGCTCGGCTACTCCTGGGGCGGGCCGGTCAGCCTGGTCGTGCCCTACGACATGAAGCTGCTGCGCCAGCCCTCCGTCTGGCCGCACCAGGGCATCCTGGTGCGCTTTTCGGTGGGGCTGGAGGACGCGGACGACCTGCGCGCGGATCTGGAGCAGGCCCTTCACGCAATGGCATGAGCGCTTCGCCGGCGCTCGGCTATCATGCGCCGGCCAAAATTGCAGAAGGATTCCCGATGAAGAAGAGGCAGTTCCTGGCGGCCGCGGCCGCAGGTGTCGCGGCCCCGCTGGCCGCACACGCGCAAAAGAAAAATGACAAGCGCTCGAGCGGTGGCCCGGCGTTGCTCACGGTGACGGGCGCCATCAGCAAGACGAATCGCGGACCGTTCGATGCCGTGCTCGACCAGATGATGGGCAAGCAGAAGCTGGCCTTCGACAAGGCGCATGCCTTCGATTTCGCCCAACTCGCGGCGATGCCGGCGGTGACGATCAAGCCGACCCTGGAATACGACCAGAGGCCGCACGAACTGCGCGGCCCCCTGCTCAGCACCGTGCTGCAGGCGGCCGGCGCCACCGGCGGCAAGCTGGCGATGCGGGCGATCGACGGCTACGCACCGGCGATCAGCGTGGCAGATGCCCAGAAGTACCGCTTCATCGTCGCGACGCACCTGGACGGCAAGCCTATGCCCCTGGGCGGACTGGGCCCCCTGTGGGCCGTGTATGACGCCGACCGCTTCCCCGACATGGCGGCCAAGCCGGTGGACCAGCGTTTTGCCTTGTGCCCCTGGGGCCTCTACCACATCGACGTGCAGAGCTGAGCCGCTTCCTGCTGGCTTCCCAGTGGCCGGGCAAATGCCTTACAGTGGGCCAATTCACCTTCAGGAGGCGTCCACTGTGGCAACCCCGAATTACGGTTACGAGAAACGACAAAAAGAGTTGGCTAAGAAGAAGAAGAAGGAAGACAAGCTCAAGGCCAAGGCCGAACGCAAGGCCGGCCTTGGCGATGCGGGGCAGGGAAGTGCCGAAGAGCCTGCGGAAGTGCAGATGGACGGCGCCCCGCCCGCGCCGCGGATTGGAGAGTAGGCCCGCTCAGGCTTCGTCGGCCAGCGACTCGGCCAGCGCCGCCATCGCCGCGGCCGAGCGGTCGGCGAGCACCAGGTCGTGCGCCTGTCCGAAACGCTTGAAGTTGCGCTGTATCGACGCCGCGTAGCCCGGGTCGTAGTGCTTCTCAAGCAGTTCGCGCACCACGCTCTCGCAATCGCCGGCGCGCACCCGGTCCTGCCACTGTCCGACCAGCGCTTTGCCACGCAGCTGTGTCAAGGCCGCAAGGCGTTCGCAGAAGAAGGCACCGTCCTTGACGAAGAAGTCGTAGTCTTCCATCAGCAGCGCCACGCGCTCCTCGTCGGCCAAGACCAGGCGCAGGCACTCGCCCTGGCGCATGCATTCAATCAGGGCCTCGGGCACCGCCAGGTTGCCGACCTTGCGGCTTTCGCTCTCGACGAACACCGGGCGCGACGGGTCAAACCCGCGCAGCCGGTTCCAGACCAGGGTGTCGAAATGCTTTTGCGAAGGCTGCGATTGACCCGGAATCAGGCCCAGCACCGAGCTGCGGTGGCTCGCCAGTCCTTCCAGGTCGAGCACCTGCGCGCCGGCAGCGTCCAGCGCCTGCAACAGCCGCGTCTTGCCGGAGCCGGTGGGCCCGCAGATCACGCGCCAGCGCAGCCGCTGGGCCAGCGGCGGGAGCGACCCCAGCACCGCGCCACGGAAGGCCTTGTAGCCGCCTTCGACCAGCGTCACGCGGAAGCCGATCTGGCCCAGCACGAGGGCCAGCGACCCGCTGCGCTTGCCGCCGCGCCAGCAGTAGGCCAGCGGCTGCCAGGTGCGGGGTTTCTCCAGCACGAAGCGTTCGATGTGCCGGGCGATGTTGGCCGCGACGAGGGCGGCGCCGCGCTTTTGCGCCTCGAAGGGGCTCACCTGCTTGTAGATGGTTCCGATTAGCTCGCGCTCGGCGTTGTTGAGCGACGGCCAGTTCACGGCCCCGGGCAGGTGGTCGTCCTGGAACTCGGCTTCAGTGCGCGCATCGATGATGGTGCTGAACTCGGAGAGCCGCTCCATGGCCTCCGCGGCGGGAATGGCCTGCACGCTCATCGCAGGAGCTTCTTCAGGTCGGGCCAGACGTTGTCCAGCATGCGCGGCTGCGCCTCGGCCGTCGGGTGGATGCGGTCGGGCTGAAACCAGCGCGCCGGGTCCGGCCCGTCGACGAGGCCCGCCAGCAGGAAGGGCGCGCCGGAGGCCTGGTTGGCCTTGGCCACCTTCTCGAACAGCCCGGCGAAGCGGTTGGCATAGTCGGCGCCGTAGTTCGGCGGCACCTGCACGCCCACGATCAGCACGCTGGCGCCGGACTTGCGCGCGGCTTGCGCCATGTGGGCCAGGTTGTCCTCGGTCATCTGCAAGGGTAGCCCCCGCAGCGCGTCGTTGCCACCGAGTTCGATGACCACGATATCGGGCTTGTGCTGCGTGAGCAGGGACTGCAGCCGCGACCGGCCACCGGATGTCGTGTCGCCGCTGATGCTGGCGTTGACGAGCCGGGCGGCGATCTTCTGCTGCGACAGCCGCTCCTGTAGCAGCGCGACCCAGCCGGTGCCGCGGGACAAGCCATACTCGGCGCTCAGGGAGTCGCCGACCACCAGGATCGTCCGGGGCGCCGCGGCGTTCGCGAGCGTCCAGGGAGCGGTCAGCGCCGCCGCGATAAAGTGGCGGCGTTTCCAACCTGCACAAGAAATGTCCGAATCCATCATCTCCGTCGAGCACGTACACAAGTCCGTCAGCGATTCGACGGGCACGCTCGACATTTTGCGCGATATCCATTTTTCGCTCGCGCCTCGCGAAACCGTCGCGATCGTCGGCGCGTCCGGGTCCGGCAAGAGCACGCTGCTGTCCATCATTGCCGGCCTGGACACGCCCACGCGCGGCACTGTCCGGCTGGCCGGCCAGGACCTGTTCGTGCTGGACGAGGACGATCGGGCGGCGCTGCGGGCGCGCCAGGTGGGCTTCGTGTTCCAGAGCTTCCAACTGCTGGGCAATCTCACCGCGCTGGAAAACGTGATGCTGCCGCTGGAGCTGGCCGGGCGGCGCGACTCGCGCAAGGCCGCCGCCGAGATGATGGAGCGGGTGGGCCTGGGCGCCCGCCTGGGCCACTATCCCAAGGTGCTGTCAGGCGGCGAGCAGCAACGGGTGGCGCTGGCCCGCGCCTTCGTCGTGCAGCCGGCCGTGCTGCTGGCCGACGAGCCGACCGGCAGCCTCGACTTCGCCACGGGCGAGACTGTCATGCAGCTGATGTTCGACCTGAACCGGGAGCGGGGCACGACCCTGGTGCTGGTGACGCACGACCGCGGCATCGCGGCGCGTTGCGAACGGCGCATCAGCATCGACGCCGGCCGCGTTGCCAATGACGAGGCCGCCGCGGTTCCTGGTCCGGCTAGTGCCGCCTTGGCAGGGAGTGCTTGAGGGAGCGCAGGAACAGTTCCCGCTGTGCGGGCTGGTCGATGTTGCCTGCCACGGCCTCGACGAAATGCTTGAAGCTGGGCGAGCGTGCGGCTTCCCTCTGGACCAGCACCCGGGCCATCGGGCCGATGTATCTCGACAGCTGCTGTTCCACTGCGGCGATCTCTTCGGGCGTCGCGTCCAGCCGCGGGACCGAACGCCTCGCGACCGGCGTGCGCGCGGACGAGTCGCGCCTTCCGCTGGCGGGCTGGCTGACCGGGGCGCTGTGGCCGCCGGCGCTGAAGGCTTCGCGCGACTTGGGTTCCTGGATGGAGGGGGCGAGCGCCTTGCGCAGCGCCGCCGTGGTGGGCGCCAGCGCCTGCGCCTTGCGCACCAGCACCCTGGCCAGCGGGCCGATGTGGCGCGCGAGCTCGGCCTCGATCTCGTGGACCTCGCCCGGATCGAGCGACGTGCCCTTGACGGGCAGGGTCTGGGTGTAGCCGGTGGAAGGCCCTTCGCGCTGGGTGGTATGCACGCCGCGCTGTGCGGCCACCGCGTACACCTCGTGCATGCGGCCGTGCTTGTCCTCATGCTGGCCGAGGAACTGGAACAGGCCGGCCGTGTCGTCGGTGATGCGCGAGATCACGTCGTAGTACGAGCGCGAGACCAGCACCTGGTTGCTGCGCGCGAAGTCCATCACGCGCTGCGCGACGTTGATGCCGTCGCCGACGACGTTCACCCGGTCGTTGATGTCGGAGATCACGCGCACCGGGCCCATGTGCAGGCCGATGCGCACCGTCAGGGCTCGGCGCTGCTGCAGCAGGTCGCGCAGCAGCATGGCGGAGTTGAGCGCCTCCTCCGGGTCGCCCATGAAGCAGATCGCGGCGCCGTCGCCGGTGTCGATCGAGATGCGGCTGTCCTCAGGCACCCCCCTGAGCGCCCTGGCCAGCATGTCGTTGAACAGTTTCCGCAGCGCCACCTGGTCGTCGACCGAGCGCTGCGAGTAGCCCACCAGGTCCAGGAACATGATGGTGCACAGCAGGTTGCGGCGCATGGAACTCGTGCTGCCGGAGGGCACGCTGCCGGGCATCGAGGGGGCGTGGCCGGCAACGGCTATGGCGGCCGGGTCCGGCGCGACTTCGATGTCGACCTGCGGGCGCTCCGGCTGGTCCGCGTCCTGGATGGCGGCCCTGAACGGCGACACCGCCTGCGGGCGCCGGCTCTCGTCCGGGTGCATGGCCCACTCGACCGCCAGCAGCAGCGGCGCGCCGAACACCCCGGCCTCGGCCAGGCTGGACACGGGAAGCATGCTGTCCTGCTTGACGCGGGCGGCCGATTCCATCGGCTTCTTGCCCGTCATCATCCAGTACATGACCGCGCCGATGGAATAGAGGTCGGTCCACGGCCCCTGGTTGCCTTGCGAGTGGTACTGCTCGAAGGGCGCGAAACCGGGGCTGACGATATTGGTGAGGTCCTGTTGCGCCGAGACGCGCCGCGCCGCGCCGAAATCCAGCAGCACCGGCGTGCCGTCGGCGCGCACGTAGATGTTGTCGGGCTTGATGTCCCGGTGCAGGAAGCCGTTCTTGTGGACGGCTTCCAGCCCGTCGAGCAGCGGGTGGATGACGGACAGCAGCGCATGCCGCGACAGCGGCGCGTTCTGCGGCACCCAGCGCTTGAGCGACTGCCCCGATTCGTACTCCATGACGATGTACGCCGTTCCGTTCTCGCGGAAGTAGCGCAGCACGCGCACGATGTTGGGGTGCCGAAAGGTCGCCAGGGCGCGCGCCTCGTCGAGGAAGCGCTCCAGGCCCCAGTCGTACTGCTCCTGGTGGGCGGCGTTTCCGCCGCGCACCCGTACCGAGCTGTCGGATTCGCGCGTGACCAGGTCGCCGGGGAAGTATTCCTTGATGGCGACCGGCAGCTGCAGGTTGCTGTCGCGCGCGAGATAGGTGATGCCGAAGCCGCCGCCGCCCAGCGTCCGCTCGATCTCGTAGTCGGCCAGCCGCATGCCCGCGGGCAGGGATGCGGCGTCGCCCGGTGCGGGCGGCGCGCTGACGGGAGCGGCGTCCGCTGTCATCCTTGGCAGGCCCGCCGGGCTAGTGGTCGGCGATCATCTGCATGGCCTTCTCCAGGCTGCGGCGCATGCGGTTGAATGAACTGCCCAGGACGGCCACTTCGTCCCTGCCCTTTTCGTTGAATTCAGGCACGCCGAAGTCACCGGTCGAGATCTTGTCCGCCGCCTCGGACATCTTGCGGATCGGGCGCACGATGAGCCAGGACAGCATGATGTTCAGCGCGATGAAGACGGCGGCGAAAACGGCGGCCAGCGAAGCCATGAACGTGGTGAATGCGCGTTCAGCCTTGGCGAGTGGCACGTCCATCGGCACGGTGACCAGTTGGGCGCCGACAATCTCGTTGTGCTTCCAACCGAAGCCGTTGGCCTCACCATAGATCTTGATCATGGTGGGCGGGGCGGAAGAGGCGGTGCCGTGGCACTGCAGGCAGCCGGCGTTGGAGATCTGGATCGGGCGGGCGATGAACAGGCTGCGGCCGGTGGAAGACTGGCGCTCGGACACGATTTCCTTGTCGCCATAGTTGCGGAAGCGGTTCACCACGTCCGCTTCCCAGTCGAGCGTGCGGTTGCGCGGGTTGGTGGGGTTGAGCACGGCTTCCTTGTACGAGTACTCGGGGTACTTCTTGCGCAGCGTGTTGATGGTCTCGGTGGCGGCGAAAGCAGGCACGGTTTGGGGCAGGAAGACCTCGTCGAGCTGCTTCATCAGGTGCGGGCGGATCTGGTCGACCGTGTAGGTGCGCACCGAAAGGGCCGATTCGAGCATCAGGCGGGCATCGCGCACCACCTCGTCGCGGGCGTTTTCCAGGAGCAGCTGGCGCGACACATACGCTGCCGCCGCCAGGCCGGCGGCGAAAACGACGATCAGCACCAGGTTGAATTTGAGTCGCAGTCCCATACCCACTCGCTCCTTACGGCCGAGTTTATACATGGGACCGGGCCGTACCAACCGATAATTCCGTGATGTCTTCCGCGAAAGTGCTGTTCGGATTCCATGCTGTGGGCGTGCGGCTCAAGACCGCGCCACGCTCGATCATCGAGATCTACGCCGACCCGTCCCGCAAGGATGCGCGCATGCGCCAGTTCCTCGCCCGTGCCGCCGAAGCCGGCGTGCGGGTCATCGAGGCCGACGGCGTGCGCATCGCCAAGCTGGCCGGCAGCCACGGCCACCAGGGCGTCGCCGCCCGCGCCGAGCCGGTGGCCAGGTCGAATTCGCTGGACGACCTGCTGGATGCGCTGCAGGGGCCGGCCTTGCTGCTGGTGCTCGATGGGGTGACCGACCCGCACAACCTGGGCGCCTGCCTGCGGGTGGCCGACGGCGCCGGCGCCCATGCGGTGATTGCGCCCAAGGACCACGCCGTGGGCGTCAATGCCACCGTCGCCAAGGTGGCCAGCGGCGCCGCCGAGACGGTGCCGTACTTCATGGTCACCAACCTCGCGCGCACGCTGGGGGAGCTGAAGGAGCGCAACATCTGGTGCGTGGGCACCAGCGACGACGCGCCGCGCACGCTCTACCAGGCCGACCTCAAGGGGCCGCTGGCCTGGGTGCTGGGGGCCGAGGGCGCCGGCATGCGCCAGCTGACGCGCAAGAACTGCGACGAACTGGTGAGCATTCCCATGCGCGGCGGGGTGGAAAGCCTCAACGTCTCGGTGGCCAGCGGCGTCTGCCTGTACGAAACGCTGAGGCAGCGCTCGTGATCGACCAAGTGCGCCAATGGGTAGTCGATGCCCGGCGCATCGCCGTCCTCACCGGCGCCGGCATGAGCGCCGAGTCCGGCGTGCCCACCTTCCGCGACGCGCAGACCGGGCTGTGGGCCCGGTTCGATCCGCAGCAGCTGGCGACCGAGGAGGCCTTCCGCGCCAACCCGGCCCTGGTCTGGGATTGGTATGCGATGCGGCGCGCCATGATCGCCGAGGTCGCGCCGAACGTCGGCCATGTCGCACTGGCCGCCTTCGCCCAGCGGCATCCGGGGCGCCTGACCCTGATCACGCAGAACGTCGACGGCCTGCATCAGCGCGCCGGCAGCCCGGGCGTGCTGGCCCTGCACGGCAACATCATGGAGGACCGCTGGCTCGATGTGCCGCGCACCTGCTGCGGGACGCAGGCGCCGCTGCCGGGGCGCCCGCCGAAGTGCGGCGTGTGCGGCAACCTGCGCCGGCCGGCGGTGGTCTGGTTCTGCGAGATGCTGCCCGAACAGGCCTTCGAGGAGGCCGAGCGCGCCGCGCGCGAGTGCGAGCTGATGCTGGTGGTCGGCACCTCGGGCGTGGTCTACCCTGCGGCAGGATTGGCGCGCATGGCGCGCGGCCGGGTGGCCATCCTCAATCCGGAGCCGACCGAGCTCGATGACGCGGCGGATGCCGTGCTCAGCGGCACAGCCGCCACGCTGCTGCCGCAATTGCTGGAGAACTGGCCATGAAGAGACTGATCGCGACCGCCGCCTGCACGCTGCTGCTGGCCGCCTGCACGCAGGAGCAGCAGAACAAACTGGGGCGGGACATCCAGAACTGGACCGGCACCAATGGCGTGGTCGAGGTGTACGCCGGCGACAAGCTGGTGCGCCGCTGGATCGCGGTGGACAAGCTGAGCACCGCGCTCGGCACCGATGACAACCGCATGCGCGCCTATCGGTTCGGCTATGGCGTGCTCGATGACAACCTGAACTTCACGGTTGACCCCGGGGAGAAGAAGATGTACTTCGAGGTCGGCGAGCACGTCAACTACGTCTTTTTCGAGAACCCGCGCTGAGGATGGCGATGAGAAGACTCCTGGGAACGCTGCTGCTCCTGCTGTCGGCCCTGCCGGTGCTCGGGGCGCCACGCGCGATCGACCGCGAGGTGCTCGTCGAGGCGGAGGTCGACGCCGTCTGGCAGGCCTGGACCACCTCGGAAGGCATCAAGACCTTCTTCGCCCCCGATGCGCGGGTGGAACTGCGCGTGGACGGGCCGTTCGAGATCTTCATCAATCCCTACGCCCAGCCGGGGCTCAAGGGCGCGGACGGCATGCGCATCATCGGCTTCCAGAAGAACCGCATGCTGTCCTTCACCTGGAACGCGCCGCCCAGCCTGCCCGAGGCGCGGCAGCAGCGCAGCGTGGTCGTCCTGCGCTTCGAGCCCGAGGGCGACAAGCGCACACGGGTGGTGCTGCACCACACCGGCTGGGGCGAGGGCGGCGAATGGGACCAGGCTTTCGAGTACTTTTCCAAGGCCTGGCCCAGCGTGCTGGGCAACCTGCAGAAACGCTTCGCCACGGGCCCGGTCGACTGGACCGAGTGGCTGCAGCGGATGAAGGCGACGACTCGCTGACAGGAGGTCACCATGCATATCGACGGCGCATGCCACTGCGGTGCCATCACCTTCAGCGCCGAAATCGACCCGGCCCGGGTGATGGTCTGTCACTGCACGGACTGCCAGGTCCTTTCGGGCGCGCCGTTCCGGGCGGTGGTGATTGCACCGATCGGCACGTTTTCGCTCAAGGGCAGCCCCAAGAGCTACATCAAGGTCGCGCAAAGCGGCAACCGGCGCGCGCAGGTGTTCTGCCCGGACTGCGGAACGCCGCTGTACGCGACCGCGCCCGAGAACCCCACCTCGGTCGTGATCCGGCTGGGGTGCGTCAGGCAACGGGCCCAGCTCAGGCCCGCCGCCCAGATCTGGCAGCACTCGGCCATGCCCTGGCTGCCGGACCTGTCTTCGGTGCCCGGATCGCCCGAGCAGCAAGCTTTCCTGCCGCCGCCCCCGCCGTGAGGGCGCCGGCGGTCAAAGCCAGCCCATCCAGCCGATGAGCGCCCCGGCACCCAGCAGCCAGAGCAGGTGCAGGCGCGTGCGCCAGACCAGCAGGGCGGAGACGATGGCCACGGCCCAGACCGGCCAGTCGCCAAGGTCGTAGCTGCTCCCGGTGGCCAGGATCCAGCCGGTCGCCACCAGCAGGGCGACCACGATAGGCGCCATGCCCTGCTTGAAGGCGCGGACCACCCGCAGTTCGCGGTTCTCGTGGCCCCAGCGCGCTGCCAGGTAGGCGAGCGTGGTGCTCGGGATCATGATGCCGAGCATCGTCACGGTCATGCCAAGCAGCGCGGTCGGCAGCCCGCCCGCGTTCAGGCCCACGTTCCAGCCGAGCAGGGCGATGAACAGCACGTTGGGCCCCGGGGCGGCCTGGGCGATCGCGATCGACGCGCTGAACTGCGGGTCGGTGAGCCAAGCGCGTTCGTCCACCAGGTAGCGGTGCATGTCCGGCGCGGTGGTGATGGCGCCGCCGACCGCCAGCAGCGACAGCGTCAGGTAGTGAACGAACAGCGACAGCCAGTCGGCGGCGCCCAGGGTGATGCTCATTGGCAAACCTCCGCCCTGCGGGCTGCGGTGCTATGAGCCTTCGGAGCGGCCGGGCGGAGCATCCGATAACCTCCGCCCTTGCGGGCTGCGGTGCTATGGGCCTTCGGAGCGGCCGGGCGGAGCATTCGATAACCTCCGCCCTTGCGGGCTGCGGTGCTATGAGCCTTCGGAGCGGCCGGGCGGCTCATGCCATCCCTCCCAGGCGACGCCAGGTGAGCACGCAGGCCAGGCCGCCCAGCCCGAGCAGCACGTAGGCCAGCGGCCAGCGCAGCAGGGCGACGCCAGCGAAGGTGGCGATGGCGAAAGTGGCCACCAGCGGCTTGCCCAGTGGATGCTTGCGCAGCGCGGTCACCAGCTTCAGGCCGGTGGCCGTGATGAGTCCGGCGGCCACCGCGCCCATGCCGCGCAGAGCCCCGGCCACATTCGGATTGCCGGCGAACTGCGCGTACACCAGCGCCAGGGCCAGCACCACTAGCAGCGGCACCACCAGCATGCCGGCCAGGCCGACCAACGCCCCGCGCAGGCCGAAGTAGCGGCCGCCGATCATCAGGGCAAGGTTCACCACGTTGGGGCCGGGCATGATCTGCGCCACGGCCCATTCCTCCACGAATTCCTCGCGCGTCATCCAGCGCTTTTTTTCCACCAGCTCGCGCTGCACCACCGCCAGCACGCCGCCGAATCCTTGCAGGGCCAGCAGGGTGAAAGAGACGAACAGGTCGGTAAGGGATTCGGGCCGCGCTCGCGGCAATACTTCAGGCGCTGCGGGCCGCGCCTCGGGCATGGAACTCATTCGGGTCATTATGCGGTCAGGTCATTGACCGAGTGGGCCGTGTGGCCAGCCACAGGCCGGCGGCGATCAGCCCCAGGGCCGCCAGCGTCGCCGCGTGCAGCGGCTCGCCAAGCAGCAGCCAGCCGAGCAGGGCCGCCGTCACCGGATTGAGCGCCAGGAACACCGTGACCCGGGTCGGCGACTCGTGCTTGAGCGCATACAGCCACCAGAAGTAGCCCACGCCGCTGGAGACGCCGACGAACACGATGGCCGCCCAGGCCGCGCCGCTGAATCCGCCGATGCGGCCGGTCCAGTCCTCTGCACCGGCGAACACGGCGAGGAACAGCACCGAGATCATCATGGCGAACGCCGACACGGGCACCGTCGGGTAGCGTTGCAGGTAGGGCCGGTAAAGCACCGTGCAGGCGGCGCCGAGCAAGGCCGAGGCCGCCACCGCCGCTTCGCCCCACCAGCCGCCGGTATGGACTCCCCCGAGTTTGGGACTCAGGGTCAGGGCGACGCCTGCCAGTGACAGCGCCACGCCGGCGCTCAGGCTGGCGGTCGGGCGTTCGCGGCCCAGGGCGGCCGACATCAGCATGGTCAGCAAAGGGAACAGGCTGAAGATCAGCGCCGCCTGCGCCGCGCCGATGCGTTGCAGCGCGTAGTTGAGCAGGGCGATGAGCACGGCGAACTGCACGAGGCCCAGGCCCGCCATCGCGAGCAGGTCGGCGCCGCGGCTGCGCACCGGCATGGCCTGCCGCGCTTCGCCGGCGTGACGCAGGGCGAATGGCAGCAGGCAGGCGAAGCCGACCGCGTAGCGCAGCATGGCCAGCGTGAGCGGCGGCACTTCGGCGACGGCGAAGCGCGAGGCCACGATGCCGGCCCCGACCAGAATGCTCGCGCCGGCGGCGGCCAGGAGTGCGAGGTTTATAGCTTCAACTCCCAGGTTTCGCTGGCCAGCTGCTTGCCATAGGCATCGTTGCGCTCGGTCTTGACGATGCGAAAACCGCGCGCCGCGTAGATCGCCCGGGCCGCCAGCAGGTGGCTTTGGGTCCAGAGAACGACCTTGCGGTAGCCCATGGCACGAGCGAAGGCGATGCACTCGTCGGTGAGCCGCCCGCCAAGGCCCAATCCCCGGGCCTCCGGCGTCAGTATCAGCAGACGCAGCTGCGCTACGGTGGCGCTGCGCCGCACCAGGAACACCGAGCCGGCGCGCTGGCCATCGACCTCGGCGATCCAGCACTTCTCGCAGGAGGGGTCGTGGTTCTCGATGTACTTCGCGACGATGCCGGCCACCAGGCCCTCGAACTCCTCGTTGTAGCCCCATTCGCGCAAGTAGAGCTCCCCGTGCTGCTGCACCACCCAGCCGAAATCGCCCGGACGCGGATCGCGCAGGAGCACCGTGCGCGGCGCGTTGCCGGGCTTGTCGAGGACGCGCTGCAGTGTCTCCATGGCCTCGATCAGCCGCGAGCGCTGCTCCGGGGCGAGTTGAGCGAGCAGCGCCGCGGCCTCGTCTCGCGATCGCTGCTGCAGCGGAGCGAACACCTCGTGTCCGCTGTCGGTCAGCATGAGCAGGCTCTGCCGGGCATCCGCCGGCGAAGGCGAGCGGGCCAGCCAGCCGCGCGATTCGAACCTGCGCAGGATGCGCGAGAGGTAGCCGGCATCCAGCGCCAGGTCGCGGCCCAGCTCGGCGGCGGTGGGCTGGTCGCGGTGCGCCAGTTCATAGAGCACACGAACCTCGGTCAGCGAGAAGTCGCTGCCGAGGTAGGGGTCGAGGACCCCGATGCGCTGGGTGTAGAAGCGGTTGAAACCGCGCACCGCCTTGACCTGGGCAGCGGGCACGGCGGGGTTCACAGTGCTCATGCCTGACATCGTCAGCCAATTACTTGCCAAAGTCAATCAATGGCGAGCCGTCCGGACTGGCCCGAGTCTCTGCAGTACCCCCCGCCAAGAGGGGTATGGCAGAGGCTGCAGATCCATGACATGAGGGGGGTTGTGGCTTATGCTCCGCACCGCCGAAACCGAAGGAGACAAGTTTGGACTTTCCTAGAGACCCTTCTCGCCGCCGCCTGCTTGCCCACGGCGCGGCCCTGGTTGCCGTTACAAGCGGCGCCGCACACGCCCAGACCTCCCCGCCGGCTTCGACCCCGGCCGTGCCGGCCGAGGCCAAGCCTTTCCCGCCGTACGTGGCCTGGAAGAACCAGTCGCAGATGATCCAGCACACGGCGACGACGATCGAGACCAAACGGTCCGCTTACGGCACCAGCATCGTGACGCCGGCCGACCGTCTGTATATCCGCAACAACCTGCCCGCACCCGACGCCTCCATCGTCAACGACCGCGACGGCTGGTCGATGGCCGTGGAAGGCGTCCGCTCCCCGCGCACGCTCACCGTGCGCGAGCTCAAGAGCATGGGCATCGAGACCACGGCGACGGTGCTGCAGTGCTCCGGCAACGGACGGGGCTATTTCCCCAGCAAGCCCAGCGGTACCAAATGGCAGGTCGGAGCGGCCGGCTGCGTGATCTGGAGCGGCGTGCCCGTGCGTTCGGTGGTCGCCGCGCTCGGCGGCCTGGCCGATGGCGCGCGCTTCATCACAGGCACCGGCGGTGAGAAGCTGCCGGACGGCATCGATCCCAAGTCGGTGATGGTCGAGCGTTCCGTGCCGATCACGAACCTGGAAGATGCCCTGCTGGCCTGGGAAATGAACGGCGAGCCGCTGCCGCATGCGCACGGCGGTCCGCTGCGGCTCATCGTGCCCGGCTACAGCGGCGTCAACAACATCAAGTACATCAAGCGCCTGGCGTTCACGGCGCAGGAATCGGATGCGGCGATCCAGAAGACCGGCTACCGCATCTCGCCGCCGGGGCAGAAACACAGCCCCAGCGAACCCTCGGTGTGGGAGATGGGGCTGAAGTCCTGGATCAACGGTCCGGGGCCCGACACGGGCCCGGTCAAGGCCGGCACCGTCCAGATCCATGGCGTGGCCATGGGCGGCATGCAGGCTGTCAAGCGTGTGGATGTGTCCATCGACGGCGGGCAGACCTGGCGCGAGGCCAAGCTGGTCGGCCCCGACCTCGGCCGCTTCGCGTGGCGCCAGTTCGTGCTGCCGGTCAAACTGGAGCCCGGCACCTACCAACTGGTGTGCCGCGCGCAGGACGTCAAGTTCAACTGGCAAGAGGAAACGACACCCGAGAATTCGGGCGGCTACCTCAACGCCGGTTGGCGCGCCCATGGCTTCAGCGTGACCGTGGCATGAAGCAAGCTGCTATCGCCCTGGTGGCCATGGCCGGCGGCATTGCTTTGGCCCAGGGCAACCCGGAGGCCGAGGGCAAGCGCCTTTTCACCAGCGTCACGCCGGCATGCGCGATCTGCCACACGCTCAAGGACGCCGGGGCCGAGGGCGCCGTCGGCCCGTCGCTCGACGAGCTCAAGCCGGACGCGGCGCGGGTGGCCAAGGCCCTCAAGAACGGCATCGGCCAGATGCCCGCCTTCACACAGCTGAGCGAGGCGCAGATGCAGGCGCTCGCGGCCTACGTCGAGGCGGCCAGCCGCCGCTAGGCTTCACCGGGCCATTCGCTTCCGCGAACCGGATGGCCCGGTCTTTCCCTCAGACCGTCATCCCGCCGGAGACCTCGATCACGGCGCCGTTGATGTAGCTGGCCTCGTCGCTCGCGAGGAAGCTGTACACATTGGCGATTTCTTCCGGCGTTCCCAGGCGGTTCAGGGGCACGCGGTCCTTCATGTCCTCGAGCACCTTCTCGGGAATGGTGTCCAGGATGTGGGTCATGACGAAGCCGGGCGCGACCGCGTTCACGCGCACGCCCTTGGGCCCGAGCTCGCGGCTCCAGGTCTTGGTGAAGCCGATCACGCCGAATTTGCTGGCCGCGTAGTTGGTCTGGCCGAAGTTGCCGTACAGGCCGACCACCGAACTGGCATTGATGATGCTGCCGTAGCCTTGTTCGACCATGGCGCCCACGACGGACTGCGAACAGTGGAAGACGCCTCGCAGGTTGACGTCGATCACGCGGTCGAACTGCTCGACGCTCATCTTCTGCAGGCGCGCGTCCTTGGTGATGCCGGCGTTGTTGACCAGGACGTCGATGCGGCCGAAGCGCTCCAGTGTGGCGACTGTCGCGGCGTCCACCATCTCGCGGTTGGTGACGTCGACCACGAAGCCTTCGGCATCGGCCCCCGCCTCACGGCACTGGCGCAGCGCCTCGTCGATGCCCGGCCGGGTCAGGTCCCACAGCGCCACGCTGGCGCCTTCACGCGCGAACTTCAGGGCGGTGGCCAGGCCGATGCCCTGGGCGGCGCCGGTGACGATGCAGACCTTGTCTTGCAGTCGGGGAGATGTCATGAATGCAGCTTCCGGAAGGAAAGGATCCAAAGCCGCGACCATAGCATGAGGATGAGCTGGCTTTCGGCGCCAATGCTGGGCGCGAGTGCAAAGGACTTTTTCCCTTTGCCTCGGGTGAGGGCAGGGTGGGCTCCGGCAACCGCACGCTCTTTTTCAGTACCGCGGCGCATGCGCCACGATCGCATCCTTGACCGCGGGCGAGACGGCGAACCCCGGCCCGAAGCGCTGCGCCAGCTGCGCTGCACGCTCGCAGAAGGCCTCGACGCCCATGCCGTAGATGAATTGCATGGCGCCGCCGGTCCAGCCCGGGAAACCGATGCCGAAGATCGAGCCGACGTTGGCGTCGTGCACCGAGGTCAGCACGTTCTCCGCGAGGCAACGGGCGGTTTCCACCGCCTGCCGATAGAGCAGCCGGTCCTGCAGGTCGCGCATGTCCCACTGCACGCCGGGTTTCTCGAACAGTGTCTTGAGCTCGGGCCAGAGGTACTTGCGAGCGCCCTTGTTCTCGGGGTACTCGTAGAAGCCGCCGCCCGCGGCGCGGCCGTTGCGATCGAACTCCTTGACCATCCGCTCGACCAGCAGCTCGCCCGGCGTGGCGATGTAGGTGCCGCCCTCGGCCCGCAGATCGGCGCGCGTCTGGTCCAGCACGTGGACCGAGAGCGACAGCGCCGTCTCGTCCAGCACGGCCAGCGGTCCCACGGGCATGCCCGCCTGGATGCCTGCCTGTTCCACCACCGCGGCGGGAATGCCTTCGCCCAGCATCGCGGCACCTTCCATCACGAAGGTGCCGAACACGCGCGAGGTGAAGAAGCCGCGCGAATCGTTGACCACGATCGGGATCTTGCCGATCGCCTGCACATAGTCGAAGGCGCGCGCCACCGTCTCGTCGTCGGTCGCCTTGCCGCGGATGATCTCCACCAGCTTCATCTTGTCCACGGGGCTGAAGAAGTGGATGCCGACGAATTTCGCCGGCTGGCGGCTGGCCCTGGCCAGGCCGGTGATCGGCAGGGTCGAGGTATTGCTCGCGAAGAAGCCCTGGGCGGCAAGCAGCGGCTCGGCCTCCTGCGTGACCCTGGCCTTGAGCTCGCGGTTCTCGAACACAGCTTCGATGATGAGGTCGCAGTCCTGCAGGTCGGCGTTGGACGCGGTGGGCGTGATGCGCGCGAGGAGCGCGGCCTGCGCATGGCCCGTCATGCGGCCCTTGTCCACGCGCGGCTGCGTGATCCTGAGGCTGTAGTCCCGGCCGCTCTCCGCCTTCTCCTGCGTCAGGTCCTTCAACACCGTCTGCACGCCGCGGCTGGCCTGCACGTGGGCGATGCCGGCGCCCATCATGCCGGCGCCGAGGAGGCCCACCTTGCGCGGCGTGTAGCGCGGCACGTCCTTCGGACGCGAACGCGCCGACTTGATGGCGTTCATGTCGAAGAAGAAGGTGTTGACCATGTTCTTCGCCACGGGCCCGACGGCCAGGCGGGCGAGGTAACGCGATTCGATGCGCAGCGCCGTGTCGAAATCGACCTGAGCGCCTTCGACCATGGCCGAAAGCGCGTACTCCGGCGCGGGATAGCGCCCGCGCGTCTTTTGCCGCAGCATCGCCGGCGCGACGCTCAGGGCGCCCGCGACCTTCGGATTGGCGGGCGTGCCGCCCGGCATCTTGTAGTTCTTGTCGTCCCAGGGCTGATGGGCGGGAGCCGCGCCGCTGGCATGCTTGTCGATCCAGGCGAGCGCCGCCGGCCGCAGCGACTGCGCATCGGGGAGCAGCTCGTGCACCAGCCCGAGCTCCAGCGCTTCGTGAGGCGAGAACAGCTTGCCTTCCATGACATAGGGCTGCGCGCCCATCAGGCCGAGCAGGCGGGTCATCTTGGTGATGCCCGAGGCGCCGGGAATCAGCCCCAGCGTGACTTCCGGCAGGCCGAACTGGATCTTGGGGTCGCCCACCGCCACGCGGTAATGCGCGACCAGGGCGACTTCCCAGCCGCCGCCCAGGGCCGAGCCGTTCAGGCAGCTCACCACCGGCTTGCCGAGCGTCTCCAGCGTGCGGAAGTTCTTCTTCATGCGCTCGACTTCCTCGAACACGCGCGGCGCATCGGCGTCCTGCAGTCGCATCACCGCCTTCAGGTCGGCGCCGGCGAAGAAGGTGGTCTTGTTCGATGCGAGCAGGATGCCCTTGATCGCGTCCTTGTCGCGCAGCACCTGTGCGGTCGCCTCCTGCAGGTCTTGCTGCCACTGCTGGCACATGGTGTTGACGGCCGAGCCCGGCTCGTCGAAGGTGAGAGTGGCGATGCCGCCTTCGAGCTGGTATTGGATGGTCTTCATGGACGACTCAGATCCTCTCCACGATCGTCGCGATGCCCATGCCGCCGCCCACGCACAGCGTGGCCAGCCCGAAGCGCAGCTTCCTGCGGTGCAGTTCGTCGATCAGCGTGCCCAGGATCATGGCGCCGGTGGCACCGAGCGGGTGGCCCATGGCGATCGCGCCGCCGTTGACGTTCAGCTTCTCGTGCGGCACGCCCATCTCCTTCATGAACTTCATGGGGACGGCGGCGAAGGCTTCGTTCACCTCGAACAGGTCGATCTGGTCTATCGTCATGCCGGCCTTGGCCAGCGCCTTGCGCGCAGCCGGCATGGGCCCCGTCAGCATGATGGTCGGGTCCGCGCCCGACAGGGCCGCGGCCACGATGCGTGCACGCGGCTTCAGGCCGTGGGCCTTGCCGGCCGCTTCGCTGCCGATCAGCACGGCCGCCGCGCCGTCGACGATGCCCGAGGAGTTGCCCGCGTGGTGCACGTGGGCGATGCGCTCCACCTGCGGGTAGCGCGAGATTGCCACGTCGTCGAAACCCATCGCGCCGAGCTGCTCGAACGACGGCCTGAGCGCGGCCAGGCCCGCCATGGTGGTGTGCGGCTTGATGAATTCGTCCTGCTCGAGGATGGTCTGGTCCAGGAAGTCCTTGACCGGCACCACCGAGCCGGCGAAGAAGCCGCCCTCGCGCGCCCGCGCGGCACGCTGCTGGCTTTCCAGCGCAAACGCGTCCACGTCGTCGCGCGAGAAGCCCTCCAGCGTGGCGATCAGGTCGGCGCCTATGCCTTGCGGCACGAAGGCCGTGGCTGCGTTGGTCTCGGGGTCCTGCGCCCAGGCGCCGCCGTCCGAGCCGATCGGTACCCGGCTCATGCTCTCCACGCCACCGGCCACGACCAGGTCCTCCCAGCCCGAGCGCACCTTCTGCGCGGCCATGTTCACCGCTTCCAGGCCCGAGGCGCAGAAGCGGTTGAGCTGGACGCCGGCGCAACACCAGTCCCAGCCGGCCTTGAGCGCGGCCACCTTGGCGATCACCGAGCCCTGTTCGCCGACCGGCGACACCACGCCCATCACCACGTCGTCGACGCAGCCGGTGTCGAAGTCGCTGCGGCGTTGCAGTTCGGTGAGCACCCCGGCTAGCAGGTTGACGGGCTTGACCTCGTGCAGGCTGCCGTCCTTCTTGCCCTTGCCACGGGGCGTTCGGATCGCGTCATAGACGAAGGCTTCGGACATGGCGGGTGCTCCTGGCAACATCACGAAAGGGCCAGTATAGGCATTGCATTTGCGATTGCAGTGCCATCGGCGACAGGCGCGGCAGGCGCCCGCGCGGATTCAGGCGGCGGCGCGCTGGACGCGAGCCGTGGCCTGCCCGATGTCCCTTCGCCCGGACCCAGATCACGAACGCCGTCCTGGTCTGAGCCGTCATGGAAGCTCCCGGTCGTGTTTGAGCTTGGAAAAATAGAATCTGGTCGAACCCCTTGCTTTCGCAAGCTTGGCCACGCGAACGCTGCCCAACTAAACAGGAGACAGGCGATGATCGAACGCACCCTCTATTCCGCCGACCACGAGGCTTTCCGCGACAGTTTTCGCCGCTTCGTCGACAAGGAGATCGCGCCCCACCACGAGGCCTGGGAAGAGCAGGGCTACGTCGATCGCGAGGTCTGGTCGAAGGCCGGCGCCAACGGCTTCCTGTGCATGACCACGCCCGAGGCCTACGGCGGCGCCGGCGCCGACAAGCTGTATTCGGCGGTGCAGATGGAAGAGCTGGCGCGCGGCGGCTTCACGGGCATCGGCTTCGGTCTGCACAGCGAGATCGTGGCGCCATACATCCTGCACTACGGCTCCGAAGATCAGAAACAACGCTTGCTGCCGCGCCTGGCGAGCGGCGAGATGGTGGGCGCGATCGCCATGAGCGAGCCGGCGGCCGGCAGTGACCTGCAGGGCGTGAAGGCGACGGCGCTGCGGCAGGCCGACGGCAGCTACCTGCTCAATGGCAGCAAGACCTTCATCACCAATGGCTGGCACGCTGACCTGGTGATCGTGGTTGCCAAGACCGACCCCCAGGCCGGCGCCAAGGGCACCAGCCTGTTGCTGGTGGAGCGCGGCATGAAGGGCTTCGAGAAGGGCAAGCGCCTGAAAAAGCTTGGCCTGAAGGCGCAGGACACTTCAGAGCTGTTCTTCGACAACGTTCGCGTACCGGCGGAGAACCTGCTCGGGGGCACCGCGTACGAGAACCGCGGCTTCATCTGCCTGATGGAGCAGTTGCCCTGGGAGCGTGTGCAGATCGCGGTGACGGCGGTAGCTGCGGCGCAGGCGGCCATCGACTGGACGGTTCAGTACGTCAAGGACCGCCGCGTCTTCGGCCAGCCGGTGGCCGCGTTCCAGAACACGCGCTACACGCTGGCCGAGCTGCAGACCGAAGTCCAGATCGCCCGCGTGTTCGTCGACAAATGCCTGGAACTCGTGGGTGACGGCAAGCTGGACACCGCCACCGCCAGCATGGCCAAGTACTGGGCCAGCGACCTGCAATGCAAGGTCATGGACGAATGCGTCCAGCTGCATGGCGGCTATGGCTTCATGTGGGAATACCCGATCACCCGCGCCTACGCCGATGCGCGCGTGCAGCGAATCTATGGCGGCACCAACGAGATCATGAAGGAAGTGATCTCGCGTGCCATGGGGCTGGGTGGCAAGTAGCCGCCCCGGTCCTGGTGCCGCCTGGAACCGGCCGCGCCTGCGGTCAATCCGCCGTCGAACCGTCGATGACCGCAGTTACCCGGGAGATGCGATCGACCGGAAAGCCGCCTTTCTCGGCGTGCTCGAGAATGGCCTTCTCGTCATCGGCGATGTAGACGCAGTAGATCTTGTTCTCGGTGACGTAGCTTTGCTGCCAGGTGATCCGCGGACCCATCTCGCGCAGCACGTCGCATGATTTCCTGGCCACTTCCCTGAGGTCGGCGCCGGTCAGCCGGTCCGCGCCGGGAAACTCGCGCTCGATCACGTACTTGGGCATGGACAACTCCCTTCTTCAGTTCACACGGTGCCCACCTCAAACTATGGCCGCGGCAGGCCGGCGTTCAAGCTCGGCGAGCGCCTACACGCGGCGCACGCGCCCCTGCGGTGGCCGGCTCGAGGTCGGGAAGGGCGTGCGCAGCCGGCTCGCGCGACTGCGGTCGTACAGCCGCTTGGCGATGGCCGAGGTGAGGGCCAGCAGGATCAGCTTGCGCCACATGGTGTCGCTCCTTGGACGTTGAAGCGCCGACGGTAGCTGCTCTGCGGGCGGCCGCACCGGCGCCATGGCCGCATCGGCCGGTCAGCCGATGCCTACGCGCCTTTCCGCCACACGCGTGCCCGCGGATATGGGAAATTGCCTGGCATCTTCCCGCGCTCGAACGCGCATTCAACGATCAGGAGTCAACATGGATCCCGTTGTCCACTTCGAGATGCCCTATGACGATCGCGAACGCGTCGCCAACTTCTACCGCACTGTCTTCGGCTGGGAGCTGCAGATGCTTGGCGAAGAGATGGGCAACTATGTGCTCGCCACCACCGCCAAGCCGGGCGGTCCGGGCCGACCCGACGCCGCCGCGGGCGCCATCGGCGGCGGCTTCTACCCGCGCAGGAGCGACTGGCCTGCGCAGTACCCGTCCATCGTGATCGCCGTGGCGGACATACGGCAGTCGATGGACAAGGTCAAGAAGGGGGGCGGCGAAGTTTTGGGCGAACCGATGACAATTCCCGGCGTCGGCGACTATGTGTCGTTTTTCGACACCGAGAAGAACCGGGTGAGCCTGCTTCAGCCGTTGCCCCATTGAAGCTCAGCAGTCACGCTTGGCAACTATTGATGCGCTTGTTATCTCGGCCGCTACAGCTGACTGTGGCACCCTCGCGGTGTTCGTATCCCAACAGCAGCAACGATGAATCTCGTAGTCGCCGCCAAGCACGATGGCGCCTTGATGCGCTTCGATGTCGAGGGGCCGTGGAGCAGCGGCGATGCCCTGAAGCTGGCCTACCTGATCAAGGCCAAGCTGGCGCGCGCGCGCAAGGATCACGTGCTGGTCGATTTGCGGCGCGTGAAGACGCCGCCGCAGGCGCAAGGCAAGTTCCTGATCTGCGACCGGCTGCGTCGCGCGCTCGCGCCGAACATGCGGATCGGTCTGATCGGCGCCGCCGAGCTGGTCGATAGCGAAGCGGTTCCGGTGGACCTATCGCAGTGTCCCGACATCGCGCTGTTCGGCGCTGAAGTCGAAGCCGTCCAATGGCTGAACCTGCGCTGGCGGGCAGAAAAAATCCCCCGGTTTTGATGCCGAGGGATTAAAGGAGCCGGGGGAAGAAACTTGAAGAAAACCCGGCCTCCCGATTGGAGCGCAAAGCAGGGTGCAGGTTCAACACAAGCCCGTTGGGACGGGCTCTCGTCCTACAGATAGAGGCTGCGGATGAGCTGGCTGCGCTCTCGCAGCTGCAGGGGTGTTCCCCTCTCACGTGAATATGTCACGAGCTGCCGTTGGCGCTTGAAAACAGGCGCTCCGTCACTGGCAGTGGACACTGTGAGTCTGTAGGATGACGCTGACAACATCAAAGAGGCCGCGAGGCCCGGCGCTTGCAGCGGGCGCAACACCACAACAAGCGACCGCTGCCGCACCCGCCGGTGCCTTTCCCTGCATTTTTGTTCAAGCCGTTCACGCGCATTGCGGCCAGCGCGTGCCAACGCGCTTGCGCCACAACCCAAGAGGCACATGTCGGAACTTCAGGTATCCCCCCAGACCCCCGCCCAGACGACGGCGTCCGATGAAGACAGCTCCAGCAGCCTGTGGCTGAGCTTGAAGAAGGGCCTGACCCGGCTGCAGGATTGGTTTACCGTCCAGCCGGCGGCGGTGAAGGTGCTGGTCATTGCAGCCGCGGTGCTCATCCCGGCCAGCGCCGTCTACTCGGTGTCGCTGATGCAGAAGCAGGCGGCGCTTGCCCAGGAAGTCAAGAACATGGGCCCCGCCGATCCCTCGTTTGCCATCGACCCGAAGCTGCCGGTGGTGTTCGGCACTGGCTCGCTGCTGGGCTTCCTCGAAACGCATCCGGCTGAGCGGATCACGGTCGTCTACAAGCCGTTGATGTGGAACCTGTCCGAACGCATCGTGCTGATCGAGTCGGGCGGCAAGCAGTACGCCTACTACCCGAGCGACATGGAGACCAAGATCTTCGCCGACAAGGCCGTTCAGGCGTCCTGGGGCGGCAAGCTCGCCTTCGTGCCGCGCGCCGACCTCGACCCGGCCAGCCTCAGCGTGCTGGAGCGGCTGGACGAGCGCTTCGGCGGCGCCCGCCCGCAGTCCGAGAAGGACGGCTGGAAGGCCGGCGTGAGCGGCCTGCTGTCGGCGACGCTGACGCTGGGCCTCATCGGCTTCCTGGCCTTCCAGCTCAAGGGCCAGTTCAAGTCGATGAAGTTCCTGGAGCCCTCGCAGGTGCACGGCAGCCTGGATGAGCTGGTGGGCATGGACGACATCAAGGCCGAGGTCGCGCAGATCAAGGACCAGTACGAGCGGCGCGCCGAGTACGCCGAATATGGCGTCAGCAAGCCCTTCAACGTGATGTTCAGCGGCCCGGCGGGCACCGGCAAGACCAAGCTCGCGAGCTACCTCGCGAAGGAACTGAACCTCCCGATCCTGTTCCACTCCGCGGCCAACCTGGAGACGGGCTACGTCGCCGGCGGCTCCAACACCCTGAGCCGCATCGTCAACATGGCCAAGCGCCGCAAGCGCTGCATCGTGTTCCTGGACGAGGCGCAGGATCTGTTCATGAAGCGCGGCGGCCACCGCAAGTTCGACGACGACACGCAGAACACGCTGCTGGCGGTCCTCGACGGCGTGCGCGCGAAGAGCGACGCCGAGATCATCTGGATCGTCGCGAGCAACTTCAACAGCGAGCAGATGCAGATGGACGAAGCCATGCTGCGGCGCTTCCAGATGAAGGTGGACTTCCGCCTGCCGAACCGGCAGGAGCGGCTGGCGATCGTCGAGCACTACCTGTCGCAGCGCGCCGGCAAGGTGCTGCCCGACCTCGACCTCGCGCATCTGGTCGAGGTGACCGAGGGCCGCAGTCCGGCGGACCTCGAAACCATCGTGAACCAGGCAGGCATCACGGCGGTGCAAGCCGGTGTCATGATCGGCAGCGACACGCTGATGCAGGCGGCCGAGCGCGTGCTGGTGGGCAACGTCAACGCGCACACCACCAAGGAGCGGGAACGTGACCGCCGCATCATCGCGATCCACGAGTGGGGCCACTTCCTGGTGGACTTCGAGTCCGAGCGCAAGGCCGCGGAGGGTGACTGGGACCGGATCCAGGCCGCCATGAAGACGATCAAGATCTCGCTGAAGGCCAATCCGCGAAACAACGCGCTGGGCTTCGTGTTCCACAAGCAGGGCGCGAACCTGCTCAAGACCAAGGCCGACATCGAGCACGACGTGCGTGTGCTGCTGGGCGGCATGGCCAACGAGGAGCTGTTCTTCGGCGAGGAAGGCACGACCAACGGAGCGCACAACGACATCTCGCGCGTCACGCGCCTGCTGCACCACGCGGTGGCCGAGATGGGCATGTACCGCAAGACGCGCCTGAATTTCGGCGCGTTGCACGACAGCCCGGGCAAGGACCTGGACGAAGAGACGCGCGCCATCATGGAGATGCAAAGCGAGCGCCTGTATGGTGAGACCAAGGCGTCGCTGGCGCGGCTCAAGCCACTGACCGAACACCTGGCAGGCAAGCTCATGGAGCGCGGTGAAATGAGCCTGCGGGAAGCGCTGTACGAGATCCGCAGCTTCGAGGCGGCCTGCCACGAGTTCTCCAGCCGCGCAGGCCTGGCGGCGGCCAGCGACCTGGCGTAAGTCGCTTGGCGTAGGCGACCCGGCTACGCGGGTCACCGAAGCAGACTACAAGGATCGCCCCGCCTGTCGGACGGTCCGCACGCTTCTTTTCCTGCCTGCCCTGCCATGGCCCCGGCTTACGCTGGGGCCATGTTTCCTTGGAGCGCAGCGATGTTCGACGACAGCGCCACGGAAGGTGACGATCTGCTGATCATCAACCTGGACTACGAGTGGGAGCGGCGCAACTGGATGCGGTGGCTGCATTGCAGCGAGAGCGAGTTGCGCCTGGCGGTCGAGACGATGGGGCCTGACGCCGACAATGTGCGCAGGTTCCTGCGGCAGGCCGCCTGACCGCAGCTTATTTCTTGGCCGGCGGCGCCTTGCCGTTGGGAGCGGCCGCGCCCGGTGCGACGGGTCCGCCGGCGCCGGGCGTGATCCCCAGGCGCTTGGCGACGGTCTGCTCGAGCGCGCGCAGCTTCGGCTCCATCGAGGGGCGCGTGTCGGCCACCAGCTTCTCGGCCAGCACCTTCTGCATGTCGGGTGACAAGCCCTGGAACTTCACGAAGGCCGGGGATTCGAGGATCGTGGCGACCTGCCGCAGTTCGTCCTCGGTCATGCGCTCTTCCAGCAGGGTGCCCAGGGTCGTGGGGGCGAGGGCCACGGCGCGCTTCTGCACCACCGGAACCGACTCGTCCACGAACTTCTGGACATCGCCCTGGATCTCCTTGGCGATCGCTTCCTGCTTCTCCCGGGGCACGCGCTGCTGCAGTTCGATGCCTGCGTTGCCCATGAGCTCGGCGGCCGGCTGCTGCACCAGCGCGCGGGCCATGGCCTCGATGCTGGGTTGCTGCACCTTCAGGATGCGCGCGACGGCTTCCTTCTTGGCGGGAGAGGAAGGCGAGGAGGGCGGGCTTGCCTGCTGGGCGTGAGCGGCAAATGCCGCGGCAAGGGAAAGGGTGATGAGGGATTTCTTGATCATCTTGGGCATCTTAAAGCGGGCCGCCTGGGGCCCCGGCCGGCTTTAGCGCCGGGCGCTGTTGTGGTTCATTCCACGGCCGCCGTGCATGCTCCCGCCGCCGTGCCGGTGTCCGCCGCTTCCCGAGAACCCTGGGTGATTGCCACTGTGCCTGTGGTGCCCATGGCCCCAGTAGGAGCGGTAACCGTAGTACGGGTAGGCGTAGTACCCGCGGTAGTAGCGACCGTAATACGGCGCGTAGTACGGATAGGCGTAGTAAGGATAGTAGTAGGGAGCGGAGTAGCTGTAGGGATAGTAGTAGCCGTAGGGGTAGTAGTTGTACCCGGAGTAGGCGCTCGAGTAGTACGGGCTGGTGGTATAGCCGCCGTACTGGCTGTCGTAGTAGTACGGGTAGCCATAGGCGACGCAACCCGTCATGCCAGCCGCAGCCAGGAGTGCGATCAGC